>CAZMOU010000101.1:0-17271 GCA_964567835.1 uncultured Chitinophaga sp. | reverse complement strand
TGTAGATGTCGCGCTGCGGGATGTAGGCCTCGGGCTGGTAGTAGTCGTAGTAGCTGACGAAATAGTGGACGGCGTTGTGGGGGAAGAAGTCGCGGAACTCGGCGTACAATTGGGCGGCGAGCGTCTTGTTGTGGGAGAGGACGAGCGCGGGGCGACCGACCCGGGCGATGCAGTTCGCCATCGTGAACGTCTTCCCCGAACCGGTGACCCCCATGAGCACCTGCGAGGCCCGCCCCTCCTCGACGCCGCGGACGAGGGATTGAATCGCCTGCGGCTGGTCGCCCGCCGGCTCGTAGGGGGCGACGAGTTCGAAGACGCCGGGGCGCGGGATCATGGCTTCGTCTCCGCCGCGGGCGGCGTCGGGACCGGGGGCCGCAGGTGGGGGCGCATCCGCTCGAGCGAGAGCGGGCCGATGCCCGGCACGTCGAGGAGTTCGTCGACGCGGGTGAACGGCCCGACGACGGTCCGGTGGTCGACGATCCGGCGGGCGAGCGCCGGCCCGACCCCGGGGAGCTGGGCGAGTTCGACCGGGCCGGCCGAGTTCAGGTCGACCGTGAAGGCGAGGGACGTCCTCGGGGGGGCGTCGTGATCGACGAGTCCCCCCTGGAACCCGCCCGCGGCGACGTACCAGATCGCCATCGAAACGAGCCCTGCACCGACCACCAGGGCGATGAGCGGTCGGGCACCGCTGGGGATGAGGCGCTCGGCACGGCTGTCGCTGGCGGGGACCATGGGGAAATCGTAGCAGCCCCCGTCGTCTCCGGCCGGGGGTCGGTCGATAGACTGTCGTCGGCCAGCCGTCTCCCCCGCCCCGCGGAGTCGTCATGACGTCCCCCGCCCGCCCCGCCCGCGTCACCGTCCGCGACCACCGCCCCCTCGAATGGAGCGAGACGGTCGAGCGGCTCGTCGTGGAACGGACGCGCGACTGGCTCGAGGAGGATCTGGGGCACGAGTGCGACTGGACGAGCGTGGCCCTGGTGCCGGCCGACGCCCGGGCGGTGCTCGACGTCGTCGCCCGCCGGCCCGGCATCGTGGCCGGCGTGCGCGTCGCCGAGGTGGTGACGGCGACGATCGACCCGCGCCTGGAGTGGAGGCCGCTGGCCGCCGACGGCGAGCGGGTGGCGGCGGGGGGGGTGATCGCCCGGATCGCCGGGCCGACGCGCACGATCCTCACGGCGGAACGCACGGTGCTCAACGTCCTCGGACGGATGGCGGGCGTCGCCACCGCGACGCGCTGCCTCGTCGACGCGGTCGCGGGGACGTCGTGCCAGGTGTACGACACCCGCAAGACGGTTCCCGGGTGGCGGATCCTCGACAAGCTCGCCGCCCGGGCGGGGGGCGGGATGACCCATCGCCTCGGCCTCTACGACGCGATCCTCGTGAAGGACAACCATCTCGCCGCGGTCGCCGCGGCCGGCGGTGATCCCGCCGCGGCGGTGCGTCGCGCCCGGACGTTCGTGGAACGTTCCTTCCCCGCTCCCCGGGCCGCGTCGATGGTCGTGGAGATCGAACTCGACTCGCTCGGGCCGCTCCCCGCCGTGCTCGAGGCCGGCCCCGACATCGTCCTCCTCGACAACATGGCGCCGGCGGAGCTGGCGGAGGGTGTCGCGATCAGGGACCGGGTCCGCCCCGGCACGATCCTCGAGGCTTCCGGGGGCGTGTCACCGCAGACGGCCGGCGCCATCGCCGCGACGGGGATCGATCGGATCAGCAGCGGCTGGCCGACCCATGGCGCCCCGTGGGTCGACATCGCCCTCGATTGGGAGCGTGTCGTCGGCGACGGCTGAACACCCCACGGCACGGTCGCGCGTGCCGCGCTGCCGGCGCGGCTCGCGTCCAGGTCGAACCCCGGCCGTCAGACGCCGAGGAGACGGTTGCGCTTGGTGCGGCGCTCGGCCCGCAGGCGGGCCCGCCGGCGGGTTTCGCTCGGCTTCTCGAAGAACTCGCGCCGCCGCATCTCCTTCTTGATGCCGCTGCGCTCGACCAACTTCCGGAAGCGGCGCACCGCCTCCTGGATGCTCTCCCGTTCGCGAACCGTGAGCTTGACCATACGAGACCCGTGGACTGGTTGGACCTGAAGACGAACCCGGAACATAGCCGTGGCGGCTGGAAAAGTCCATCCCGCCCCTTCGGCGCGAAGCCCTCCGACGCGACCGCCTGGGCGGAAACCGGCCCCGGGACGGGGGACGCGGAGCACCGGCGGACCGATTGTCGGTTGTCGTCACCGAGCCCACAATTGCCCCTTCCCGCCGCCGCCCGAGGTCCGATCGGTCCCGTCGGGCCCCGTCTCTTCCCCCGAGGTTCCTCCGATGTTCTCCGCCAGTGATCCCTCAGGAGCCCTGGACCGGTCGCTCCTCTCGATCGCCGGATGGAGCGATGGGACGGCGGCCAGGGAGGCGATCCTGGCGCTCGTGCTCCTGGCGACCTACCTGGCGACCGCGCCGCGCGGCCGGCGCCGCCTCGCCTGGCCGTCGATCGGGCTGCTCGCCACGGCGGCGGCGGTGCTCCTCCTGCTGGCGATCTTCCCGCGGCCCCCGATGGGGGGCGCCGATCGTTCCCACCACGTGCTCCGGTTCTTTCTCGTCGCGTCGGCGCTGCAGTCGCTGCTCGTCGTCGTCGTCGTGTCGGTGTGGGAACGGCTCTCGAAGCCGCTTCCCAAGATCTTCATCGACATCCTCCGCTTCGCCTTCCTCGTGCTCGCGCTGTTCGTGGTGATGTGGGACGCCGGAATCGAGCCCGGCGGGCTCCTCACCGGTTCGGCGGTGCTCACGGCGGTGCTCGGCTTCGCGCTCCGCGACACGCTCGGCAACGTCTTCGCCGGCCTGGCGATCCACGCCGAGCATCCCTTCGAGGTGGGCGACTGGATCCAGTACGACACGAACCAGGCCCACATCGGCCGGGTGGTGGAGGTCAACTGGCGGGCCACGAAGGTGATCACGCTCGACGAGGCCTACGTCATCATCCCCAACGGCCAGCTCGCGCAGGCGTCGATCCGCAATTTCACCAAGCCCGACGCCTGGTCGCGCCGTTCGATCTACGTCACCGCCCCCTACGCCGTCTCGCCGCAGAAGGTGCAGCGGATCATCGTCGAGGCGCTCCGCGGCAGCTTCGGCGTGCTCGAGCATCCGGCTCCGTCGGTGGTCACCAACGCCTTCACCGAGCGCGGCATCGAATACTGGGTGCGTCTCTTCACCGTCGATTTCGACAAGCGCGACCGTGTCGACGGCATGGCACGCGACCGGATCTGGTTCGCCCTCGCGCGCCACGGCATCGAGATCCCGGTCGCCACGCAGTCGATCCGTCTCACGGAGGTCTCGCCGGCCGTCCCCCCCGAGCCGGCCGAGACGATCCTCGCCCGGCGCGTCGAGTCGCTCGAGCGCGTCGGCCTCCTCGACGGGCTCCGGCCCGAGCAGTTCCGCCGCCTCGCGGACGAGTCGCGCGAGCTGCACTTCGCCGGGGGGGAGCCGGTGATCCGTCAGGGGGAGCCCGGGGACAGCATGTTCATCCTCCTCGACGGCGACGTCGAGGTGACGGCGCACGATCAGGGGGCGATGCCGGTGGTCGTCGCCCGCCTCGGTCCCGGCGACTACTTCGGGGAGATGTCGGCGATGACCGGCGCCCCGCGGTCGGCGACGGTCGTGGCCCTGTCCGAGACGCGCGTCCTCGAGGTGCGGAAGGAAGCCTTCGGGAGCCTCGTGGCGGAGGAGCCCGGGCTGCTCGACGCCCTGTCGTCGGCCCTGTCGGCGCGGCTCGAGGAGCGTCGCCGGGCCCTCGCCGCGAGCGGCCGCGCCCCCGAGCCGCCGCCCCCCGACCTCATCCGGCGGATCCACGAGTTCTTCTCGCACTAGCGTCACGAGAGACGAGGCACCCGAACCCGCCCGGTACCACCATGCAGATCGAACTCCTCCCCTCGAGTTTTCCCCCGACCGACACGCAGTTCCTCGTGTCGTTCCTCGTCAACGGGTCGGTGGCCATCGACGCCGGCTCGGTCGGCTTCCTCGCCGATCTCGACCGCCAGCAGGCGGTGCGCCACGTCTTCATCACGCACGAGCATCTCGACCACATCGCGTCGCTGCCGATCTTTCTCGACAACGCCTACTCGGCCGGCCCCGACTGCGTGGAGGTGCTGGCGTCGGCCGATGTTCTCGACTTCCTCCACGGCGACATCTTCAACGGACGCGTCTGGCCCGACTTCTTCCGTCTCTCACGCCCCGACAACGCCTTCCTGCGGACGACCGTCCTGGAGCCGATGGTGCCGGTGCAACGCGCCGGAATGACGATCACGCCGGTGCCGGTGTCGCACGGGGTCGAGACGATCGGGCTGGTGGTCGATGACGGCGTCTCGGCGGTGGCCTTTCCCTCCGACACCGGTCCCACGCAGCTGCTCTGGGAGCATCTGGCCGACGTGCCCCACCTGCGCGCGGTGTTCCTCGAGGCGAGCTTTCCCTCGACGCACAGCGATCTGGCGGCGCTCTCCGGCCACCTCTGCACGCGGACGTTCCCCGCCGAGGTGGCGAAGATCGCGGAGGGTGTGCGGAAGATCGTCGTCCACCGCAAGGCGCGGTACGCGGCGCAGATCGCCCGCGAACTCGACGAACTCAGCCTCCACGACGTCGAGCTCGTCCGCCCCGGGCACGTCTACACGTTCTGATCCGCTCCGGCGAGGGTCCCCCACGGACCGGCCGCGCGCGCGGCGGCAGGACGCCGGCCGGCGCGTCAGGCCTTGGCCCGGCTCTGGCGCTTGCGGTCGTGCTCGGAGAGGAGGATCTTGCGGAGGCGGATCACGTCGGGGGTCACCTCGACGAGTTCGTCCTCCTCGATGTACTCGAGCGCCTCCTCGAGCGACATCCGCCGCGGGGGCTTCAGGAGGATGTTCCGGTCGCTCCCGGTGGCCCGCATGTTCGTGAGCTTCTTCTCCTTGGTCGGGTTCACGATCATGTCCTCGCTGCGGGCGTTCTCCCCGACCACCATCCCCTCGTAGACCTCGTCCCCCGGGGCGATGAACAGGTCGGCCCGTTCCTGGAGGCCGTCGAGGCCGAAGGCCACCGCCTTTCCCGGCACCATCGAGATGAGGACGCCGTTGGCGCGGCCGGCCACCTCCCCCTCCATCGGGCTCCACTTCTCGAAGCGGTGGTGCATGATCGCCATCCCCTGCGTGGCGTTGAGGACGCGCGTCCGGAGCCCGATCAGGCCGCGGGCGGGGATCGAGAACACCGCATGGGCGAACTCGCCCCGGTTGCCCATGTGGACGAGCTGGCCGCGGCGCGAGCCGGTGAGTTCCATCACGGGGCCGAGCTTGTCGTGCGGCACCTCGACCACGAGCGTCTCGAAGGGCTCGAGGACCTTGTCCGCCTCGCGGTGGAGGATGACCCGCGGCTTGCCCACGGAGAGCCCGTAGCCCTCGCGGCGCATGGTGTCGATGAGCACCGAGAGGTGGAGGAGGCCGCGGCCCGACACGGAGAAGTTGTCGGAGTTCTCGATCGGCTCCACGCGGAGGGCGACGTTCTTCTCCAGCTCCTTCATGAGCCGGTCGCGGATGTGACGCGTGGTGAGGTACTTGCCCGAGCGGCCGGCCAGCGGCGAGCTGTTGACGCCGAAGACCATGTTCAGCGTCGGTTCGTCGACGGTGAGCCGCGGCAGCGGCCGGGCGTCGGCCGGATCGCAGATCGTGTCGCCGATCTCCACGTCCTCGATGCCGCTGATCGCGCAGATGTCGCCCGCGGTGGCCGTGTCGGCGTCGATGCGGCCGAGTTTGTCGAACGACTGCAGGCCCACGATCTTGGCCGGCACGAGCGTGTCCTTCGAGGTGGAGCGGACGACGGGCATGCCCTTGCGCAGCTCCCCCGACTCGATGCGGCCGATGGCGATCCGGCCGACGTAGTCGGACCAGTCGAGCGTGGTGACGAGCATCCGCAAGGGGGCCGTCGGGTCGACGGCGGGACCGGGGATCTTCTCGAGCACCATGTCGAGGAGCGGCTCCATCGTCCCCTCACGCACGGTGTGGTCGTGCGAGGCGAAGCCCTCGCGCGAGGAGGCGAAGACGTAGGGGAAGTCGGCCAGGTCGTCGTCGGCGCCGAGTTCGAGGAACAGGCCGAGGATCTCGTCGAGCACCTCCAGCGGCCGGGCGTCGGGGCGGACGACGGGGCGGAGGCGGGCCTCGAGCCCCTTGGAAAGCACGAAACGCGTCTGCGGCATCGGCCCCTCCGCGGCGTCGACGAGGACGAGCGCGCCGTCGGCCATCCGCAGCACGCGCTCCACCTCGCCGCCGAAGTCGGCGTGGCCCGGGGTGTCGATGATGTTGATCTTCGTCCCCTTCCACTCCACCGCGATGTTCTTGGCGAGGATCGTGATCCCGCGCTCACGCTCGAGGTCGTTGGAGTCGAGAATGCGCTCGCCGGAGAGCTGGCTCGCCCGGAACTGGCCGCTCTGCCGGAGCAGGCAGTCGACGAGCGTCGTCTTCCCATGGTCGACGTGGGCGATGATGGCGATGTTGCGGATGTCTCCGCGGCGGGGAATCGACGCGGCCGCCGGGGTGGCGGTGGAGGGGCTGGCCATGAGGGGCATCCGTCGGGGCGGACGCTTCCGGAGGGAGGGGGCGGGAGTGCCGGGCCGGCACCGGGGCGGGACGACAGGCGGGGAATCGATCAGTATTCGGCTTCGGGGTGGCTTCCGTCCAGTCTGGACCGCGGTTTTCCCGGGGCGCTCTTCGGCTGCCGGGAGGCGTCACCCTCGATGACGAGGGAAAAACGCCGGTCGTGACGGTGGGAGCGGGGGACGCGGCGAAGCGTCACGCACCACCCCGGCAGCGGGCGTAGAGCCGGTCGAAGAGCGCCGCAGGGGGGACACCCCGCTCCACCTCCGCCCAGGCCGCGCGGAGACGCGGCGACGCCACCCCGCAGGCGAGCCGGCAGGCCGCGTCGGCCTCGTCGCGGGCGCGGGGGCCGGTGAAGAGGGCGACGAGTTCGTCGCCGCCGAGGCGGGCGATGACCCGGGCCGTCGGCGCGATCGTGCGGAGGGAATCGGCGGCACGACGGAGGAGGTCGTCGCCGCGGGAGAACCCTTCGACGGCGTTGGCGGCTTTCAGGCCGACGACGTCGACGAGGAGGCAGGCCGCGTGCACCGGCCGCGGATCGGCGGACGCCGAAGGGCCTGCCAGGCGGCGAAGCGCCCGCTCGAGGACGTCACGCGTGGCGGTGCCGGTGAGGGGATCGGTGCGCGGCCCACCGAGGCGTTTCCCGGGGGCGATCCTGACACTCGCGCGGCCCCGAGCCGGATCGCGTCGCTCGTTGGCCATGCGCTTTTGCGTCGGGTGCGGAGGGAGCCGATCACGATACCGACGGCCTCCCGGGTCCACCCGCGGCCCGCGAGCGGCGGAGGCTCGTGGTCACTGGAGACGGAGGGACTCGAACCCTCAACCCCCGCGTTGCAAACGCGATGCTCTGCCAATTGAGCTACGTCCCCGACGTGCCGCTCCGCGGGGTGCCGGTGGACCGGACGGCAGCGGGGAACGGATCTCCCCGGATTCCGCGGACGTCGGGTGCCGCGGGACAGGGACTGCGCGCGCCAAGATTCGAACTTGGGACCTCCACCTTATCAGGGTGGCGCTCTAACCAACTGAGCTACGCGCGCGACGGACCGGCAGGTACCGCCGGCCGGATGCCAGTATCGGCGGCGCGGACCGGATTGCAACCCACCGCCGCCGCCCCCCCTCGCGGCCGGCAAAGTCCGCGCAGTCGCCCCGCTCCTCCCGGCCTTCCGGGGCGCGCTCCGCCCCCCCCGATCGCCGCGCCTGGCGCCGCGAAAGTGGGGGTGGCGCCGGCAACGCTTCACGCTACTTTTCTCCCGCGTCCTTCCTCCCAGGAAATCCTCCCCATGATCGCCGCTCCGCTCCCCTTCCCCTCCCTGCCCTCTCCCCGTTCCCGGTTTCTGGGGGCGATCCTCGTCGTGCTGGTCGGCGGATTGGCCGCACCCCGCGAGACGGCGGCCCAGCCGACGGTGGAATACGCGCTCGGTCTGTCCCCCCGGCAGAAGAACGTCGACTACACGAAACTCACCCCCGAGGAGGCGAAGTCGGCGACGCTCAAGATGGAGAAGGAGGGATCGGTCAACGCGATGGTGGTGCGCGGTCCGCGGGGGGACGTACTCCGCAGCTTCGCCGACACCAACGGCGACCGCACCGTCGATCGCTGGAGCTACTACAAGGACGGGCTCGAGGTCTATCGCGACGTCGATTCGGACTTCAACTCCAAGCCCGACCAGTACCGCTGGGTGAACGGCGGGGGGAGCCGCTGGGGCGTGGACGAGGACGAGAACGACGCCCTCGACGCCTGGAAGGCCCTGTCCCCCGAGGAGGCGACCGCCGAGATCGTCCTCGCGCTCAAGAACAGCGACGTGGAGGCCTTCGCCCGCCTCCTCCCCGCGAAGGACGATCTCGTCGCCGCCGGCGTCGAGGAGCCCCTCCTCTCGGAACTCGTCGGCCGCGCGGCGAAGGCGGCGAAGGATTTCGCGGCGCTGGTCAAGGGGCAGCCGCCGTTCGGCCCCGCCGCCCAGTGGAACAACATGCTCGCCTCCGCCCCGGGCGCGATCCCGGCCGGTGCGGCCGGAGCGGGCCGCGACCTGCTCGCGTACGACAACGTCGTCGCGCTCGTCGATGCCGGGGAGAAGGGGGCCACCGGACAGGTGTACGTCGGGTCGCTGCTCCGCTGCGGCGACGTGTGGCGGCCGATCGACGCGCCGCAGATCCCGGGCGCGAAGGGGGAGATCGCCGAGCCGTCCGGCTTCTTCACGCCGCGGATGAGCGTCGCCGCCGCAGGTGAGTCGCCGCCGGAGAACGAGGCACTCAAGCCGCTCATCGAGCAACTCCGCGCCATCGAGACGAAGATCAACACGGCGTCGGGCGCGGAGCGGGCCAAGCTCGCCGCGGATCGTGTGGGGCTTCTCGAACAGGTCGTGGCGGCTGCGGACGAGGACCAGAAGGCGTTCTGGACGAAGCAACTCGCTGAGACGGTCGCGGCGTCGGTGCAGGAGGGCGACCTCCCCGAGGGCATCGAGAAACTGGAGCAGATCGTCGCCGCCGTGGCGGCGGACGAACCGCTCCAGGCGTTCGCGGCCTTCCGCCTCGCGTCGGCGCGGTACGCCGCCGCGATGCAGGCGCCGGGTGCCGACGTGGGCAAGGTGCAGACGGCCTGGCTCGAGGAATTGGCCGCCTTCGTCAAGGATCATCCCAGCTCCCCCGACACCGCCGAGGCGCTCCTCCAGATGGGGATCGCCGACGAGTTCGGCGGCAACGAGCAGGACGCCCTCGCACGGTACGGGGCGATCGTCAAGGACTTCCCCGACTCCGGCTCCGCCAAGAAGGCGCGGGGGGCGGCACGGCGGCTCGAGAGCGTGGGGCGGACCCTCGCCCTCTCCGGGACGGCGCTCGACGGGACCAAGGTCTCGCTCGATTCGCTCAAGGGCGTGCCGGTGCTCGTCCATTACTGGGCCACCTGGTGCGAGCCGTGCAAGGTGGACATCGCCCAGATCAAGGAGCTCTACGGCAAGTACGGGCCGAAGAAGTTCGCCGTGGTGGGCATCGCGCTCGATACCGACAAGCAGGCCCTCGCCAAGTACCTCGCCCAGAAGCCGATCCCCTGGCCGCAGCTCCACGAGGCGGGCGGGCTCGACGGCCGCCTGGCGGAGGAACTGGGCGTGCTCACGCTCCCGACGATGTTCCTCCTCGACGCCGAGGGGAAGGTCGTGGATCGCAACCTCGTGATCGCCGACCTCGAGAAGAAGCTCGAGGAGATGGTGGGGCAGTGAGGAAGCGGGGCCCGGCCCCGCCCACGGCCGCTCGCTGAGCGGTTCCCAGGATCGTCCCGCACGGAGGCTGGAGGATGGGGCTCGGAACGTTCACCGGCGCGCCGCTGGTCTGCCTGTTCGGGTGCATCCAGGCCGTCGGCCTGGTGGCGTCGATGTCGTCCCGCGTCGCCGAGGGAACGAGGTACGAGGGGATCGCGCAGTGGATCTGCCTCGGGGCGCTGGGCCTCGTGGGGGGTCTGTGCGGGTTCGCGATCCAGTTCGGGCCGGGGGCGGCGGCGATGTCGGCCGTCACGCTTCTCCTGATGACGATGATCGCCGTCGTCGATCTGCGGGGTCGCCCCTGAGCCGGTTCCCCGCCCTCCCCATCCTGCCGGAATCACCGGCGCCCGACGCGTTTCCGCGAGAATCGGAAAAAGACTCCCGTCCGGTGCGACCGGCGGCCGATTGAAGACCGCAGGAGCATCCACGAGGGCCCCGACGGGTCGGACCGTGGGTCGCCGTTCCCCGGTCCGTGCTGCCGAGCAAGGAGTCAAGCATGTCCATTTCCAGGTCCACGTTCCTGGTCGCGGTGGTCGTGGCGTCCGCGGTGACGTCCGCCGCCGGCGCCGACGATCTCGCCACCACCGTGGCCGAACGGCTGAAGGCGAGCGGCGCGGTGAAGGGTCATCGGGTGCAGATCGACGCCAAGAAGGATGGCACGGTGATCCTCGCCGGCGAGGTCGGCGACGCCGGCCAACTCGCCGCCGCGGAGCAGATCGCCAAGGACACCGAAGGGGTCGAACGGGTCGCCAACCGTCTCACCGTCGCCAAGCCGGCGGCCGACGAGGCCGCCCCTTCCGGTGGCCTGCTCAATGCGTTCGCCATCCCCTCCTCGATCCGGGCGGCGGTCGGACTCGGCAAGACGCCCAAGGGGGGCGATGGTCGCGATGTCCAACTCACGCAGGCGGTGGGGGCGGTCCCGGGTGGCTCCGGTCCGCGGCCCCTCGGTCAGGCCCCCGCCCGCCCGCTCCAGCCCCACGCCGCCAGCCGCGGGCCGATGGGCGGCCAGACGGTGGCGATGCGTCAGCCGATGAATCTGCCCGGCCCCGGCGCCTACTCCGGCATGGTCAACGAGGGCATGGGAGCCGTGAACGGTGCCATGGGGAACGTTCCCGGCGGGCTCCGCGACGGCCAGGTGGTGCCTGGCTCGATCCGGTACTCCGAGAACGGGGCCCCGGTCGAGGGGGCTCCCTACGCCGGTGGCGCGCCCTACGCGGCGGGACCCGGCGGGGCTCCGCCGATGGGTGGCCCCGGCGGCGGCTTCGGTGCCCCGATGCCGGCCCGCGGCATGGGTGTGGGGGCCGGTGCCGTGCCGATGCGGGGCGACGGGCCGAACATGCCCAACTACGCCTGGCCGAGCTACGCCTCCTATCCCAACTACGCGGCGGTCCAGTATCCCACCCAGTACTCCCCCACCGCGTGGCCCTACATCGGCCCGTTCTATCCCTACCCCCAGGTGCCGCTCGGCTGGCGCCGGGTGTCGCTCGAGTGGGATGACGGCTGGTGGTGGCTCGACTTCGACGAGCGGCACCTCCACAGCCACCATCGTTGAGCCGGAACCGGGATTCGTTCCCGGGTTCGAGACGAACGAGATCGCCACGCGGCCCATCCCCGGGAACGGGGGTGGGCCGCGGTCGTTCGCGCCCCGGCCTGGGCGCCGCGGGGCCAGCCGGCATTTCCTGCCCGGCCGGAAAAATCCGCAAGTCCGACGGCGTCACGGTCGATACAACCGGCAGGCCCTTCCGGCCTCGACCGCCTTTCCAGACCGTTCGAGGAGTCTCCCATGACGGTTTCCGCCCGGTTCCTCCTGCTCGCCGTGGTCATCGCCGCGGGCACTGTCACCCAGAGCGGTTGCTTCTGGATCGCGGCGCAGGGGCCGAACCTCGGACCCCTGGCCTTTCCGATCCCCGTGCCGGTGGGCGTCCAGAAGAACAAGGAAGACCAGTTCTGGGAGTACGAGCGCTACGAGCGCACGCCGATCCTGGGGGCGCTGCAGCCCGGCGGGCCGTGCGTGGCCCTCGACGAGCCGAGCGACGACGAGGTGATGCGGGCCCTGGAGAAGGCCCGGCCCGTGGAGGGCAACTGGCCCTTCCTCTACGAGGTGCAGCGGAACCACGTCCGCATCTCGAAGTGCAAGATCGCCGACTACATCGACCCGCCCCGCCACCTGCCCCTCGTCGGTCCCACGCAACTCCACCATGCCCACTACAAGTGCACGGTCTACTTCCAGGAGGTGAAGCGGGTCGGTTGGCCGGTCCCGCACACGCTGGTGGACGACGACTGCCAGGAAGTGATCTACATCGACCACGACCATCTGCACATGGTGGGACAGGTCGATCCCGGCTGCGACGCGAACTTCTGATCCGGAAGGTCTTGGCGGTCGGTCCGGGACGACGGGTCTCGGACCGACCGCCGACCCCCGGGGCATCACTCCGATCCGGGCGCGGCGTTCGCCGGCGGCAAGACCCGCCGGCATCGCCTTTTTCCGACCGGTCGAGACTGTCCGCCGCGGCCCGCTCCGGTGGCGCGGCCCACGGGCAGGGCCGATCGATCGCGGGGGTCCGGCAAGTTGACCCCCCTCCCCCCGGGATTAGACTTCAGGAGTGCGTCGCCCGCCCCAGGGAAGGTCACAGGGATCCGACAATGCTCGCGTTCATGGGTCTTGGTCCTCTCGAACTGGTCATCGTCGGCCTGGTGATCCTCGTGCTCTTCGGCTCCCGCCTGCCGAAGGTGATGCGGTCGCTCGGACAGGGGATCGTCGAGTTCAAGCGCGGCGTGCAGGGGATCGAGGACGACGGCCCCGCCGGCCGGGGCGACGGCGCCCTCTGACCTCGTCCGCTCCCCTCTCCTCCGCCCGGAACCCAGCGCGATGTTCGGTCTCGGTCCGATGGAAATCGTGGTCATCGGTTCGATCGCCGTGATGCTGTACGGCAAGCGGCTGCCCGAGGTGGGGAAGTCGGTGGGGCAGTCGATCGGCGAGCTGCGGAAGCAATTCGCGTCCTTGCAGCGGGAGATGGACATCTCCGCCCACATCGACGCCTCCCCGACCGGATCGCGGCGAACTCCGTCCCGGCGCCGCGACGACGACGGGGCCGGGCCGGTGACGCAGGCCCCGCGTTTCGACCCGCCGGCGGCCGAGGAACCGGCCTGATTCCGGAGCCGCCCCCCGCCGTCCCCGGGCGATCGCCCGGGGACCGTGACGCGCCGCGGGACGGATGCTAGGATTCGGTGCCTTTCCGAAGGCAGATCCGGGCAGCTAGCTCAGTTGGTTAGAGCGCCACGTTCACACCGTGGAGGTCACAGGTTCGAGTCCTGTGCTGCCCATTCGCGTGCCAGGCTCCGGTCCGCCCGGACGCCGGTGGGGCTCGCCGGCGGCGGCGATGCCCCGCGGGGGACGCGGCGGAGGGCCCGACGAAGCCCGGTCCCGTACGCCGCCCGTGGTCGCGACCGACCGCGAGCCTGCGATCGCCTCGTCCGGCGGTCGATGACTCCTTCCACCGCAGGCCCCGGGCTGTCCCTGGAAGAAGTCATCCAAGAACCGTTTTCCACCGCGGAAGTCTCCGAAAAAGCCTGCGTCTCCGGCGGTGTCTGCCGCCGCATCCAGCGGCTGATCACCTTGGCCACGGCCTGCCGGGAGAGGAATGTGGAACGCGACCGATCGGCCCCGCCCGTCGAACGGTCCCCCGCACCCGGGAGCCGCCGGATCGGCAGCGTCGACCTGCTCCGCTGCCTCGCCGGCAGCGCGGTGCTCTGGGCGCACATCGGCGGCGGGTCGAGGTTTCCCGCCATCGCCGAACCGGCCGAACTGGGCAGACTCGGGGTGGAGGTGTTCTTCGTCGTGTCGGGGTTCGTCATTCCCCACGCGATGTACCGGAGCGGATTCGTCTTCCCCACCGACAGCGGCAACTACCTCCTCCGGCGACTGGTGCGGCTCGATCCCCCCTACTTCCTCGCCTCCGCCGGGGCGGCGCTCTTGTGGTACCTGTCGTCGTTGGCGCCCGGGTTCCAGGGGGAACCGCCCGACATCACCCTCGTGAAGTCGCTCGCGCACGTCGGCTACCTCAACGGGATCCTCGGGCTCGGCTGGTACGACCCGGTGTGCTGGACGCTGGGGATCGAGTTCCAGTTCTATCTGCTGGCGGCGCTGCTCTATCCGCTGTTCGCGCTGCCGATCGGGAGGTATCTCGCGTTCGAGGCCGCGGTGCTCCTCGCGTGCGTCGCGCTGGCGCGGACCTACGGAACCCCCGTCCACTCGCCATGGCTGCTCACCTGGAGCCCTCTCTTCCTCGCCGGGATCGCGGCCTACCGCCTGCGCAACGGCTTCGACTCGCGCCGCGGGTTCGCGCTCCATGTCGCCCTCTGCACGGGGGTGGCCTGCCTCACGACCGGATGGCAGAGTGCCGCGGCGGGCTCGTTCGCGGTCCTCGTGATCGGCTTTGCGACGTTCACGCTCCCGCCCCTCCTCGCGTCCTACGCGGCGATCACCTACTCGCTCTATCTGGTGCACGTCCCCATCGGCGGACGTATCCAACGCTTCCTGGCCCGTTACGGCGACTCCGGTCTCGTCGACTTCGCCGCCATCGCCGCCGCGATCGTCGGGTCGCTGGTCGCGGCGATCGTGTTCTGGTACCTCGTCGAAGCGCCCTCCCTGGCACTCGCGTCACGGATCCGACGCGGCGGCGCCCGCCCCGGCCCCGCGACGGCGACCTCCGCCGGCGACCCCGGTGCGGGGGACGCCCGCTGAGGCGTTCTCCCCGGGGCCCCGGCGGACCCGGGTGGCGGCCGCGGCCTGCGATGCCCGCCCGGGGAGGGCAGCCGTCCGGGGACCGATGCCCCACGCTTGCCACGTCGGTCGGTGATCGACGATCATCGGGGAAAACCGGATCGGAGGAACGGGGATGCGGACGATTCTCGCGGGCGTCGCGGTGCTGTGCATGTCGGCCCTCGCGGCCGCCGACGAGACCTGGAGCGGGCGCGTCGCCGGTGCCGTCGACGGCGACACGCTCCGCGTGCGCGACGTGAACGACGTCATCCGCAAGGTGCGGATTTTCGGCATCGACGCCCCGGAACTGCGGCAGCCCTTCGGTCCGGCCGCCCGCGAACACCTCGCCGAAATCACGCGGAACCGCGACGTCCAGGTCACCGAAGTCGCCACCGACGACGCCGGTCGCACCGTGGCACGCGTGCGCATCAACGGCAACGACCTGGCCCTCGACATGCTGGCCGCCGGGCTGGCCTGGTACCAGCGGGACGACGTCGAGGATGTGGCCCTCGAAGCCGAGGAACGCCGCGCCCGGGCCCGCACCTTCGGGCTGTGGGTGGACAAGGACCCGATCGCCCCGTGGGAGTGGCGTGCCGCGGAGGAAGTGCGACGGAAGTCGCGCAGAGGAAGTCTTCCGAAAGAGGCCGGTGCAGGCTCTCCCTGAGCGGGCACCCCGGCGAAGCGTTCCCTCTCCGCACCGGGCCCCGTGTCACCCCGGACGGCGCCCTCGCGACAGCCCCGACGGGTGTCGGGATGGAAAAACGGCCGACTCTCCGGGGAGCCCTTGACAGAGGCGTGCGGAGTTGTCCGGTCCGGGGTGACATGCTAGAACACGCGCCGTCGGTGGGGCCTCCGTCGGTCGCGCTTCCAGGCGCGATCGGTGGTCCCCGGCCCGGCGCCGGTGGGGGGGTTCCCGTGGTCCGACCGAGTGTTTTCGTGTGCCGTTCCCCGTTCCCGAGTCCTCGAAACCTGCCCTGGTCCACCACGTCGTCCGATCTGGAGCAGTTGTTTTCCGTACACGGCGCCGTCCGATCGGCCGAAGTGATCGCCGACCGTGAGACGGGCCGCTCGCGCGGATTCGGTTTCGTCGAGATGGAGACCGACGAGGGCCTTCAGGCGGCGATCGCCGCACTCAACGGGCACGAGATGAACGGTCGTCCCCTGACCGTCAACGAGGCCCGCGAAAGAACGCCCCGTCCGGGTGGTGGGGGGCGTCCCGGTGGCGGTGGACGCGGCTACGGCGGCGGCGGCGGCTATGGTGGCGGTGGAGGGGGTGGTGGCTACGGCGGCGGTGGCGGCGGCGGTGGCTACCGCGGAGGCGACCGCTACTGACCTCCGGCGATCGCGGCAGACCGGCCCCCGGCCCGTCCGCCCCTCTTTCCTGACGTGACCGCGCGGGGACCGGCGTTTTCCCGGTCCCCGCCGGCTCCCGTCGTCGAGGCTTTTGTGGTACGATCCTCCGCTCGGTTGGCGTCGCCCCTCCGCAGCCCGGTCAGCGGCGCGTCACCGATCGTTCCCGGCCCGGTCCGTCGTCGTCTGGTTCTTGACCCGACCCGGGAAACTTTTTCGGCTCTCCATCCGGTTCCGTTCCCCACGAGCACACGATGCCCCCCGCCAATCCGAAGTTCGGCAAGTTCGCCAAGAAGAAGGCCAAGCCCCGCGCCAAGGTCAAGCGGCGCGACCCGATCTACATCGACGGCGCCCGCCCCCGGCCGATGTATGTCGATTACAAGGATCTCGAACTCCTGGGCAAACTGGTGAACCGGCAGGCGAAGATCCTCGGGCGGCGGAAGAGCGGCTGCACCGCCGCGAGCCAGCACGCGGTGACCAGCGCCATCAAGCGGGCCCGTTTCATGGCCCTGCTGCCGTACGTCGGCGAGTGATCCGACGGGCGGTGGCCGGGCGTCGAGGGATCCGCGCGGAACGGGGCGGCATGCCTGCAGTTCCGTCGGGGACGCCAGGGCAGCACGGCCCTGGTGGCGCGAGTCCTGCCTGTCGATCGTGCTTCTTCCGGAGGGCGCGGCGCCGGCACCATGACTGATCCCGTGCTCCCGCAACCCGGGTCCCCGGGAAGCCATGTCGTCCACCGGCGGGTCGAGTTCCGCGACACCGATGCCGCCGGGATCGCCCATTTCTCGGCGTTCTTCGTCTGGATGGAGTCGGCCGAGCATGAGGTGTTGCGCAGGGCGGGGATCCGTCTCGTCGACCACCCCGACGGACCCGCGGGCGACACCTTCAGCTGGCCACGCGTCAGCGCCGCCTGCGACTACCGTTCGGCGGTGCGGTTCAACGACGAACTCGACATCGCCGTGGCGGTCGAGGCGATCGGTCGCTCGAGCGTGACGTGGATCTTCGACTTCCGTCACGGCGGTCGGGAGGTGGCCCGGGGGCGGGTGGTCGCCGTTCACTGCCGCATCGGTCCCGGCGCGGCGCCGGTCCCGGTGCCGATCCCGGACGGGGTGCGGGCCCGGCTCGCGGCGTGCGCCGCGCCGTCCGCCGGTTCCGGATCCGGATCGGGACCGGGGTCGGCGGCTTGATCGGGCCGGACACGGAGGCACGCGTGCTCGACGTCTCGGGACTGACGAAATGGTATCCGTCGCCGGCCGCGCCGGTGCCGTGGTCGCCCTGGAGCCGCGGACCGGGAGGGTGCAGGTGATGACCTCGATCCC
>CAZMOU010000100.1:0-17498 GCA_964567835.1 uncultured Chitinophaga sp. | reverse complement strand
ACCATGGCGGTGAGGTCGCCGCCGTCGTCGAGGATCATGTTGAGCGGCTCGCCGTCCGGGAAGAACAGCGTCTGCTCGATGCACCAATCGAACTCCTCGTTGGTCATCCCCTTCCAGGCGTAGACGGGAATGCCGGCCTTGGCGATCGCGGCGGCGGCGTGATCCTGCGTGGAGAAGATGTTGCAGCTGCTCCAGGTGACCTGGGCGCCGAGATCACGCAACGTCTCGATGAGGACCGCCGTCTGGATGGTCATGTGGAGGCATCCGGCGATGCGGGCCCCCGTGAGCGGCTTCGAACGCCCGTACTTCTCCCGCAGCGCCATCAGGCCGGGCATTTCGTTCTCGGCCAGCATGATCTCCTTGCGGCCCCAATCGGCCAGGGAGAGATCGGCGACCTTGTAGGGGAGACGGGTTTCGACGTGGGACAAGGGACACTCCTTCGACGTGGCGGGACCGGGAGGGGAACCCCCGAACGGGGGACTGCCCGGAGAAAGGGCGGAGGTGCCGCGGGGGAGGATCCCCGCTCGACGGTGCATCTTAGCCGGTGCCCGCGAATCGGAAAGGGACGACGGCGTTCAGACGGAGCCCCGTGCCGCAGCGAAGGCCGCCAGGGCCGCGCGGACGAACTCCACCGCCAGCCGCCGCTCCTTCCTGCCAGGGGAGGATTCCACGCCGCTGGCGGTGTCGACCGCGGCGACCCCCGTGCCGCGGATGGCGGCGGCGACGTTCTGCGGGGTGAGCCCCCCGGCGAGCGTCAGCGGCACCCCGACCGGTCCCGCGTCGACGAGGCGCTGCCAGTCGACGACGCGGCCGGTGCCTCCGAGGGGACCCTCCCGGCCGGGGGGCGCCCCGGCGTCGACCAGCAGCATCGCCACGGGGGCACCGGCCGCGCCGGCCGCCCGCAGCCAGGTGCGGGCCCGATCGAGCGATCGCGCCGCCGGTCCGTCGGCGTCGAGACGCACCGCCCTGATCACCGGCCGGGGAGCGACCGCGACGCAGGCTTCCGGGGGATCCCACGGGTCGGCCCCCCTCCCCGTCACGGGCCGCGCCAGATGTCCGTGGAACTGGATCGCGTCGAGACCGACCGCGTCGGCGATCGCCGCCACCTCGGCTCCCGGCAGTCCGGCGAACACGCCGACACGCAGGACCGAGGCGGGGAGGGCCGCGGCCACGTCGCGGGCCCGGGCCGGGTCGAGCCGGCGCGGCGACCCGGCGACGAAATTGAGCCCGACGGCGTCTGCCCCGGCATCCGCCACCATCGAGGCGTCCTCGGGCGTGGTCACCCCGCAGATCTTCACCCGGAACAACGGGGCGTCCCTCGGCGGCGATGGCTGGGCAGGGGGAGGAGTGGGCATGGGGGCGGCACGATCCTCGTCACCGTCAGGACCTTCCGGGTCTCGTCGATCGACAGAGTCTATGCCCGTCCGTCCCGGTGGAGGAAGGCGCCGTGGCTGGTCGAAACAAGGGGTGAGCCGGCGGTGCCCATCCGACGGCGTGACCGGTGCCCACCACCAGGACAACCGCCGCCCGATGATCGCTCCGCGTCGCCCGCCGTCGAGTCGTCCGTTCCTCGCCGCACCCCGCATCGACTTCTACCATCCGTCGCGCGCCATCGACGCCGCCCTCCACGGCCTCGAGCGCGCCGTCCGGAGATCGGAGGGGATCGGGTTGGTGGTCGGCCAGCCGGGGACCGGCAAGACCCTGCTCCTGGCGAAACTCGCCGAGCAGGTGCGCGACGACTTCGACGTGGCGCTGCTCTCCGGGGCGCGGATCTGCACCCGCCGCGCGCTGTGGCAGTCGGTCCTCGCGGAGATCGGCGAGCCCTACCGGGGCATCGACGAGGGGGAACTGCGGCTCGGCGTCGTGGAACGCGTCCGCGGCCTGGCGTCGACCGGCTCGGGACTGGTGATCCTCGTCGACGAGGCGCACACGCTCCCCACCCGTCTGCTCGAGGAGCTGCGCCTGCTGACCAACATCCCCACGCCGCTCCCCGCCGTGCACGTCGTGCTCGCCGGCACCACCGAGATGGAGGAGCGGCTCGGGACGCCGAGGATGGAGAGCCTCGCCCAGCGGATCGGCGTGCGCTTCTACCTCGAGCCGCTCGATCACGCGGAGACGATGTCCTACCTGCGGGCGCAGATGCGGATCGCGGGCCAGAGCTGGGACGCGGTCTTCGAGCGTGGTGCCGACGACGCCGTCTTCGCGGCCACCGACGGCGTGCCGCGCCTGATCAACCAACTCTGCGACCTCGCGCTCGTGCAGGCCTCCGAGGCGGGCCGGACGAGGATCGGCGCCACCCGGGTGGCCGCGGCGTGGCGCGACATCCAGCGGCTGCCGTCCCCCTCCCTGCCGGCCGCCGGGGAGGACCCGCACGCCGATGCCGAGGACGAGTTCGACGGCACCCTTCCGGCCGGCGGCATCGACGGGGCCGTGGTGGAGTTCGGCGCGCTCGACGGCGACACGGCGGAGGGCTCCCTCTCCGACGACGACTGCCTCCATGCCGACGACGCGGGTGCCGACGACGTGCCGCAGCCGCGGTCGCCGATCGACACGTTCCATGACCGCCCGCTGCCGACGGGGAAGCGCGGGAAGGGAGGCGGGCCCCCGGACGACGCCTGCCCCTGGGCGGGCCCGGAGATCGAGATCGTCTTCGACGGCGCCGGGGACCCGTTCGCCGAGTACTTCACCCCCGATCCCGGCAGCGGGGTGGAACGGTGCGTGGTGCGGGGGCCGGACGACTTCGCCACGCGCCGTCACGTCGCCAGCCGCGAGGGGGCGGCGCTGGCGCGCAGGTTGCCCGCCGAGGTCGCCGCTCCCGCCGCCCCGTCGCGCCCGGCCGATCCGGTCGCGTCGCCGGAGCCGGGCCCGGTGTCGGCCGCCGACGATGCCGACATGCTGGTGATCGAAGAGGATCTGTGGATGCCGCCCCCACGGGAGGGTGTCTGGCCGGCCATTCCCGTCCGCATGGACGACTGCCGACGGCTGTTCTCCCGCCTCCGTCGCGGCGACCGGGGGGAGTGACGCCGATGACGGCCGATCCGAACGAGCGATTCGCACCGCCGGCCGACCGGCGGACGGACGACCTGCGCTCGGCGGAACCGTGGCCGACCGGGAGGGTGCTCGTCGTCACGGCCACCTACAACGAGCGCGAGAGCATCGGGGAGTTGTGCCGCGCGGTGCTCGCCGTCGATCCGGCGCTGCAATTGCTCGTCGTCGACGACGATTCGCCCGACGGCACCGCGGCGATCGTCGCCGCCGCCGCCGCCGCCGAACCCCGTCTGCACCTCCTCGTGCGTCGCGGGAGACGCGGGCTGGGCAGCGCGATCCTCGAGGGATTCGATTCCGCGCGGCGGCACGGGTTCGCGGTGGCGGTCAACATGGACGCCGACTTCAGCCACGATCCCGTCGACATCCCCCGACTCCTCGCTGCCCTCGAGCCCGCCGGTGCCGCGCCGGCGACGGTGGCGCTGGGGTCGAGACGCGTTCCCGGCGGACGCGTGGTGGGCTGGCCCCTCTCCCGGCATGCCGCCAGCCTGCTCGTGAACTGGTTCTCGCGCCTGGTGATCGGGATCCCGGTGCGCGACTCGTCGACCGGCTTCCGGGCGGTGCGGCTCGAGATCTTCGACCGCGTCAGGGGCCCCTTCGAGCCCGGGTACGCCTTCCAGGAGGATCTCCTGTGGCGCATCCACCGTGCCGGCGGGCGGCTGGTGGAGGTACCGGTGACGTTCACCAACCGCGTCGAGGGGAAGAGCAAGGCCGGATTCCGCCAGTCCCGGGAGGCGATCCTGGCGCTGTTCCGGATGGCCGCCCGGGCGTGGTGGCCGGGGGACCCGCGGCGGAACCGGTCAGCGGGGGGGCGATGACGGCGCCGCCTTCTTCGGCTCGAGCGCGTCGAGGTTCTTCTGCGCGTCGGCGAAGCCGGGCTGGATCTTCAGCGATCGACGGAAGCATTCGAGAGCCTCTTCGAGCCTCCCCAGCCTCACCAGGCAGACGCCGCGGTTGTTCCACACCGGCGCCAGCGCCGACCCGGGGGGGGCCTGCTCGATGACCATGCGGTACTGCGCCGCCGCCTCCTCGTAGCGGTCGAGCATGGCGAGCATGTCGGCCCGTCGCGCCCGCGCCGGGAGCAGGCCGGGCTCGCGGTCGAGCAGTTCCCGCAGGACGCGTTCGGCATCGGCCGGACGATTCACGGCGGCGTAGGCGTTGGCGAGGTTGATCGAGATCACGTGGATCTGCGGCGACGCCTCCTTGGCCCGCTCGAAGGCCGCGATCGCCTCCGGCAGGCGGCCCTTGAGCATCAGCGTCTGGCCGTGGTTGTTGTGCGTCTCGCCCAGGTCGGGCCGCAGCCGAGACGAGGCGACGAAATGCTCGTGGGCACCCTCCACGTCGCCCGCGTTCACGAGCACGGCGCCGAGGCGGTTGTGGGCCTGCCAGGCGTCGGGATTGCCGGCGAGCGTGTGGGTCCAGAGTTCCCGCTCGTTCCTCCACACGCCGCTGTAGCGGTAGGCGGAGGCACCGAGGGCCGCCACCACGATCCCCGCGGCCGCCAGGGCGGGCGCCCGCCGATCGGCGGGGAGGCCGGCGTACCACCCGCCCGCGACGGCGGCCACGAGCGCCAGGATCGAGATCATCGGGAGGTAGACGAAGTGATCCGCGACCCAGGTGATCCGCATGTACGAGATCGTGATGAAACCGAGGACCGGCAGCACCGTGAGGAAGAAGAACCCGAAGGCGAAGATGACATGCCTTCCCCAGGTCGCCCGCCGCGTCCAGGCCCACGCCGCGAGCCCCGCCATCGCCACCCAGGGGAGGTACTGCCAGACCCGGGGCGGCTCGACCTCCCAGCGGGGGTAGATGGGGAGGAGACCGACGGGGAGGAGGATCTTCGACAGGTAGAAGACCACCGCCATGCCGGCCAGGGCCAGACGGGACGCCGGCCCACCGACCGGGATGCGCTCCTCGCCGATCGCCTTGCCGTGCTGGAATTGGATCGTCACCAGGCCGAGGACGAGCGACACGAGGAAGAACGGCGCGGCACGGACGACGTCGCGCGGCCGCACCGTCCCGCGGCGCCACCAGGCATGGAGCAGCATCACCACCGGGAACATGACCACCGACGTCTTCGCGAACATCGACAGGAGGAACCAGCCGAGCGCGAGGCCGTCGTCCGCGGTCGGGCGCGACGCGTCGCGGCGGTCGGCGCGGACCGCGTGCAGCGCGGCGGTGAGGAACAGCGGCTGGGCGAGCGTGTTCTTCAGTTCGGAGATCCAGGCGACCGACTCGACGCACAGCGGATGCACCACGAACAGCATCGCGGCGAACCAGGCACCCGGCAGGCGCATCTCGGCGAGCAAACGCCAGAGGAGGAGGCCCGACAGGGCGTGGAGGGCGATGTTGACGACGTGGTAGCCGGTCACCTCCATGCCGAAGAGATGCCACTCGGCCCAGAAGGCGGTGGCGGTGAGCGGGAAGTAGTCCGGACCGTTCGGCCGGACCCAGAAGTCGCGGAAGGAGTACGGACCGCGCGTGGTGGCGTTGGCGGTGATCGACGTGTCGTCGTCCCACAGCCAATCGCCATGGGCTGCGGGCCAGCCGACGACGAACGCGGCGGCCAGGAGCAGCGCGCCTCCTGCCAGGAGCAGGAGCCAGCGCCGGTCCGCGGGCCGCTGCGCCGGCGCGGGGGGCCGTGCCGCAGCGGGTCGCGCGGTGCGGCGGTCGCCGGGGCGTGTCGGGCGGCGGGCCATGGTGGTCAGGATCCTCCGCCCAGGATGACGCACGACTCGTCCCCGGCCGGGCTCGCGATCAGGCGCTTGACGCCGGCCGCCTCGAGGAGCGCCGACTCGACCCCGCGCCCCTTGTCGGGGAACCCGCCACGCTCGATGACCACCGCGGCGAATCCGCGCGAGCGCAATTCGGCGACGATGCCGCGGACATCCTTCTTCTGGAGATCGGCGAGCCACTTCTCCCGCGGCCGACCCTTGACCGTGCCGAAGGACCAATGGAGCCGGCTGCCGAGGACGTAGGGGCGCAGATGCTCGTACGGGCCGACCCCGGGCCCGGGCGATTCGGGGAACTCCATGAGGGGAAGCTGCAGCACCTTCGCACCGGCCGGCAATTTCTCCTCGATCGACGCCACGAATTGCCTGTCGGACTCGATGCGGCGGGCGATCGATCGGGTGACGCCCTCCTCCGGCGGACGCGGGACCTCGTCCCACGTGACGAGCGCCGCGAGGGCCATGGCGACGGCCCATCGGCCGGCGGCCGGCAGCCCCCCCGGGCGCAGCTCGGTCTCGATGGCCGTCGCCCGCCGCGCCCCCCATTCCAGGGCGATCGCCAGGATCACGATGGAGTAGCGGCAGGCGGTGCGGAACATGAGGAAACCCGCCGCCCCGGCGAACGCGTTGAGGCCGCCGGTGGTGAAGACCAGGACGATCCAGGCGATCTGCCAGAACGGCGTCGGGACCCGCTCCACGCGCCCGTCGAGGAAGCCGCGCGCGGCGGTGACGGCCAGCCAGGCGAGGCAGGCCAGCCCGACGATGCCCAGATAGGAGGCTCCCTCGTCGAGCAGCGGCGCGGCCGCACGGTGGCGGAGCGCCACCCCGGCGAGCCACGGCGAACGGTGGGCCGTCGAAGGCACCACCAGATCGACCAGCTTCAGGCCGTAGATCTCGATCCATTTGTACTCACGGACCACGCCGCCCGGATTCCTCCCGTGGACCCAGCCGTAGACGAGCGTGTCGAGATGCATGAGCGCGAAGGCCGCCGCCGCCGCCGCCACGATCACCCCCGCGGTGCGCAGGTTGCGCCAGGACCGGCCGCGCCATGCCGACACGGCGCCGCCGACGAGGGCGAGCTGGCAGAGGATGTTCGTGTAGTAGGGATTCTGCACCCCGGCGATCGCGCCGATGGCGGCCGCGAGGAGGAAGCGACGGTCGCCGGGCACGACCGCCGGGTCCGCGGCCCAGCGCCAGGCGAGGATGAACAGCGGCACGTGCCAGGCCCAGGCCACCGTGACATGGTGGGGCGACTGGGCGAACAGGAACGGCGCGAGGCCGTAGGCGAGGCCGGCGACGAAGGCCCAGAGCCGCGCCGCGCCCCCAGAGCGCGCCACGCCGAACATCGTCGCCGCGGCGAGGAGGTGGCCGAGGAGCAGGGCGACGTTGAGCCCTGCGAAGGGACCGAAGCAACGGTGGAGCAGGCCGAGGAGGAGCGTCTGCGGCTCCTCGATGAGCGGCCAGTCGCTCCACTCGGCGGCGAAGGGGGCCCCCAGTTCGGGCACGCGCTTGAACGCCCAGGGAGCGACATGCCCCTCGCCCGCCGCCCGGGCGAAGGCGAGCGTGAACAGCGTGTCGCCGTACTCGGGATCGGTCCAGGCGTCCGCCTTCTGCGCCAGGTGTCCGATCGGGATGCCCCACGCGGCGGTCGACCAGGCGGCGTTCGCGCCGCACCAGCCGAGGCCCGTCAGCAGGAGCAGGAACACCGGCGGCAGGAGTCGGATGGCGAGGTGGTTCCAGCGGTTCGATCCGCCGCCCGACGTGCCGTGCTTCGAAACCATCATCGTGCCTGCCGATGGGAGCCCGCGAAAGCCGTCGGGGCCGTCCCGCGACAGTGTTGTGTAGCCGTCCACGGGGTCGAATGCAACGGAGCACGATGATGCCGAGGGCCGAGGGCCTGACGATCATCCTCACGGACGTGGTGTCCGGAGCGATCCAGCAATCGGAGATCGGGTCGGCCAGGGTACGGTCCGCGACGGCGGGACATGCCCGGGGTTTCGGTGTCACGCGCCGGACGCCGCACGCACGCCGTTCATGCCTCTAGCGCGCTTGGCCGACCAGGGCGAGGGATGTCCGGACCAGGTTCTCCGGCGTGAGTCCATGCCGTGCCCGGAGGAACTCCTGCGTGCCGACGGTGTCGGTGAGGTCGCGGTCGGCGGTCAACGCGACGATCGTCGTCGTCGGCGGGGCATGTTCCCGGAGCATGCTGCCGAAACCGCCTGGGCCGACGTGTTCCTCGATCGTCACCAGGAAGCGGTAACGCCACAGTGGCTGCAGTGACGCGGACGACGGCGGCGTGAGGAGCGGCACCGAATACACCCCGGCGTCGAGCCCGGCCGCGCGGAGCGACTCCGACGCCCGGATCGCTTCCACGAGGATGGGGCCGGTGGCGCAGAGGGCCAGCGTGCCGTCGCCGGGAGCCAGGCACGACGGCCCGCCGAGCAGGTCGATCGGCCGTTGCGCTCCCAGGATCGGCTCGCCGGCCTTCCCCAGCCGCACGTACCCCGGCCCGCCGGCCGCGACGCGCGCGGCGGCGCACGCCCCGGCTTCGCGGGGATCGGCAGGGGAGAGCACCGTCATGTGCGGAAGGCTCCGCATCGCCGCCAGATCGCCGACGGCGTGATGGGAATAGCCCATGTTGCCGTAGGAGAACCCCGCCCCCACCGCCACCACCGTCACCGGAAGGCGGTGGGCACAGACGTCGTTGCGGATCTGTTCCAGGCAGCGGAGCGTGGGAAAGTTGCCGATCGAGTAGGTGAAGACGTGGTATCCCTCGGAGGCGAGCCCCGCCGCGAGGCCGGTCATGTTCTGCTCGGCCACGCCCGCGTTGAGGAAGCGACGGGGAAACTCCTCGGCGAACGCCTCGACGACGCTGTATCCCAGGTCGCCGACCACGAGGAACACGCGCCCGTCGATCCGGGCGAGCTCGGTGAGGGCGCGGATGAAGGCCGTTCGCATGGCGTCACGTCCCCAGGTCGGCGATCGCACGGGCGGCGAGCCCCGCGTCGGGCGATCGGTAATGCCACGCGAGTTCGTCCTCCATGAAGCCGACCCCCTTTCCCTTCACCGTCCGGGCGAGGACGCACGACGGCATCCCCGTCTCCCATGGCACGGTGGAGAGGCATTCCGCGAGCGCGGCGGTGTCGTGTCCGTCGACCTCCCGGACCGACCAACGGAAGGACCGGAACTTGTCGCCCAGGGGGTCGAGCGCGAGGATCTCCTCGGTGCGGCCGAGACTCTGGATCCCGTTGAGATCGACGACGAGGACGAGATTGTCGAGACGGTGGTGGCCGGCGAAATGGATCGCCTCCCAGGTCGAACCCTCGTCGAGCTCGCCGTCGCTCAGGATCGCGAACGCCCGCCACGAAGCGCCGCGGAGTCGCGCGGCCAGCGCCCTTCCGGCTGCCACCGACAGCCCGTGGCCAAGCGATCCGGTGGACAGTTCCACGCCGGGAACGCCCGCGCTGGCGTGCGCCATGAGGCGTGATCCGTCGCGGGCGAAGGTTGCCAATTCCTCGATCGGGAACGAGCCCCGCAACGCCAGGGTGGCGTACAGCGCCGCGCAGCAGTGGCCCTTGGAGAGGATCACCCTGTCGCGGTCTTCCCACCGCGGGTCCTCCGGTCGGTGACGGACGATCCCCCCGCCGTAGAGCACGGCGAGGATGTCGGCCATCGAGAGGCAGCCGCCGATGTGGGACGTTCCGGCGGCGGTCACCATCTCGATGGAGCGGCGCCGGATCTCCCTGGCGAAATCGGGGATCGTCATGGTGTTCGATCCGCCGGCGGATTGGGAAGCACGGTGTCGAGCCCGGAGCCGAACCGTTCCGACTCCACCACCCACGGCCGACCGCGCACCTGCGTGAGGATCGCCCCCACGTATTCCCCGAGCACCCCCACCAGGAAGATCTGCAGGGAGCCGAGAAAGAAGATGCCGATCACCGCGGGGGCGTATCCGGCCGGGAACAGATCCCAGAAGGCGAGCTTGAGTCCGAGGAACACGAACGCCACGACGAGCGACGCCGCCGCGAGGAGGAAGCCCGCCATCGTCGCCAGCCGCAGCGGCAGACGGGAATGGCTCGTGAAGCCGAGCATCGCCATGTCGTAGAGCGTGAGGAAATTGTTCTTCGTGATCCCGCGACGGCGGAGCGGCTGGTCGTAGGGGATGACGGCGAACGGCAAGCCGATCTCGACGATGAGGCCGCGGAGGTAGGGATAGGGGTCGCGGTACGCGCGCATGATCTCGATGGCCCGCCGGTCGTAGAGCCCGAACCCGGTGACGTGTTCCAGGAGGTCGACGTCGGCGATGGAGCGGGCTATCCGGTAGAACGCCGAGCGGGCGAGCCACAGCGTCCGCGACTCCTCGCTCGTGCGTTTCTGGCCGACCGCCATGGCGGCGCCGGCCTCCCAGGTGCGGAGGAACTCGGGCAGGAGTTCCGGGGGGTCCTGGAGATCGGTGCACATCATCACCACGCAATCGCCCGGAGCCTCGAGAAGCGCGTGGAACGGCGAGCGGATGTGACCGAAATTGCGGGCGTTGACGATCACCGAAACGCGCGGATCACCGGCGGCGATCGTCCGCAGCACGTCGACGGAACCGTCGGTGGAGGCGTTGTCGATGAACAGGAACACGAACCGGTAACCGGGCAGTCCCTCCACGACCCGGCTCAGACGCCGGTGCAGTTCGGCGAGGTTCTCGGCCTCGTTGTAGCAGGGCAGGGCGATCGTCACCGTGGCCGGTGAGGGCCGGCGCGCCGAAGCCGGGGCCGAGACGATCTCCGGACGGGTCGCGGCGCGGTCGTGGGCCGTGATGGGGTTCATGAGGCGACTCCGATCCCGGCGATGTTGCCCAGCGGCAGCGAGCAACGCAGCTTCTCCAGCACGCGCGGTGCGACGCCGCGCCTGCCGAGGGTCACGGTGAACAGCGTATCGACGAGGAACCGGCAGTCGAAGCGGTTCCAGGTGCGGCGGATGGTCACGTCGCCGAACCCCGACGACGAAAGGCACCGCGTCAACGTCGCGGGGGAGAAGAGCTGGGGGTGCTGGAGCCGGAACGGAGGCCATCCCCTCCCGAGGACGCGGCGCAGCACGGAGCGTTCGTCATGGACGACGACGAACACGACCCCGCCGGGGGCCATCGCGCGGCGGATCCCGCGCAGCACCGCCATGGGATCGACCACGTGATCCAGGACGTGGACGGCGACGGCCACGCCCACGGTGCCGGGGGGGATCCGGTCGAGCAGCGTCAGATCGGGGGCCAGTTCGACGTCGAGGCCGTCCCGGCGCAGGGCGGAGAGCCGGCCCCACACCGCGCGATTGGGCTCGCACATCCACAGCGTGCGATCGACCATCCCCCGGGAGATGCAGTCGGCGGCGAACACGCCGGTGTCGGGGCCGATCTCGACGTAATCGGCGGTGGGTGGGGCGGCCCGGGCGACGAGATCGACGTAGCCGTGCTGCGTGGCGGCGGTGTTCTCGCTGCCCGCCTCCGCCATGTTGTCCTCCATCGCGGCGTAGAGCGTTGCCGTGTCCTCCGCGTCGAGATAGTCGCGGTTGTGGAGCATGCCGCACGCCGCGCAGCGCACGTAGGGAAAGAACACGCGCCGACCGTGGAATCCGGTCCAGTAACGGCGCAGTTCCACCTCGCCGAGCGCCGTCGGATCGACGTCGGGGCGGACCTCCACCGGCCCGTCCGCCCCGCCGCACAGCGGGCAGCCTCTCCGCACCGCGGGTTTCATGGGACCCTCGATTCCTCGGGTTCGTGCTGCGGAACCGTGCCGCGGCGGTGCCACTCGAGCATGCGAGCGACCGAGACGGCCACGGGGACCCGTGCCACGAGGCCGAATGCATCCCGGGCCCGGGAGCAGTCGGGCACGTAGCGGGTGGCGGCGGCCCCGGGCACCGCGTCGCCCTCGATCACGACCCGGGCCGCGGTGGTCTTCCCGGCGACACGTCGGTCGGTCTCGGCGACGAGGTGGGCGACCGCGGCGATCGAGATCGCCTCCTCGCTGCCGACGTTGAAGCACCCCGGATCCCCCGTGCGACAGCCGCGGGTGAGGAGCGTGAGCAACCACTCGACGAGATCGGTGGCGTACAGGTAGGTCCGGACCGGAGTGCCGTCGCCACGGACGACGATGTCCCGGCCGGCGACCGCGTCGCGGACGAAGTTGCCGAGCGCGAACTGCCCCTCGAGCGGCAGATGGGGCCCGGCTTGGGCGAAGAGCCGGACGATGCACGTGGGGAGGCCCGACCGCGCCGCGTCCGCCGCGATCCGCTCGCTCCGCCGCTTCCCCTCGGCGTAGGCCGAAGACGGTTCGCCCCCACCGACGTACGACTCCGGAATCGGCGCGCCGTCCGGCGGCCGGGTGCCGTACACCGCGCCGGAACTGGCCACGAGCACCGCGGCCGATCCGGCGGCGGCGGCGACCGCCATCACGCGTCTGGTCCCCTCCTCGCAGACCCCGATCATCTCGGCATCGGGGGTGGAGGCCTGTCGCTCCACCGGGGTCGCGGCGTGGATGACGTGGCTGATGCGGCCGTCCGGGAAGGGCATCGTGCGCACGTCGGCGGCGACGGTGTCGATCGCCGGGGAATCGGCGAGAAAGGGACACGCTCCCCGGAGCGACGCCGGGCGGCGTGACACGATCGTGAGCCGGCAATCGAGGCCGAGGCGCCGATGGGCATGGTCGATGGCCGCGGCGATCCAGCGTCCCACGTATCCGGTGCCGCCGGTGACGAGGATCCGCGCTCCGTCCAGACGGTCCCAGGCCGCCCCGCAGCGATCGACGATCGTATCGAGGTCCGGACGCAGTCCGCCGAGCGCGGCGTCGCTCATCGATCGACTCCCGCGTGCGCGTCGACGTCGGCGGCACAGAGCGACGGGGCCGCAGCCGGATCGCGATGGTACCCGCGGTACCATTCCGCGGTGCGGCGGATCGCCTCGCCGGCGGGGAAGCGCGGGTGCCAGGGAAGTTCGGCGAGCGCGTGGTCGATCGCCAGACGCAGGGCCCCCGTCTCCACCGGCGCGCGCGGATCGTGCACGTCGATCCACGAGCCGTCCCCCCAGGCCGCGATGAACGCCTCCACGAGCTCCCCGACCGTGACGTCCCCGCCGGGGAGCGGGCCGAAGTTCCACCCGCCGCAGAACCTTCCCGTGGTGTCGGCGAGCATCGACTCGGCGAGCGCGAGATACCCGGTGAGCGGGTCGAGCACGTGCTGCCAGGGACGGATCGCGAGGGGGTTGCGCACCGGCACGGGACGTCCGGCCGCGAGATGGGCGACGAGATCGGTGACGATCCGGTCCTCCGCCCAATCGCCCCCGCCGATCACGTTCCCGGCCCGCACCGTCGCCACGCGGACACCATGGTCGCCGAGTCGGTGCGGCGGGAAGTGGCTCGCGCGGAACGACGCGGTCACCAGTTCGGCGCAGGCCTTGCTCGCGCTGTACGGATCACGTCCGCCGAGGCGGTCGTCCTCCGCGTGGGGCGCGCCGTCGGGGTGCGGCTCGTAGCACTTGTCGCTCGTGACGACGATCACCGCGCAGGGGCGGCCGGCGCGCCGCACGGCGTCGAGCAGCGCGGCGGTGCCGGTGACGTTCGTCGAGAACGTGTCGACCGGATCCCGGTGGCTGCGGCGCACGAGCGGCTGGGCGGCCAGATGGAAGACCACGTCCGGCCGGGCCGCCGCGACCTCGTCGGCGAGCCGGCCGGCGTCGCGGACGTCGGCCTCGACGTGGCGGCGGAGCAGCGCCTCGATCCCCGCGGCCCGGAACAGCGACGGCACGGTCGGGGGCGCGAGCGAATACCCATGGATCTCGGCGCCGGCCCGGTGGAGGAGCTGGACGAGCCACGATCCCTTGAAGCCGGTGTGGCCGGTGACGAAGACTCGGCGACCCTCCCAGGCCATGTTGATCTTCCCGGGCATGCTCCTCACCAGACCTTCCACGGGGCGGCCCCCGATCTCCAAAGGTCGTTGACCTGGAGGTAGTCCCGGTAGGTATCGACGGCGAAGAACCAGCCCTCGTGCCGGAAGGCCATCAACTCGCCGTCGGCCGCGAGTCGCTCGAGGGGCCGCGATTCCAGCGCCTCGACGTCGCCGCCGTCGAGGTAGTCGAAGACGCGCCGGTCGAAGACGAAGAAGCCGGCGTTGATCCAGCCCTCGACGCGCGGCTTCTCGGCGAATCGGACGACGCGCGAGGAGGCGTCGATGGAGAGGAGTCCGAAACGGGACGCCGGCTGCACCGCGGTGACGGTGGCGAGCTTGCCGTGCGAGCGGTGGAAATCGACGAGCCTGCCGACGTCGACGTCCGCCAGGCCGTCTCCGTAGGTGACGATGAAGACGTCGCCGGACACGTGGGGCTCGATCCGCTTCACGCGGCCGCCGGTGAGCGTCTCCTGCCCGGTGTCGGCGAGCGTCACGGAGAACTCGAAATCCTCGCGCGGACCGTGGAACGCCACCACGCGCCGGTCGCCCCCGATCCGCACCGTGCAGTCACGGGTGTGGGCCTCGTAGTCGAGGAAGTAGTCCTTGATGAGGTTGCCCTTGTAGCCCAGGCAGAGCACGAAGCGGTCGAGTCCGTGATGGCCGAAGCCGCGCATGATGTGCCAGAGGAGCGGCCGGCCGCCGACGTCGACCATCGGCTTGGGGCGGTACTCCGTCTCCTCGCGCATCCGCGCTCCCTGGCCGCCGCAGAGGATCACGACTTCCATCACCCGCTCCCGTGGCCGAACCCGACCGATGCCCGTCCCCGGTGGGAGGCGCCGACCACGCTCCATCCTACCCGCCCGACGTGCCGTCCCCCCGGGCCGGCGGGACCTCCCCGCCGGGTTGTTACACTGCCGCACCCGCACGACCGGAGCAAACCGACCATGCCAACCCCCAGGCCGCGCATCGGCATCCTCACCGGCGGGGGGGACTGCCCCGGCCTCAACGCCGTCATCCGGGCCGTCGTGAAGAGCGGCCACCGTCTCGGCTACGAGTGCCTGGGATTCCTCCGCGGCTACGAGGGCCTCGTCCACCCGGTGGCCTGGACGCCGCTCGACCCCGGCGTCGTCGCCAACATCCATACCCAGGGCGGGACGATCATCGGGTCCTCCAACACGGGCCGCTTCACGGCGCTCGTGGGGGAGAACGAGCGCGTGCGGATCGACCCGGCGCTGTTGGACGAGGCGGCGTCGACCCTGCGGAAACTCCGCGTCTGCGGTCTGGTGTGCGTGGGCGGCGACGGCTCGCTCTCGATCGCGGGCCAGTTCCACGAGCACGGCATCCCGGTGGTCGGGGTGCCGAAGACCATCGACAACGACCTGGGGGCGACGGCCACGACGTTCGGCTTCGACTCCGCCGTCGCCACCGCCACCGACGCGCTCGACCGCCTCCACACCACCGCCGCCAGCCACGAACGCGTGATGGTGCTCGAGGTGATGGGGCGGCACGCCGGGTGGATCGCCCTCCACGCGGGGATCGCCGGCGGCGGCGACGTGATCCTCATCCCGGAGATCGCCTGGGACTTCGACCACGTCTGCCGTGCCGTGCGGGCCCGCGAGGAGGAGGGGAAGCGCTTCACGCTCGTGGTCGTCGCCGAGGGTGCACGGCTCCCGGGTGGGATGTCGGTGCACGCCGGCGACGGGGGCCAGCGGCGCCAGGTTCGCCTCGGCGGCGTCGGCGAGGTGGTGGCCACGGAGATCGCGTCACGGATGGGGCGCGAGGTGCGGGCCGTCGTCCTCGGACACCTCCAGCGCGGCGGGGGACCGACGACGTTCGATCGCGTCCTCGCCACGCAGTTCGGCGCGCACGCGGTGCGCCTCGTCCACCAGGGTCGCTTCGGGGAGATGGTCTGCTCGCGTCCCCCCGACGTGTCGAGCGTGCCCATCCTCGAAGCGGTACGCCGGCTTTCGTGCGTCGATCCGTCCGGAGCGGCGGTGCTCGCGGCGCGGGCGCTGGGGATCTCCTTCGGGGACGATCCGCCGACGCCGGAGACGCTCGCGGCGGCGCCGGGGTCGGGGCGGTAACGGGGTCGTGTTTCAGGTATCATCGCGCGGTTTCGGGGAACGACGTCGCTGACCGCACGAGGGAGAGACGAGGGAAGCCCATGAGCGCACCGCAGAAACCGGCCGGCACCGTCGCCAGCGTCATGACCGAGGACCGCATGTTCCCGCCGGCGGAGGCGTTCTCGGCCCGGGCGCGGATCGGTTCGCTCGAGGAGTACGGCCGGCTCTACGACGCGGCGCGGAAGGATCCGGAGGCGTTCTGGGGGGAGCGGGCGGCGGCCCTCCCCTGGACCACCCCCTACGAGCGCGTCCTCGACTGGCAGCCCCCCCACGCGAGGTGGTTTCCCGGCGGCCGGCTCAACGTCTCGGCTGCCTGCCTCGACCGGCACCTCGCCGCCGGCAAGGGGGACAAGACCGCCATCGTCTGGGTCGGCGAGCCGACCGGGGAGCGCCGCACGCTCACCTACCGCGAGCTGCACGCGGAGGTGTGTCGGTGCGCGGCGGGGCTCGAGCGCCTCGGCGTGCGGCCGGGCGAGGTGGTCTCGATCTACATGCCGATGACGCCCGAGCTCGTCGTCGCCATGCTCGCCTGTGCCCGGATCGGCGCCGTGCATTCGGTGATCTTCGGCGGCTTCTCGAGCGAGGCCATCGCCGACCGCAACCAGGACGCCAAGGCGGTCGTGGTGATCACCGCCGACGGCGGCTGGCGTCGCGGGACGCAGCTGCCGCTCAAGAAGAACGTCGACATCGCCCTGGCGAAGAGCCCGACGGTGCGGCACGTCGTGGTGCTGCGGCGCACGGGGCAACCGGTGGACATGGTGCCGGGGCGGGACGTGTGGTGGCACGACATGGTCGACGGCATGCCGGCCGATACGGCGGCCCGGCCGATGGACTCGGAGTCCCCGCTCTTCATCCTCTACACGAGCGGCTCGACGGGGAAGCCGAAGGGCATCCTCCACACCTCGGCGGGCTACTGCCTGTGGGCCCAGACCACGGCCGAATGGGTGTTCGACCTGCGCGACGACGACCTCTTCTGGTGCACCGCCGACTGCGGCTGGATCACCGGCCACAGCTACGTCACCTACGGCCCGCTCGCCGCCGGGGCGAGCATCCTGATCTACGAGGGTGCCCCCAACGCCCCCCACGAGGGACGATTCTGGGAGATCGTGGAGCAGGAGCGTCCCACGATCTTCTACACCGCCCCCACGGCGATCCGCTCGTTCATGAAGTGGGGCATGGAGCACATCGCGGGGCGCGATCTCTCCAGCCTGCGTCTCCTGGGAACCGTCGGCGAGGGAATCAATCCCGAGGCCTGGATCTGGTACCACGAGGTCATCGGGGGCAAGCGCTGCCCGATCGTCGACACGTGGTGGCAGACGGAGACCGGCGGGATCATGATGAGCCCTTTGCCCGGATGCACCCCCACGAAGCCGGGGAGTTGCACGCTCCCCCTGCCGGGCGTCTGCCCGGAGATCGTCGATGCCGAGGGGCGGCCCGTCGAGCGCGGTCACGGCGGGTGGCTGGTGATGACCAGGCCCTGGCCGGGCATGCTCCGCGGCATCTGGGGTGACGAGGAGCGGTTCGTCGAGACCTACTGGTCGAAGGTGCCGGGAAAGTACCTCGCCGGCGACAACGCGCGGCAGGACCGCGACGGCTACTACTGGATCATGGGCCGCATCGACGACGTGCTCAACGTCGCCGGCCACCGCCTCTCGACGATCGAGATCGAAAGCGCGCTGGT
>CAZMOU010000099.1:0-17602 GCA_964567835.1 uncultured Chitinophaga sp. | reverse complement strand
CTCGACCGGGCCCTGCGCGACAACGTCTGGAGCTCGGGCAAGCCGGTCGTGCAGGCGCTCTTCCCGCTCCTCTGGGGCGAGGAGATCGAGACCGTCGCCGTCGCGAATCTCCACCTCGACGGCGACCGGGCGAACAACCCGGAACTCGACGGCAACCACGCCGGCTGCATCTTCCTCCAGGATTGCCGCGACGTGGCGATCCGCGGGGTCGAGGCCCGCAACAACCATGGCGACGGGATCAGCTTCCAGATCTGCCACGACGTCACGGTCGAGGGGTGCACGAGCCGCGATCACTCCGGGCTCGGACTCCACCCCGGCTCGGGGTCGCAGCGGCCCCTCATGCGCGGCAACACCCTCTCCGGGAACGCCATCGGCATCTTCTTCTGCTGGGGTGTCAAATACGGCCTCGCCGAGGAGAACGACTGCACCGGCAACGGCGTCGGCATCTCGATCGGCCACCGCGACACCGACAACGTCGTGCGCGCGAACCGGATCAACGGCAGCGGCACCGTCGGCATCCTCTTCCGCCCGGAGCGCGGGGCCTCCTTCTGCGGCCACCGCAACCGCATCGAGGCGAACACGGTCGCCGACACCGGCGGCGACGCCGCCGCGGCGATCGACGTCCAGGGGGGCACCGAGGAGGTGGCGATCGTGGGCAACACGATCACCGAGTCGCGCGGGGCGGCGCGGCGCGTCGGCATCCGCCTGGGTGCCGAGACGAAGCACATCCGCCTCGACGGCAACACGATCACCGGCGTGGCCACGCCGGTGGAACGGCTCGCGTGAGGGACTTGGAAGGAATTCCGATCATGGTGGACCAGCCGATCGCACCGTCGGAGGAGCGAGAAGGCCCGATGCGGGCGACCTCCCCGACACCGGTCACATGGCCCCCGATGTCGCTGCTCGGCATCGGTCTGGCCACCGTCTTTTTCGCGGCCGCGGTGTTCTTCTTCTTCACGACGGGAGACCTGCGGTCCTCGTTCTTTCACCTCCGTATGACTTGGACGATCTGGCTGTTCGACCTGATTCGCCGATCGTCGCGTTCCCCCCGCGCCAAGGGGCCTCCGCCCCGCAACCCGAGCCCGATCGTCACCACGCTCGTGATCCTGTCTGGACTCTTCGCCATCTTCATCCTCTTCGACGGCGTCAACGCACCCCGACAGCGGATGCTTCCCCAAGGCTTCTACGACGCGCTGCACGCGGCGTTCACGCTCATCGGCAGGGTGCTCGAACCCTTCGACATGTCCCTCACGCCCGCCGTAAACTTCGCGCTGGCCGCGGCCTGTTATGGCGCGATGCTGTTCGGCGAGTGGCGGTACTGGGCCAGGCACGCCCTCGATCCCCGTCGGAGTTCCACCCCGTGATCCACACCTCGATCGATCTCGACCGCCCCGGCAAGCAGCAGGGCTTCCTCCAGGTGCCCTACTCGCACAACCTCGGCGGCTGGGCGAACGTGATGGTGCCGATCACCGTCATCGCCCGCGGCTCGGGGCCCACCGTCCTCTGCCTCGGCGGGAACCACGGCGACGAGTACCAGGGGCAGGTGGCGATCATGCGCCTCGCGCGCGAGGTCGCACCCGAGCAGGTGTCGGGCCGGCTGATCCTCGTCCCCTCGCTCAACATGCCCGCCGCGAAGGCCGCCACGCGCCTCTCGCCACTCGATGGCATGAACATGAACCGGGCCTTTCCCGGGGCGCCCGAGGGCCCGGTGACGAGCCAGATCGCCTGGTACCTCACCCACGTCCTCTTTCCGAAAAGCGACGTCGTCATCGACATCCACTCCGGCGGCCGGAGCATGGAGTTCCTCCCCTGCTCCCACATGCACCTGGTGCCCGATCGCGAGCAGCGGCGGACGATGCTCGCCGCCATGCTCGCCTGGAACACCGACTTCTCCTTCCTCTACGCCGACATCGCCGGCTCCGGGCTCCTCCCGGTGGAGGCGGAGAACCAGGGAAAGATCGTCGTGACGACGGAACTCGGCGGCGGCGAGGGGATCCCCGCGCACGTCCACCGGATCGCCCAGGGGGGACTGCGGAACGTCCTCGTCCACTGCGGGGTCCTGGCCGGAAGGGAGGAGACCCGCGAGGGGCTCGGCCTCGCGCCGGCGAAGCTCGTGCAGGCGCTCGAGCGCGGGGACTACCTCCTCGCCCCGGAGTCGGGCGTCTTCGAGGTGGCGCTCGATCTGGGGGCAGAGGTGGCGCGCGGCGACACGGTGGGATGGATCCATCACCTCGAGCGCCCCGACCGGGAGCCGGAGCGGATCGTGGCGGCCTCCGCCGGGTATCTCGTCACGATGCGCGCCCCCTGCCTCACCAGCCAGGGCGACTGCGTGGCCGTGATCGCGCGCGAGGTGAGCCGGGAGGAGGTCCTCCGGGCGTGAGCGGCCAGACGGGATCCGCCGCCGAGGACGACGCGCTGCCGCCGAGGGGGCAGGCCGCGTGGCTGCTCGCGATCATGTGGGGCGCCTACTTCCTCAATTACTGCGACCGGCAGGCGGTGTTCGCGATGCGGCCGTCGCTCCGTGCCGATCTCGGCATGGACGACACCTCCTTCGGCCTCGTCGGGGCGATCTTCCTCTGGGTCTACGCGGTCGGCTGCCCGGTGGCCGGCCACCTCGGCGACCGGATGTCGAAGCGGCTCCTCGTGGTGGCGAGCCTCGTCGTCTGGAGCCTCGTCACCGCGGCCACCGGATGCGTGGGCGGCAGCCGGGGAATGCTCGCCCTCCGCGGTGCGATGGGAATCTCCGAGGCCCTCTTCATGCCGACCGCGGTGGCCCTCGTCGCCGACGCCCACGCGCCGCGCGTCCGCTCCCGGGCCATCGCGCTGCTCACCACGGCGCAGATCGCCGGCACGGTGGGGGGGAGCGTGTTCGGCGGCTGGATGGCCGATCTCGGTCGCTGGCGGCAGGCGTTCTTCATCCTCGGCGCCGCGGGCGTCCTCTACGCGCTCCCCTGCCTCCTCTTCCTGCGCCGTTTGCCGGAGCGGCGCGCGGCGCGCACCGACGCCGCGCCGTCGCTCGTCTCGCTCGCCTCGACCCGATCGTTCGTCGTCCTGTGCGTCGTCTTCCCCTGCTTCGTCTTCGGCCTGTGGCTGATCTACGGCTGGTTCCCCACGTTCCTCCAGGAGAAGTTCTCCCTGTCGCAGGCGGAAGCCGCCTGGAACGCCACCGTCTGGCTCCAGGCGATGTCGGCGGTGGGGCTCCTCGGCGGCGGGCTCCTCTCCGACTGGCTCTACCGCCGCACGCCGGCGGCGCGGCAATGGGTGCTGGTCACGAGCCTCGTGGCCTGCGCCCCCTGCCTGTGGAGCATCGGCGCGGCTCCGTCGCTCGCCACGACGCGGCTCGCCGCGGCCGGCTTCGGCCTCGCGAGCGGCCTCTTCATGGGCAACATCTTCCCGGCGGCGTTCGAGGTGGTGCGCGCCGAAGGCCGCGCCGGTGCCGTCGGCGTCCTCAATCTCTTCGGCGGCATGGTGTCGGGCTTCGGCGCCCTCTTCGGGGGCCTGCTCAAGTCGTCGATCGGCATCGACGGCCTGCTCGCGATCTGCGCGGTGGCGTATCTCCTCGCGGCAGGTCTCCTCGTCGTCGCCACGCGGCGCTGCTTCCTCACCGACCATGCCGGCGCCCGCCTTCCCGGAGACGCGTCCCCATGACCCGCGCGCTCGTCGTGGCCCTCGCCGTCGCGATCGCCGCCCCCCTCCCCGCACGCGCCGCGGAGCCGGTCGACGTCGCCTTCGTGGCCGCCTGCGACGGCTCCACGGAGCGCTACGTCGAACTCCTCCCGCCCGGGTTCGACCCGGCCGAGCCGCACGATCTCCTCGTCGCCCTCCACGGCCACGGCTCCGACCGCTGGCAGTTCATCCGCGACGCCCGGGACGAGTGCCGCGGCACGCGCGAGGCGGCGGCCCGCCACGGCGCGATCCTCGTCTCCCCCGACTACCGTGCCCCGACCTCGTGGATGGGCCCGAAGGCGGAGGCCGATCTCGTGCAGATCATCGCCGAGGCGAGAGCGCGGCGCCCGATCGCCCGCGTGATCGTCTGCGGCGGATCGATGGGGGGCACCGGTGCCCTCACCTTCGCGGCGCTCCATCCCGATCTCGTCGACGGCGTCTGTGCCCTGAACGGCACGGCGAACCTCGTCGGGTACGACCGCTTCCGGGACGCCATCGCCGCGAGCTTCGGCGGCACCGAGGCGGAGGTGCCGGAGGAGTACCGGAAACGCTCGGCCGAGTTCCATGCCGACGCGTTCACGATGCCGGTTGCGTTCACGACCGGGGGTCGGGACGATGTCGTGCCACCGGCGAGCGTCCTCCGCCTCCACGCGCGACTCGAGGCCCTCGGCAAGCCGGCCCTCCTCCTCCACCGCCCCGACGGCGGCCACGACACGCCCCTCGCCGACACCGCCGCCGCGCTCGACTTCGTCTTCGCACGCGCGCGGCGGTAGCCGCTCCCCCGGAACGTCGCCATGCCCCGGATCCTCGTCGCCGAGTGCAAGCAGGAGGTCTCCACCTTCAACCCGCACGAGAGCGGCTATGACGACTTCGACGTCCGCCACGGGCAGGCGCTGTTCGACTACCACCGCACCGTGGGCACCGAGGTCGGCGGCGTCCTCGACGTCCTCGAGCGGACGCCCGGCGTCGAGGTCGTGCCGACGTACGGCGCCTGTTTCATCACCTCCGGCGGCCCGCTCGCCAAGGCCTCCTGGGAGCGGATCGAACGCGAGTTCCTGGACGCCCTCCGCGCCGCGCCCCCGGCCGACGGCGTCGTCTTCTGCATGCACGGGGCGATGGCGAGCCCCGCGGAGCCCGACCCCGAGGGGAGGCTCCTGGAGGCAGCGCGGACGATCCTCGGGGAGGAGATCCCGATCGTCGTCTCGCTCGACCTCCACGGGATCCTCACCGAGCGGATGGTGGAGCACGCCGACGCCATCGTCGCCTACCACACCTACCCCCACGTCGACTTCTTCCAGACCGGCCAGCGCGCCGCCCGACTCCTGCTGCGGATCGTGGCCGGCGAGGTCGCTCCGGTGACCGCGCTGGTGCCGGTGCCGGCGCTCGTCCGTGGCAACGAACTGATCACCGAGACGGGGAGCTTCGGGAAGGTGATCGAGCGGGCGCGGGCGCTCGAGGAGGGCCCCGGCGGGCTCTCGGCCGGGATGTTCATCGGCAATCCCTTCACCGACGTGCCGGCGCTTCGGACCTACGCCTTCGTCGTCACCGACGGCGACGCCCACCTCGCCGAGCGCGGCGCGGTCGAACTCGCCCGCGCCTTCTGGGAGCACCACGAGCGGATGGTGGTCGATCTCGTGCCCCTGGCCCAGGCCGCGCGGATCGCCGTCGGCCACGCGGGGGGCGGCACGCTCGGCCTCGTCGACGCGGCCGACGCGACGAGTTCCGGCGCTTCGGGCGACTCCAACGCCGTCGTCGCCGCGCTCCTCGAGGAAGGCTATCGCGGCCGGATCCTCGCGCCGATCGTCGACCTTCCGGCGGTGGAGAAGGCGAGCCTCGCGGGTGTCGGTGGGCTCGTCTTCACGACGCTCGGTGGCACGCTCGACCCGCGGCGCTTCCGGCCGCTGGCGGTGACCGGCCGCGTGCGCCTGATCGCCGACGGCCGCTTCCGCAGCGAGTCGTTCGGCGAGGAGTGGGATTCCGGGCCGACGGCCGTCCTCGAGGCGGGGAACGTCACCTGGGTCGTGGCCTCGCGGGCGGTGAGCCTCTACGACCGCTCCTTCTTCCTCGCCCACGGGCAGGACCCGCGCCGCCATGACGCCGTGGTGATCAAGTCGCCCCACTGCCAGCGGCACATGTACGCCGACTGGTGCGCCCGGATGATCGACATCGACGCGCCCGGATCGTCGAGCGCGAATCTGCGATCGCTCGGCCACACACGCTGCCCGCGGCCGATCTTCCCGCTCGACGCGGTGGTGCCCTTCGCACCGGCCGCGACGCTGTTCACGCGCCATCCCCCCCGGAGCACGACACCATGAAGATCCGCGACATCCGCTCGGCCGGCCTCCGCGGCGCCACGCCCGAAGGGGGCTGGAGCACCGAGCTCGAGCCCGAGGACTGCGTCCACACGCTCGTCGTCGTCCACACCGACGAAGGGCTCACCGGCCTGGGGAGCGTGTTCACGAACGACGCCCTGGTGCGCGCGGCGATCGCGCTCTTGGAGCCCTTGTGGCGCGGCGAGAACGCCCTCGAGCCGCAGCGCGTGAGCGAGAAGCTCCACCAGCACACCTTCTGGACCGGCCGGGGGGGCTCGGTCACGCATGCCATCAGCGGCATCGACATCGCCCTGTGGGACATCCTCGGACAGGCCACGGGGCAGCCGGTGGGCCGGCTCCTCGGCGGCCGCTACCGGGAACGCGTCGCCCCCTACGCCTCGCTCCTGATGGAGGAGCCGGCGAGGATGCGCGACCGGCTCCTCGAGGTGAAGGCCCACGGGTTCCGCGCCTTCAAGATCGGCTGGGGGCCGTTCGGCCGCGTCTCCAGGGCGATGGACGAATCGATCGTCCGCGCGGCACGCGAGGCGGTGGGGCCCGACTGCAGGCTCATGGTCGACGCCGGCGGCAGCGACGCCCATTGGCCCAACGGCTACAAGTGGGCGATCAACGCCGCGCGGATGCTCGCCGAGTACTCGGTCGATTGGTTCGAGGAGGCGCTCGCGCCCGACGCGCTCGAGGACTTCGTCCTCCTGCGCGAGCATTCGCCGGTGCCGATCGCCGGGGGCGAGGTGCTCACGCGCCGGCAGTCGTTCCAGCCCTTCCTCGCCGCGCGCGCCTTCGACATCGTCCAGCCCGACGTGACGAAGGTGGGGGGGATCAGCGAGGAGCGGGCGATCGCCACGATGGCGGGCGACCATGGCGTGAAGTTCGTACCCCATGGCTGGAACACCGCCGTGGGACTCGCCGCCGACCTCCACCTGGCCAGCGCCTTCCCCGACACCGATCTCGTGGAGTACCTCACCGGCTCGCCATTCATCGACGAGATCACCGCCGGCGGCTGGCACCTCGACGCCGAGGGCATGCTCGCGATCCCCGCCGGGCCCGGTCTGGGGCTCGTGCTCGACCCCGACGCCGTCTCCCGATACACGCGCGGAGAGCCTCTTTTGTGAAACCCTCCGCCGCGGTCCGGACGGTTGCTTGACGCCGGGCCGGGGGGGTGAGAGTCTGAACGGGCTTCTTGACAGGCCCCGTCCCCGGGACCCCCGACATGGACTCGTCGCTCTCGCGAACCGACCCCGGCCGGGCCATGGCCGACGCCGTCGATGCCGCCCGCGGGTGGCTGCGCCTCCTCGCGGTCAGGGAGCTTCCGCCCCGGTTGCGGACCAAGGTCGCCCCGTCCGACCTCGTGCAGCAGACGATGCTCGAGGCCCACCTGCACGCGGCACGGTTCGAGGGGACGACGCTCGAGGAGGTCTACGCCTGGTTGCGGCGCATCCTCCACAACAACGTCCACGACACCGTCCGTCGGTTCCACGATTGCCAGGCGCGCGACGTCCGCCTCGAACGCCGTCTCGAGGATCTCGACGACTCGGAACGCCACGACCCGGCCTTCCGTGGCGGCCGCCTCCCGGAACTCTGCGCGATCCGCGCGGAGGAGGATCGGGCCCTCGAGGAGGCGCTGGCGGGGTTGCCCGAGATCGCCGTCCAGATCATCCGCCTGCGCAGCTGGGAGAACCTGGAGTGGAGCGAGATCGGGCAGCGCGTCGGCCGTTCGGGCGGCGCGGTGAGGAAGATCTGGGGCCGCTCGATCGTCCGCCTGCGCGAGTCGCTGTCGTCGCAGCCGTGACGCCCCCGTCATGACCACGCCCGGGTCCGACGCCACGCCCCCCCTCGATTCCTCCCATCCCGGGGATGGCGAGGAATCGATCGCCGACCGGCTGGCCGACCGGCTGGCGGAGATCGACGAACGCCTCGTCGGACCCGCCCCCGCCGCGAGCGGGTCGATCCCGGTCTCCGACGACGACGACGCCGCCACGCTCGCCGACCATCTGGACGTGATCCTGCGGCTGCGCCTCGCCGGGGAGCGGCGCCGCGGCGGCCGGCCGGGTGCCGGTCCCGGTCCCGGTCCCGATCCCGCGGGACTGGTCATCGGACCGTTCCGGATCCTCCACGAGCTCGGCCGGGGAGGATTCGCCGTCGTCTACGAGGCGTTCGACCGGCGGCTCTCGCGGCATGTGGCCCTCAAGGTCATCCGACCCGAGACGCCGATGATCGCGGCCTCGAAGGAGCGGTTTCTCCACGATGCCCAGTACGCCGCCCGCATCAGTCATCCCGGCGTGGTCACGGTGTACGAGGTGGGCGAGGCCGACGGCTTCACCTACATCGCCCAGGAACTGTGCACGGGCGGCAGCCTCGCCGCCTGGCTGGCGGAGCATCCCGGCCCGGTCGATCCCCGGCTGGCCGCGGAGATCGTCCGCTGCCTCGCCGAAGCGGCCGACATCGCCCACCGGAACCACGTCCTCCACCGCGACATCAACCCCGCGAACGTCCTCCTCGCCGCCGATCCCCGGGGCATGGTGACGGTCGATGGGACACCCCACCTGCCGAAGCTCGCCGACTTCGGCATCGCCAAGCTGCTCTCCGACGACGGCCCGGCGGGGGCGGTGCCGCTCACCCAGGCCGACTCCCGTCCGGGGACGCTCGCCTGGATGGCGCCGGAGCAGCACGACCCGGAGGAGTTCGGGCCGGTGGGACCGCACACCGACGTCCATGCCCTCGGCCTCGTCCTCGATCGCCTCCTCACCGGCAGGGCCATCCACGAGGGCCGATCCTCGAGCGCCATCCTCCGGACCATGCTCCTCACCGAGCCGCGTGGTGCCGACGAGGTGGTGCGCGGCCTGCCGGCCGACATCGTGGCGGTCGGCCTGCGCAGCCGGGCGAAACGTCCGGCACAGCGCTACCCGTCGGCCGCCGATCTCGCCGCCGATCTGGGCCGCTTCCTCGCCGGTGCCCCGACCGTGGCCCGGCCCCGATCGGTGCCCGAACGGATCGTCCGGTACGGCCGGCGTCACGCCGTCGCGATCGGTGCCGCCGTGGCGGTCTGCCTGGCGGTCGGCGTCGCCGCCGGGTTGTTCGCCGAGTCGGCCCGCCAGACGAGGATCACCGCCCTCCGCGCGCTCGTCGACGCCCAGAGCCGGGCCTTCGAGGCATGGCGTCTCGGAGACGCGAAGCGGGCGCTGGGGATCCTCTCGGGCCCGGAGACGGCGGCCACGCTGCCGGCGCGCTGGCTGGCGGGCCGGCTGCGCGCCGAGCGCGGACGACTCCTCGATCGTGCCGATCCGGCGAGCCCGTTCCACGCGGAGCGGCCCGACCTCTACTGCCTGTCCCTCGCCGACGACGGCGCCGCGGGCGTCGGCGGCGCCGACGGCACCCTCTTCCTGTTCGCCCCCGGTGCGACGGCGCCGACGCTGACCATCCGTGCGCACGACGAGATCAACGACGTCGCCTTCTCCCCCGACGGCCGATCGATGGCGACCGCGGGGGAGGATGGCACGGTGCGCCTCTGGAACCGCGCCGACGGGTCGCGGATCGCCGAGATCGGGAACGCCCGGGGACTGTTCACGGTGGCCTTCTCCCCGCGCGGAGACCGGATCGCGTTCGGCGGACGGGAGCGCACCGTCGAGGTCGTGTCGCTCGGATCCGACGGCGTGCCGGCCGGACCGGCGGTGCGGCACGAGCCGTTCCTCCCCTGGGACGGTGCACAGGAAGGGGAGCCCAGCGACACGCAGACGCTCCTCTTCCTCGACGACGACACGATCGCCGCGGCGTCGGGTGGGGAGGTGGTCCTCTTCGGCGCCGACGACGGGGCGGTCCGCCGTCGGCTCCAGCAGAAAGAAGGCAAGATCGGCCAACTCGTCCTCTCCCCCGACCGCTCGCTGCTGGTCGCGATCGGCACCAACCAGCGGCCACATGTCTGGGACCCGGCGACCGGGGATCTGCTCCGGCGGTTGCCGCTCCATCCGGGATGGGTGCAGGGGTGCGGCCTGTCGCCGGACGGACGTCGGATCGTGACGGGGTGTCGTGACGGCATCGTCCGGATCTTCGATGCCGAGACCGCGGCCGAGACCGGTCGTTTGGTCGGGCACATCGGCCGGACGTGGGACGTCTCCTGGGAGCGCGACGGCACGATCCTCTCCTCCGGGGCCGACGGCACGGTGCGCCGCTGGGATCCCGACGCGCCCGCCGACCTGGCGGGATTCCGCGAGGTGCCGTGCGACCATGGGACGGTGACCGCCGTGGCGCCGCTCGGTCCCCCCGGCGAATGGATCGTCGCGGCCGTCGGCGCCCCGGCGATCCTCCATCGATCGGCCCGTGGCGAGGACCGGGTGGTGCCCTCCATCCGCTTCGAGCATCCGTTGCGGGCCGCCCACTCCTCCACGGGGAAGGGGGGGGTGATCGCCGATGCCTTCGACGTGCCGTCCCTCTCCAGGCCCAACGCCGGGAAGTCGCGCGTGCTCGCCTTCGCGCCCGATCCCGACGCCGGCATCGTCGCCGTGCAGGCGGGCGATCCCGTCCGGCAGACCGCCCTGTCGTTCCTCGATCCAGGCTGGATCGCGTTCGCGGAGGACGATCATCTGGTCGTCATGGATCTGCAGGACGGCGCCAGGAGAGAGGTAGGCACGTTACGTCCTGTCATCGACGCCCTCGCCGCCACCGCCGCCGGGGATCGCCGTCTGGCCGCCGGAGCGGGGCCCGCGCTCCTGATCATCCCCATCGGCGCCGACGGCCTGCCCGACTTCGCCCGTCGCCGCGAACTGGCGAGGGGCGAGGACGGCTTCGGCGACTACGTGATGACGGTGGCGTGGTCCCCAGACGGCCGCCGGATCGCCTACGGCATCCGCGATCGGGCCGTGCGCGTGCTCGACGCGTCGAGCGGCAAACAGGTCGGAGCGACGATCACCACCGGCGCCACGGCGCTCGGGCTGGCGTGGTCGGCCGACGGCCATTTCCTCGTCGTCGCCGACCGCGACGCCGTGCGGCTGTGCAACGCCGACTTCGGCACGACGCTCGACGAGGTCCGCCCCGGGTGGCCGATCGCGTCGATCAGCCTCGACGACCGTCCCGGCGTGCCGGGGGCGCTGCTCGTCGGCGGCGGACACGACCGCGGGCGCTTGCTCGAGCTCGAACTGGGCTCCCGCTGAAGGCAGGCCTCCGATCGATCGGGAACGAGCCAGCCACCGTGGACCCCGCCGGACTGGCGACGGTCCCTCGTCCAGGCTGGATTGATCCGCTTGGCTCGCCGATGATAATGGATACGATCGTCCTTTTTCAGTGTTCCGCGGCGCTGCGTGCGGTTCACTGGCTTTCCTGCGTCGAGACCGCACAATGTGCTGGTTCCTTGTCACCCGCCGGTACGACGATGCTCTCCCAGACCGTGGAATACGCGCTGCGGGCGGCGACCTTCCTGGCGACGTCTCCGGAGGAACCGCGCACGGTCGATCAGATCGCCCAGGCGACGCGGGTGCCGGTGGCCTACCTCGCCAAGGTGATGCAGGGACTCGTCCGCGGCGGGCTCGTCTCCAGCCGGCGCGGCGTCGGCGGGGGTTTCACGCTCGTGCGGCCACCGCGCGAGGTGCGGATCATCGAGATCGTGCAGGCGGTCGATCCCATCCGGCGCATCACCACCTGTCCGCTGGGCCTGGCCAGCCATGGCTCGCGGCTCTGCCCGCTCCACCGCCGGCTCGATCAGGCGCTCGAGGCGATGGAGCGCGCCTTCGCGTCGACGACGCTCGCCGAGGTGCTCGCCGAACCGTCGAAGAGCGTGCCGCTGTGCGATTTCCCGGTGGGCCACCACCCCGCGAAGGCCTGATCCTCGCGCGCCGCGGCCCGCGATCGTCTTCCCTGGGGGCGCTGCTCGCGGCCGCCGTCGTCGCCGCCGCCGTCGCGTCGGCCGTCCGCGCCGCGGACGACTTCGAGCAGCCCCCCGTGCGTTACTCCGCCTCGACGCCCGACAACCGCGTCTCGCGCCTCCAGGCACGGCTCGACGCGGGTGCGGCGACGCTCGCCTGGGACGATCGCGTCGGCTGGCTCCGTGCGGTGCTCGCCGCGCTCGACGTCCCGGCGTCGAGCCAGACGCTCGTGTTCTCGAAGACGAGCCTCCAGCAGACGCGGATCGGCCCGCGGAACCCCCGCGCGCTGTACTTCGACGACGACGTCTACGTCGGCTACGTGCGCTCGGGCGACGTGGTGGAGGTCTCGGTGGCCGACCCGCTCCTGGGGACGGTGTTCTACGCCCTCGAACAGACGCCGGCGGAGCGGCCCCGGTTCGTGCGCCGCACCGAGGACTGCCTCTTGTGCCACGGCGGATCGCAGACGAGGGGCGTGCCGGGGCACGTCATCCGTTCGGTCTACCCCTCGGCCAGCGGGCAACCGATCTTCTCGGCCGGCTCCCACCGTGTCGACGACACGACGCCGCTCGCCGACCGCTGGGGGGGGTGGTACGTCACCGGGCGCCACCCCGGGCAGCGGCACCTCGGCAACGTGACCTACGCGGCCCGCCCCGACCGGGACGCCGCGCCCGATCCCGCCGGCCAGGACGTCGTCGATCTCTCCGACCGCTTCGGCGTCCCGGGCTACCTCTCCGGCCACAGCGACCTGATCGCCCTCTCGGTCCTCGCCCATCAGGCCGCCACCCACAACGCCATCGTGCGGGCGTCGTTCGACGTCCGTGCGGCGCTCCACCGCGCGGCGGCCCTGAACCGCGGTCTCGGCGAGCCCCCCGACCGGCGCCGGCGGAGCACGAACACCGTCCTCGACGGCGCCGTGACGGCGCTCGTGGAGGGATTCCTGTTCTGCGACGCGGCACCCCTCGGCGGTCCGATCGAGGGGACGACCCCGTTCGCCGCCGAGTTCCGCGCCCGGGGCCCCTTCGATCCCCGCGGAAGGTCGCTCCGCGACCTCGATCTCACGACGCGCCTCCTCCGCCATCCCTGCAGCCACCTCGTCTACACGGAGAGCTTCGACGCCCTCCCCGCGGAGCTGCGGCGGCGGTTCTGGGAGCGGATGGACGACGTCCTCACGGCGCCCGACCCCGGCCCCCGCTTCCGCCACCTCTCCGCCGACGACCGGCGGGCGATCGTCGAGATCCTCGCCGCGACGAAACCGGGCGCGCCGGCGTCCTGGTCGGGCCCCGGCACCGGCGCGCCGACCGCGACCGCCGCCCCTGCCCCCTGATCCCCCCCTCCCGCGAGCGCGGTACGATCGGGGGGTCATGGCGCTCGTCGACCCGATTCCCCGCCTGCCCCTGCCTGCGGCGCTCCGCCTGCCCCTGCTCGCGGCGCTCCTCCTGCCGACCATGCTCGGCTGCGGTCGCCCCGGCACGGCCCCGGCCCGTCCCCTCCCCGGCGCGGCGGATCGATGGTTCGTCGACGTGGCCGCGGCGCGCGGGATCGACTTCGTCAACGATCCCGGCCCCGAGGGGTCGTTCTTCATGCCGCAGAGCATGGGGAACGGCGCCGCGCTAGTCGACGTGGACCAGGACGGCCGGCTCGATCTCTTCGTCACCAACGGCGCCGGCCCCGCCTCCGCCTCCACCCACAGGCTCTACCGGCAGGGGGGCGACGGCCACTTCCACGACGCCACCGCCGGCTCCGGGCTCGACGTCGCCGGCTTCGGCTCCGGCGTCGCGGTCGGCGACGTCACCAACGACGGCCTCCCCGACCTGTTCGTGAGCGAGTACGGCGGCCTGCGCTTGTTCGTCAACGAGGGTGGCGGCCGGTTCCGCGACGCCACCGCGGCCAGCGGCCTGGCCAGCCGTGCCTGGGGAAGCTCGGCCGCGTTCCTCGACTACGACCGCGACGGCTGGCTCGATCTCGTCGTCGTCAACTACGTCGCCTACGACCCCTCCGTCGCCTGCCACGGCCGCTCCGGACGTCGCGACTTCTGCGGGCCCGAGCAGTTCCCCTCGCTGCCGGCGACGCTGTGGCGCAATCTCGGCACCGGGGCGGAGCCGCGGTTCGAGGACGCCACGGAGCGGAGCGGGCTGGCAGCGGGTCCGGGGGCCGGGCTCGGCGTCCTCGGCGCCGACTTCGACGGCGACGGCTGGGACGACATCTTCGTGGCCAACGACCGCCAGCCCAACCGGCTCTGGATCAACCGCCGCGACGGCACCTTCGTCGACGAGGGGGTGCTCCGCGGCGTCGCCGTGACGATCCTCGGGGCCAGCGCCGCCAACATGGGGGTGGCCTGGGGGGACGTGGACGGCGACGGCCTCTCCGACCTGTTCGTGACCCACCTCGAGACCGAGACGCACACGCTCTGGAAGCAGGGGCCCGCGGGCTCGTTCCTCGACGCGACCGCCGCGGCCGGCCTCGCCTCCGTCGAGCGCACCACCGGCTTCGGCACCGTCCTCGCCGACTTCGATCTCGACGGCGATCTCGACCTCGCCTGGGCCTCCGGCGGCGTCTTCGCCGGCAGGCCGGCCGGCACCCTCCCCGAAGCCTGGCGCCCCTACGCGCAGCGCAACCACCTCCTCGAGAACGACGGCGGCGGACGGTTCACGCCGCGCGGGGAGACGAGCCCCGACTTCTGCGCCCGGCCGAACGTCGCCCGGCCGTTGTGCGCGGGGGACATCGACGACGACGGCGACGTCGACCTCGTGGCCGGCACCACCGCCGGCCGGGTGCTCCTCCTCGAGAACGTCGCGCCGCGCCGCGGCCACTGGCTCGTCGTGCGGGCGATCGACCCCGCCCTGCGGCGCGACGCGATCGGCGCGGTGGTCACCGTGACGGCTGGCGGACGCTCCCACGCGCGGACGCTCCAGCCCGGCTCGAGCTACCTCTCGAGCCACGATCCGCGCCTCCACTTCGGACTGGGCGCGGCCACGGAGGCGGCGTCGATCGCCGTGCGGTGGCCCGACGGCACGCACGAGACCTTTCCCGGCGGCCCGCTCGACCGGACGATCGAGCTGTGCCGCGGGTCGGGGACGACGCCATGAGCCGACGGCGCGACCGATCGCGGGCCGGTCCCCCGACCTCCGGAGCCGACCGGGGCGCCGCGCCCCCCCGGGGGCCCGCGGCCGGGCGGAACCAGGCGGCCATGCCCCCCCGGGCCCGGATCGCGGTCGTCGCCACCCTGCTCGTGGCGGCGGTCGGCATCGGCGTCTGGCTCCGCCCCGCCGCGGCCCCGCTCCCCGACCTCTCCCTGCTGCGGGCCTCGGACGATCCGGCCGTCGTCATGGCGGTCGATCAGGCCGCCGCGCAGGTCGAGCGCACGCCAGGATCGGCGCCGGCCTGGGGGGAACTCGGTCTCGTCCTCCGCGCCCATGGCGACGACGACGGAGCGGTGGCCTGCTTCATGGCGGCGGCCGATCGCGACGGGCGCTCGTGGCGCTGGCCGTTCTTCGCCGCCGTCATCCTGGCCCCCCGGGCCCCGGACGAGGCGGTGGCCCTGGCCGGCGCGGCCCTCGCCCGCGACCCGCAGGCCGTCTGGCCCCGCCTCCTCCGCGGCGAGTGGCTGGCGACGCTCGGCCGCAGCGCGGAGGCCCGGGCCGACTTCGAGGCGGTGGTGCAGGCCGAGCCCGGCCAGGCCCGGGCCCGGCTGGGGCTGGCACGGGTCCTCGTCGCCTCCGGGAACGACGACGACGCGCTGGGGACGCTGCGGGCGGTCCGCGACGATCCGACCGTCCGCCGGGCGGCCCGGGAGATCGCCGCGGCGGCCGCCGCCCGTGCCGGGTCCGGCCCCGAGGCGGCCAGGCTCCTCGAGGAGGCCGCCGCCCTCCCGCCGGACGCCCCCTGGCCCGACGACCCGCTGGCGACGGAAATGCCCGGCCACGTGCATGGGAAACGCGGCCTCATCGCGCTGGTGGAGCGACTGGAGCGCGACGGCGCGCTCGACCGCGCCAGAGCGCTCACGCGCCGCCTCGAGTCGGAGCACCCCGACGTGTGGCACTTCGTCGAGGGACGCCTGCTCGCCGCCGCCGGGAACCGCTCGGGCGCCGAGGAGGCCTACCGCGCGGCACTGGCGATCGACCCCGGCGCGGTGGAGGTACACTGGGCCCTCGCCCGTCTCCTCGCGGAAGGGGGGAAGAGGGACGACGCGACGGCGGCGCTGCGGGTGCTCCTCCGCCTCGAACCGACGCACGGGCCGGCCTGCCTCGCACTGGGCAGGCTGCTGCTGCGCGACGACCGCGAGGGGGCGATCGTGGCGCTGCGTTCCGCCGTCGCCTACATGCCCGCCTCGGAGGAAGCGCGTCGGGAACTCGCCGACGCGGAGCGAGCACCATGACGACAGCCCCCCGACCACCCCGCTCCCCGTCCGCACGGAGGCAGCCGCTCCTGGAGCCGCTCCTGGCCTTCGTCCGGCGGCGGTGGATGGGCGTCTGGATCGCACTGGTCGTGGCGTCGTTCCTCCTCCCCACGATCGTGCTGGCGACGGCGCAGCGGTCGTGGCGCCGCGCGGAACGCGAGGCGTGGGCCACGACGCTCGACCCCACCCGGCCCGATCCCGGCCTGCCGCAGATCGAGTCGTTCGACACGTCGCGGGCGAAGCGCGTCAGGATCGGCTTCTACATGGAGTCGATGGAGCATGTCTCGGTGCACGACGGCGGATGGGACACGATCCTCGACGTGTGGTGCGACTGGGAACACGATCCGCAGGATCCCGACTTCGATCCCTTCGACCATCTGCTGCCGATCAACGGAACCGTCGAGGGAAACACGCTCCTCCGGGAACGCCACGCCGACGGCCGGCACTACGTCCACCGGCGCTTCGGACTCCGATTCAACCGCGCTTTCCGCGTGGTCAACTTCCCCTTCGACCGCCACCTCCTGCTCGCGTCGTTCGAGAACACGGCGCGGCAGCGCGACGAGCTGCTCTTCGTGCCCGACGACGACTCCAGCGCCGTGAGCAGCCGGGTCGGCACCGCCGGTTTCCGCATCGGTGCCTACCACGCGGTGGAGAATCCCCATTCGTACCGCACCGGCCGGGGCCTGCCGGGATCCGAGGGGAAGCGCGGCACCTGGTCCCAGCCACGGTTCGCCATCGAGATCGAGCGCGAGGGGACGGGCCTCTTCCTCCAGCTCTTCCAGGCGTTGTTCGTGTCGGTGGGGGTGGCGCTCCTCCCCTGCTTCATCAAGCCGACCCACGTCGACCCGCGCTTCGGACTGGGGGTGGGGGCCCTCTTCGCCGTGGTCGCCAACAGCTACCTCGTCGGGGCCCAGATGCCCGAATCGGGGGAGTTCTCCCTGGCCGACTTCGTCAGCCTGCTCGGGATCGGCACGATCTTCATCGGCCTGGCGCAGTCGACGATCTCGCTTTGGCTCTACGAGACCTGCGACGATCCCGCCGCCTCGCGCCGCTTCGACAGGATCTCGTTCTGGCTGATCCTGTCCTGCTTCGCCCTGTCACTCGGGCTGCTCCTGGCGGGGGCGTCGAGCCGCCCCTGATGCCGGCCGCCGTCAGCGCCGCTCCGCCCCCGGCCGGCGCTCGAGCGGGATGAGCACGGTGGCGTCGGCATCGTCCTCGAAAGGATCGAAATCGCCGTCGAAAGGTCCGAAAACCCGCGGGCCCGGAATGCTGGGGTGCATGGTCGGAGAGGGGGGCTGGAGGGGGAAAACGTCCCTCCAATCAACCCAGGGGACGGGGCGGAATCAAATCGGCATTTC
>CAZMOU010000098.1:9896-17669 GCA_964567835.1 uncultured Chitinophaga sp. | reverse complement strand
CTCGCCACGGTCGCGGCGCATGCCGGCGAGGCGACGCTCTACCGCGACAGCTGGGGCGTGCCCCACGTCTACGCCGACACCGAGGCGGCGGGCTACTACGCCATGGGCTACGCCCAGGCCGAGGACCGGCTCGAGGACATCTACCTCGCCATCCGCGAGGCCACCGGGCGCATGGCCGAGGTGAAGGGGAAGGGCGCGCTCGAGAACGACTACCTGATGCGCCTCTTCCACAACGCCACGATCCCCGCCACGTACCTCGAGACCGCGCCGAAGCACGTCCAGGACGCCATCGGGGGCTTCGCCGCCGGTGTCCGCGCCTACGCCGCCGAGCATCCGGACGAGGCTGCGGAGGTGAAGGTCGAGATCGCCGACTGGCATCCGCTCGCCGTCGGGCGGGCGATGATCCTCCGCTGGCCGATCGGCACGATGATGGGCGACCTGCGCAATTCCCCCGAACCGGTGAAGCCGGCGATGGGGTCGAACCAGTGGGCCGTGGCCCCCAGCCGCTCGGCCGACGGCCGCGCCATCCTCCTCTCCGACCCGCACCTGACCTGGGAGGGGCTCGCGGTCCTCTACGAATCGCGTCTCCATGCCGGCTCGATGCACACCTGCGGCTGGTCGCTCGTCGGCACCCCGATGATGGCCATCGGCCACAACGAGCGCACCGGCTGGGCTCTGACCACCGGCGGCCCGGACACCTCCGACGTCTACCGGATCGAGATCCGCAACGACCCGCGGCTCGAGTATCGCTACGACGGCGTGTGGAAGCCGATGCGGGAGGGGGAGTTCACGTTCCGTGTGAAGGACGCCGATCCGGTGCGGGCCACGTTCCGCTACACCCACCTCGGGCCGGTGATCAGCGGGATCGATCTCGAGAAAAAGGTCGCCTACGTCGGCGCGAGCCCCTATACCGAGCAGGTCGGGCTCTACGAGCAGTTCTACGCGATGGGGATGGCGAAGAACGTCGCCGAAGTCAACGCCGCGCTCGAGCGGCACCAGTACAACGAGCAGAACGTGATGAGCGCCGACGTCGACGGCACCATCGCCTACGTCCGCAACGGCGCGACGCCCGTCCGCCCCGAAGGCTACGACTTCAAGCGGCCCGTCGACGGCACGACGAGCAAGACCGCCTGGACGAAGCTCCACCCGCAGGCCGACCTCGTGACGATCGTGAACCCCGAGCAGGGCTACATGCAGAACTGCAACATCAGCCCGGCGAACATGATGGTCGGCTCGCCGCTGCAGCCGGAGAAGTATCCCGCGCACGTCTACAACACCACCTGGGACCAGAACAACCCGCGCGGCCGGCGCGCGATCGAGCTGCTCCACAACGACTCCTCCGTGACGCCGGAGGAGGCGAAGCAGTACGCCCTCGACGTCCACGACCGGATCGCGCCGATGTGGCAGGCGGAATTGCGCCGGGCCTACGAGGCCGATCCAGCGCTCGCCGCCGACGCGGAAGTGAAGCGGGCGGTGGAGGTGATCCTCGCCTGGGATGGCGAGTATCTCCCGGAGAGCCGCGGGGCGGCGCTCTTGAAGTTCTGGCGGCTGGCCTGCGGCGAGAAGATCGACCTCCACCCGCTCCACGCCGAGGGGCGTCTGGACGACGCGGCACGCAAGGAGGCGATGACGCTCTTCCGCGCCACGATCGATTCGATGAAGGAGCGCTACGGCCGCTGGGACATCCCCTGGGGCGAGGCACACGTCGTCGGTCGCGGCGGCCGCTATTTCCCGGCGCCCGGCGCCGACTTCGACCGGGGGGACAAGGAGTCGAACTTCTCCGAGACGCTCCTCGACGTGAAGTCGAAGGAGGACCCGACCGACCCGGGCCGGTTCATCGCCCACTCCGGGTCGATGGCGGTGATCCTGATGTTCTTCGGTCCCGACGGCGTGGAGAGTTTCACCTGCACGCCGTGGGGGCAGTCGGCCCACCCCGAGAGCCCGCACTACGTCGATCAGGCGGAGAAGCTCTACTCGAAGCGCGAGATGAAGAACACCTGGTGGAAGAAGGAGGATCTCCTCCGGAACGTCGAGTCGGAGAAGACCTTCCGCTGGCCGAAGGATTGACACCCGCCCCCGGCCGACCCTCGCGACGGCGCGGGGGAGGGACCGGCGCGGCCCGTCATGCCCACGCCTCCGGAGCATGACTACCATGATGGGGGGCCCGTCACCGGGGCCCGATCCCCGCCCCACTCCGATCGATCCCTCGCTGCCATCGGTCCCGCCGGGCCGATCCCGCGGGAGCGCCCATGACCCCCGACATCCGCCGACGAGCGAGACTCCCCGCGGCCGCGATCGCCGCCGCCGCGACGCTCGCCGCCGTCTGCGGGAAAGGAGAGCCGGGGAGGGTCGATCCGCCCGGAGGCATCGTCCACCATCCCGACGTGCGGGTGGAGTTGTGGGCCGCCGAGCCGATGGTGGTCGATCCGGTGGCGCTCGCCTTCGCCGCCGACGGCAGTTGCTACGCGGTCGAGATGCGCGACTATCCGCAGGGGATCGACGGACGGGGCACACCCGGCGGCACCGTCCGACGCCTCCGCGACACCGACGGCGACGGCCGGGCGGACGAGTCGGTCCTCTTCGCCGACGGGCTCTCCTTCCCCACCTCCGTGCTCCCCTGGGAGGACGGCATCCTCGTCTGCGCGCCGCCGGAGGTGGTCTATCTCGAGGACACCGACGGCGACGGCCGCGCCGACCGGCGCGAGACCGTCCTCGCCGGGCTCGCGAGCGGCGTCACCGACAGCAACGCCAACAGCCTCCGCTTCGGCGTCGACGGACTCGTCCACCTCGCCAACGGCGGCAACGGCGGTCGCGCCGCGGCGACGCGGGGAGAGGGCGTGCCGGTCGATCTGCGCGGCGCCGATCTGGCCTTCGATCCGGCGAGCGGCCGCGTGCGGCGCACCTACCGCTCGGGCGGCGGCTTCGGACTGGTGAGCGACGACGCCGGGCACTCCTTCACCACCTACAACATCGACCACCTCCTCCAGCGTCTCGTGCCGATCGAGCAGGTGGAGCGGGCGCGGGACGTCGCCCCGTTCGCCGCCACGGCGGGCATCTCCGACCATGGCGGATCGGCGCCGCTCTTCCCGGTGTCGGCCGCCGCCCGCCGGCCGAACCATCCGGAGCAGGCGGGACGGTTCTCGTCGGCCGGGGGGATGGGCTTCATCGACGGCAGCCCCTTCCCGCAGCGCCTCGCCCGCAGCGTGCTCGTCTGCGACGTGGTGACGAACGTCGTCCACCGCGACCTGCTCGTCGAGGACGGGGCCGCGTTCCGCGGCACGCGGGCCGCCGAGGAGGAGGCGAGCGAGTTCCTCGCCTCGACCGACCCCGCCTTCCGGCCGGTGGCGATCGAGCCGGGGCCGGACGGGGCGCTCTACCTGGCCGACATGCAGCGCGACGTGATCGAGCACCCCGACTACATCCCGGCGGCGGTCCGGGCGGGGCTCGACCTCCGGGCGGGGGCCGACCGGGGCCGGATCTGGCGGATCGTCCCGCGGGACGGCCTCCCGGCTGCGGGCCCGCCGTCGGCGGACGACCCCGAGGCGCTCGTCGCCGACCTCGGCCATCCCTTCCGCTGGCGGCGCGACACCGCCCACCGGCTCCTGGTGACGCGCTTCCCCGGGCTCGCGACGGCGGCGCTCCGCGCGGCGGCGGGGGGGGCGGCGCGGCCCTGGGCGCGTCTGCGGGCCTGGCGGATCCTCGCCGCCACGGGGCGCCTGGCCCCGGGGGATCCGGCGCTCGCCGCCGCCGACCCCTCCGTCGACGTGCGCGAGACGGCCGTGGCCCTCGCCAGCGACGACCTGCCGACGCTCGTCCACCTCCTCGACGACCCCCATCCGCGGGTGCGCTTCGCCGCCGCGCTCGCGCTCGACGGCGTGGAGGCCGAGGGAAAGCTCGCGGCGCTCGGGCGATCGCTCGAGCGCGATCGCGACGACCCGTGGGCCCGGCGGGCCTTGTTTCTCGCCGCCGACGACGGGGCGCTGCAGTTGCTCGCGTGGGAGTGGCAGCGGGGCGGGGCGGCGTCGCCCGAGGGCCATCGGGAGACGGTCGCCGGACTCGCCCACGCGGCGGCCGCGTCCGGCCCGGTCGCCGGGGAGGTCCGGGCCCTCCTCGAGCGGCGCGGAGACGCCGTCGCCGCGCTCCTCCAGGGGCTGGCCGCGGGCTGGCGCCGTCAACCCGGCTCCCGTCCTCCCGCCGCCGAGGTGGCGGGAATCGTGGAGGCCGCGCTCGGCGCCGATCCGACCGGTGCCCTCCTGCCGGCGCTCGAGTTGGCGGCCGACTTCGGCGTCGAGTCCCCGCCCGCCGCCCGCGAGGCGCTTCTCCGGGCGGCCGCGGTGCTCTCCGGGCCGGGCCGGCACGCCGATCCCGTGGCCAGGATCGAGTCGATCCGTCTGCTCGGCGCGGCGCCCGAATCCAGCGCGGACGACCTCCTCGTCGGTCTCCTCTCCGAGGGGGAACCGGTGGAGGTGCAGCGGGCCGCGATCGACGCCCTCTCCCGGCGGCGGTCGCCGCGTCTCGGTCGCGAACTCGTGGCCCGCTTCCGCGCCCTCGACCCCTCGATGCGGCCGGAGGTGGTGGCGCGCATCGTGGCGGACCGGGCCGCACGGGAGGACCTGCTCGGGGCGCTCGAAGGGGGCTCGATCGGACTGGGCGAGGTGATGCTCGACCTCGAGCAGCGCCGCGCCTTCCTCGGGGACGCCGACCCGGCGCGCGCCGGCCGGGCCGCGGCGCTCTTCGACGACGACGAGTACGGCGGCCGCGCGGGCATCGTCGCGGAGTGGCTCGCCCGGCTCCCCGCCGAGGGTGACGCCACGGCCGGCGAGGCGCTGTTCCGGGCGCGCTGTGCCTCCTGCCACGTCCGCGGCGGCACCGGTCACCGGGTCGGTCCCGATCTCGACGCCCTCTCCCGCCGCAGCGTCGAGGACATCGTCACGCACGTGCTCGACCCCGACGTCGCCATCAACCCGGGCTACGTCGCCTGCGTCGTGGAGACCGAAGACGGCCTGGCGTACACCGGCCTGCTCGTCTCCCGCGGCGCCGACGCGGTGACGCTGCGGCGGCCCGGCGGCGAGGAGACGACCGTCCCGGCGGGGGAGATCGCCACGCTGCGACTCCTCGCCACGTCGCTGATGCCGGCGGGCCTGGAGCAGGGGCTCTCGCCCGCCGACCTGCGCGACCTCGTGGCCTTCCTCCAGGACGGGTCCCGCTGACACCACGGCGCCGCCGCGGCGGCCTCACTCCGCCGACAACGGACGGGGCCGGACGGCGACGCCGTCGCGCACCGTGTCGGGCGGATACTCGATCACCTGCTCCCCGCCGGAGAGCCCCTCCACCACCTCGGCGTGACGCTCGCCGCGGCGCCGGATCGTCACCGGCACGCGTCGGGCGCGTCCCCGCTCCACGACGAACACCGCCCGGGCGTTGCCGGTGCGGAACAGGGCCGAGAGGGGGACGAGCACCGCGTCGTCGACCCGGTCGACCTCGATGCGGGCGTCGATGCGGAAGTCGTCCCCGAGGGTCGGCCGCTCCTCCGGCGGCGAGACGAGGTCGAGCACCACGTTCACCCGCTGCTCCTCGACGCCGAGCGGCGAGACCTTCCTGAAGCCGCGTGGTTCGACGAGACGGACGCGTGCCAGGAGCGGCGCCTCGCCCCCCCATTCCGCGATCTCGGCGGGGTCGCCGGCGGCGACCCTGACCGCGTCCTCCGACACCAGATCGCAGACGATCTCCAGGTCGAGCGGGTCGCCCACCTCCACCAGCGGCGTGCCCGGCGTCACCGGCCCCTGGCTTTCGTGGAAGACGCGGAGGACGCGGCCGTCGACGGGGGAGAGGATCGGCATCCGCCAATCGCCCCCCGCGGAGGTGTCGTCGATCCCCGGCCGGGTGCGCACGAGCGCCGCCCGGGCGTGCGCCAGTTCGTACCGGGCGATCCGCACGCCATGCTCGGCCGCCGCCACCCGTTCCAGGCTCGTGTCGCGGGCCAGGATCGCGTCGTCGAGCTGATCCTGGGAGATGACCCGTTCCGGGGCGAGCTTCCGGGCACGTTCCAGGTCGACGAGCGTGTGGTCGGCCACCGTGCGCGCGGTGGCGAGGTCGATGTCGGCGCGCTCGGCCGCCTCGCGGGAGGCCTCGACACGCGCCTCCGCCTCGGCCACCGCCCGGGGATCGAGGAGGGCGGGGTCGATCGGCTGGATCGAGCAGATGGGGGTCGTCCCCGCGACCACCGGATCGCCCGCGTGGAGATCGATCCGCGTCGCGCTGCCGGCGAGCGGCGCCGCGACGACGTAGCGCTCCCGGATCCGCGTCACGCCGTCGTCGCGCACGTGCACCGCCAGGGGCCCGTGCGTGACCACGCGCGTGTCGACCACGATCGGCTCCGGAGCCATGCCCCAGACGACGAGCGCGACGGCGGCGACGGCGGCGAGGAGGGCGACGGCGTTCGGGATGGGGGAGCGGCTGCGGAGCACGGGCGTCACCCGCGGGATGGTCAGTCGCGGGCCTTGAGGACCGCGACGAGGTCGAGGGAATCGAGGGAACGGCGGATGCGCAGGCCGGCGACGGCCGCGGCCGCGACCACCGTGAGCGCCGCGACGGCGAGCGTCCGGCGCCGGATCACCACCGGCACGCGGAACAGCTCCGTATCGTATCCCTGGGTGGCGACGTGGACGAATCCGACGCCGAGGAGGAGCCCGAGCGGGATCGCCGCCAGGACGATCACGGCCTGTTCGCCGAGGAGGATCGTCGCCACCTCGCCCCGCGTGAAACCGAGCACGCGCAGGCTGGCCAGGTCGCGCGCCCGTTCGTCGAGGCTCTGCCGCGCCGTGGTGGCGACGACGCCCGCGGCGACGAGCAGGGAGAAGAGCGCGTTGACGGAGCGCATGCGCAGGAGCGTGCGCGCGATCGTGTCGCGGAAGCTGGCCAGTTGCACGGCGCGCGAGGAGCCGGCCGCGACGGCCGGGAGCCCGGCCAGGGCGCGGTCGAGGTCGGTGGCGAAGGCGGGATCGGCCGAGAGGAAGGCACCGGAGACGGCGTCCTCCTCCCCCAGGAGCCGGTTCAGGGCACGGATGCCGAGCCAGGCGTTCGTCCCCACCATGTCGTCGACGGTGGCGACGACGGGGAGGCGGAGACGCGGCCGGTGCAGTTCGAGGATCTCGACGTCGATCACGTCGCCGGGCTCGGCGCCGAGCAGTTCGGCGAGCTTCGCACTGACCACCAGACCGTCGTCGCGCGGCTCGTGGGACCGGCCGCCGGAGTCGACGATGCGGAGGAGACGCGGCGCGGGGACGAGGCCGAGGATCGCCTCGCGGCGCTCGTGGTGCTCGTGGCGGAGGATCGCCGGCACGGAGCGCCAGGGCTCGACCGCCGTCACGCCGGGAAGGCGACGCAGCTCGGCGAGCGCCCCTCCCGACGCCGGATCCTCGAAGGCGACCGCCCTGTCGAAGCGCTGCACGGTGGCGAATTGGAAGTCGCCGAGCGTCTCCACGGCGTCGCCGACGAACGTCCCCAGCACCATCACGGCGACGCCGAGGGCGAGCCCGGTCACGGAGAGGGCCGTCGCCAGGGGGCGCCGTTCGAGGTGGCGGAGGATCATCCGCACCGCCGTCGGCAGGCGCGCGGCGACCCCGGTCCGTTCGAGGAGCGCCGGCGTGTATCGCGCCGGCGCCGGAGGCTGCATCGCCGCCGCGGGGGAGATGCGGAGGACGCCGGCGAGCGCCCTGGCGACGCCGAGCGCCGCGGCGAGGGCGGCCTTTTTTAATGATACGGCGACCACCG
>CAZMOU010000098.1:4393-9886 GCA_964567835.1 uncultured Chitinophaga sp. | reverse complement strand
GGGCGAGGGCGGCCACCCCGCTGCCCACGGCGACGACCGGGAGGTGGAGGCCGAAGCGGAGCGACGGGAAGCGGAAGAAGCCGGCGTACATCCGCGTCATGCCGAGCCCGAGCCAGAGCCCGAGTCCGACGCCGAGGAGGGAGGAGGCGACGACGACGATCGCCGCCAACCGGGCGAAGTGGAGGGCGATCGCGGCTGGGGAATAGCCGAAGGCGGAGAGCGTGGCCACCTGCTCGCGCTGGGCGGAGACGAGCCGCGACAGCACCAGGTGCATGAGGATCGCCGTCACCGCGAGGAACACGAAGGGGGCGACGAGGCCCATGTTGCGGAGCTCGCGCAGCTCGTTGACGAGGTAGCGGTGCGAGGTCTGGTCGGCGCGGCCGTGGGCGGAGAGGCCGCCCCAGCGGTCGAGCTCGGCGTCGAGCGCGCGGCAGACGTCGCGCGCGTCGGCACCGGGGGCGAGCGTGGCGATCACGTCGTTGAACGAATCCTCCAGGTCGAACGCGGCGGCGAGCGTGCGCCGGTCGAGCCAGAAGACGCCGAACGACCGGTCGTCGGGGAAGGGGACTCCGGGGGGGATCGTGTAGACGTACTCGGGCGAGGTGGCGATGCCCACGACGGTGAAGCCGGCGAGCGTGCCGGAGAGGACCGCCTCCACGCGGTCGCCGGGCTCGATTCCCCGGGCGGCGGCGAATCCCGCCGAGACGAGGATCTCGGTGCCGTGTCCCTCCGGCATCCTTCCCCGCACGACATGGAGCAGGCAGAGCCCGTCGTCCGCCGGGAGCGACACGAGCCTGCCCGAGAGCGGGGCCGCGGGTGCGCCCGGGAAGCGGATCGTCACCTCCTCCACGATCCGCGTCTCGACGCGGTCGACCCCCGGCAGCGCCGCGAGGCGCCTGGCGATCACGTCGGGGGCCTGGCGCAGACGGACGAAGCAATCGGGGAACCGGGCGGCGGCGTAGTACTCGCGCTGGGTGACCGCGAGCGAGGCGAGCATGCTCCAGGCCATGACCACGATCCCCACGCCGCAGGCGCCGACCGCCGTCACCGCCGCCAACTGGCCTCGGAGACGGCGGGCATCGCGGAGGATCTTCCGGTCGAGGGTCGTCATCGGGGCTACCAGCGCAGGGAGGAGGCGGGAGCGCGGGAGGGATTGGCGTGCCCGGCGACGATGCGTCCGTCCGACATCGACAGCACGCGGTCGGCCATGGCGGCGATGCCGGCGTTGTGCGTGATGAGGACGGTCGTCGCGCCGACGGCGGAGGCGACGCGCGCGATGGCGTCGAGGACGACGACGCCGGTGCGCACGTCGAGGGCCCCGGTGGGCTCGTCGCAGAGGAGCACCGCCGGCCGCTTCACGATCGCCCGCGCCACCGCGACGCGCTGCTGCTCGCCGCCGGAGAGCTCGGCGGGGAAGTGCCCCGCCCGCTCGGCGAGCCCCACGAGCCCCAGCGCCTCCTCCGGCGGCATCGGATCGGGGGCGATCTCGGCCACGACGGCGACGTTCTCGAGGGCGGTCAGGGCGGGGAGGAGGTTGTAGAACTGGAAGACGAAGCCGACGTGGTCGCGGCGGTAGGCCGTGCGCACCCGGTCGTCGTCGGCGGCGAGGTCGTCGTCGTGGAAGCGGACACTTCCCGCGGTGGGGGTGTCGAGGCCGCCGAGGATGTTGAGCAGCGTCGACTTGCCGCTCCCGGAGGGGCCCAGGAGGACGACGAACTCGCCCGGGAGGAGATCGAGATCGACGCCGTCGAGGGCCCGCACCTCGCCGGCGCCCGTGGCGTAGGTCTTCGTGACACCGCGGAGGGTGAGAGCCGGGACGGGCACGGGGGGCTCCTGTCGGGACGACCCCCCATCCTACGGACCGAGCGCCGGTCCGGGGTGCTCACTCGGCCGGCGGACCCGCGCGGAGGAGGGCGACGAGGTCGAGGATCTCGTCGCGGGAGAGCATGTCGAGGAGACCCTGCGGCATCGGCGACACCGGCGACGGATGCGACGACTCGATGTCGGCGCGGGCCGCCGGCACGAGGGCGGCGGTGAGCGCGTCGGTCTCCACGGCGGTCTCCCGGGCGTTCCCCATGCTCGCGCGCCCGGTGACCACGCGGCCGTCGGCCAGGACCCAGGTGGTGGCGTGGTACTTGGGATCGACCACCTTGGAGGGCTCGAGGATCGACTCCAGGATCGCGAGGGGGTCGAAGCGCCTCCCCACGGCGGAGAGATCGGGGCCGATCGACGACCCCGCGCCGCCGAAGCGGTGGCACTGGAGACACTCCGCGGCCGCCAGGGCCCTCATCCCCGCCGCGTGCTCCCGCCCCTCCACGGCACCGGCGAGCGTGTCCGCGAGGTCGTCGCGCGTCCAGCGCCGGACGACGGGGCGGGGGGGGCGGGGCCGGCCCTCGGGGGAAACGGGGGCCTCGAGCGCGGCGAGCGCCTCGCCGAGCGCGGGACGCTCCTCCGCGCCGATCGTCGCCAGCAGATCGGCCTGCATGCGCGACACGATCTGCGGGAGGAGATGGCCGCCGCGGAACGAGCGCGCCCGCGGGAACCACCCGAGCAGGCGGCGATGCGCGTCCACGGTCCAGGGGCCGGGGAAGCGCACGAGCGCGTGGACGCAGTGGATCTCCTCCTCCTGGCCCGCCGCCCGGTCGAGGCGGGCGAGGACGCGCTCGAGCGCCGCCGGGTGGGCGCTCGCCACGAGGAGCTCGACGAGCTCGCGCTGCACGGCCGCCGAGGGATGGTCGTCGAGGGTGTCGAGGAAGGCGTGGACCGCGCCGCGATCCGCCTCGGAAAGCCCGACGCCGCGGGCCATGAGGATCGCGAGGGTGCGCAGCGGCAGGAGCAACGCCGTCTCGCCCGCTCCCACCGGCCCGGCGAGGACCGCGCGGACGACGTCGCCCCGCTCCCCCTCCGGCGCCGTCCGCGCCCGGGCGAGCAGCGCTTCGCCGCGGGCGAGCGGATCGCGTTCGGCCTCCGCCCGGTCGCGATAGTGCCCGGGCGGCTGGCGCTCGAGCACCGTCCGGGCGGCGAAACGCAGCCAGCGGTCGTCGCTCGAGAGATCGGGCCACAGGTTCGCGATCGTGGCCGGGTCGGGGGGCGCGACGAGCAGGCGCTCCAGTTCGCGGCGCCGCGCCCGGGCGCTCCGGGCGGCGTCGGCCACCGCCGGATCGACCGCCGGCGCGGCGGGCACGCGTGTGGCGTCGCCGGTGAACGACACGCGGTACAGGCCCGATTGGGACCCTCGGCCCCCGGTGACGAACCACAGGCAGCCGTCGGGGCCCACCGCCATGTCGCAGACGTTGAGCGGGCCCCCCTCGGCGAAGAGCTCGTCGGTCGCGGCGTAGGTCGCGCCGCTCGGCGTGAACCAGGCGGCGAGGATCCGGCCATGCTGCCAGTCGGCCATGTAGAAGGCGTCGCGCCATTTGCCGGGGAAGTTCGACCTCGTGCCGAAGAGCACGCCGGTGGGGGATCCGAGGCCGGTGTCGAGCGTCGTGGGGAGGCTGTCGGGATAGTGCACCGGCCACTTCGACGTCCCCCAGCGCCAGCCGTACTCCCCCCCGGCGATCACGTGGTTGACGCGCGTCGGCCGGTACCAGGGCTGGCCGACGTCCCACTCCATGTCGGCGTCCTGGGTGAACCATTCGCCGTCGGCGTTCCAGGCGGCATCGACCTGGTTGCGGAAGCCGCCGGCGACCACCGTCCAGGTCGTCCCCTCGGGGTCGAAGCGGAGCAGGTAGCCGACGCGGTCGTCGTGGCCGGCGTCGGCCGGATCGAGGAGGAGCCGGTCGAGGCTCGCACCGGCGTAGGGGGAGGCCGGGTCGGTGCCCTCGGGGAAGGAGACGTCGTTGCCGACGATCGAGTAGAGCGCGCCGTCGGGGCCGACGGTGAGCTGGTTCTGCCCGTGGCCATAGCGGCTGCGGTAGTCGAACGACCTGAGGAGTGTCCGCTCGGGGTACGTGCCGTCGCCGTCACGATCGCGGAAGCGCCACAGCTCCTTCGTGTCGGTGGCGTTGACGTAGATCGAGCCCTCGTGCACGAGCACGCCGCGGCAATGGCGGAGCGTGTCGTCGAGACGGGTGAACGACCACTCGCCACCGGCGTCGTCCGGCGGCGCGAGCCGGGCCACGCCCACGTCGTCGAGCCCCACCACGACGCGGCCCCGTTCGTCGAAGGCCATCGAGATCCAGGAGCTCTCCCCCTCCTGCGCCGAGCGCACGAGCTCGACGCGGAACCCCTCCGGGACGGTGATCGAGGAGGGGAGCGTGGCGGTGCGCGGCGCGGCGGCGGCCGGTGGGACGAGGAGGGCCAGCAGGAGGAGGATCATTGCGGGGCGGATCATCGGGTGGACTCCTCGCGGCGCTTCGGGACGACGACGAGGCGGCGGGCCGTGGCCGGCCCGCCGCCCCGCTCGTGAGACGTTTCCGTGACGGGCCGGCGCGTCAGGCCTTGAGCGTCTCGTCGTGGCGGCCGGTGGCGGGGGGAAGGTCGCAGGCGTGGACCGCCTTCAGGGCGGCGACGGCGCCGGCCTTCTTCTCGGCGTCGTTGTCCTCCCACTCGATGTTGATGGCGCCCGAGTAGCCGGCCCGGTTCAACTCCACGATCATCTCCTCGACGTTCACGGCGTCGCGCCGGCTGCCGGCGGTGACGAAGTTCCAGCCGTTGAGCTTGTGGCCCATGGGACGGTGGCCGCCCAGGCGGCCGGCACGGGTGGGCCCGTCGATCACCTGCACCCCCTTGATGTGCGCGGTGTGGATCGCCTCGGCGTACTCGCGGATGAAGGCGATCGGGCAGACGCCCTGCCACACCATGTGGCTGGGGTCGATGTTGAAGCCGACGACGTCGGTGCCGTAGCCCGACTTGCCCAGGAAGCGGAGGTAGTCGCCGGCCGATTCGATGTCGCCCATCGCCCGCTCGCCGGGGTGGCATTCGAGGTCGAAGGTGACGCCGTATTTCCGGCAGGCGTCGAAGACCGGCGCGAAGCGCTCCACGAGGAGTTCGAGGCTGACGTCGAGCACCTCGGGGATCGGGCAGCCGCCGATCGACTTCGGCCGCGGCGGGAACTCGAAGAAGTGGCTCCAGCAGTGGGCCGGCGAGCCGACGAAGCCGGGCACCGCCACCGTCCGGTCCTGGTGCTTGCCGAGGTAATGGGCGAGGCGCACGGCACGGACGAGGTCGGTGCGGGCCTTCTCGTGCATCAGCTTCCCCACCTCGGTCGGCACGAAGTAGGGATCGGTCCGCGGCGGCTCGTTGCCGGCCTTGCGCCACTTCACGTAGGCCTCGACCGGCTCGCCGCCGATGAACTGCAGCGTCTTGGCGGAGGGCTCGTCGCCGAGGACCTGCCCCTGGAGGTGGGTGGCGACCGAGAAGATCTCGAGGCCGCGCTTCTTCGCCTTCTCGACGCGGCTCCTGGCGTAGGCCTCGGCGCCGCTCTCGGTGGCGCACTGGGCGAGGACGAGCTCCCACGACGCCTCCTCCCAGCCGTCGAAGCCGTTCGTGGCG
>CAZMOU010000098.1:0-4383 GCA_964567835.1 uncultured Chitinophaga sp. | reverse complement strand
GGAAGTCGAGCCAACCGTCCTCGGGGATGTCGCCGAACTGGCCGCGGACGAGTCCGATCTGGTGGTGGGAGTGCTTGCCGGAACGGTGCGTCTTCGTCTGGTGGAAGCCCATGGGAGTGTCCTCGGGAGTGTCGGGCGGGGTGGGAGGGAGGAGGAAGGGCAGGGAAGCGGCGGATCGCCGACCCGCGACGTGTCGCGGTCGAGAGCGCGATCGGGTCCCCCTTCGCGTCCCAATGGTGCGGGCGCCGGCGGCGAATGTAAATCCCCGGCTTTTTTCCCCGCCCCGGCGCCGCCATACAAAATGCCCCCGGTCGCGGCTCCCTGGAGGGCGGAGAGCCCGTCATGACGCCGGAGCGGCCGGCGGGTACGATGCCGGCGTTGACCGCCTGTCGGGCGACGCGAGGGGAGCGAGTGCCGTGGAGGGGAGCCCAGACGACGATCCGCCGCGTGGTCTTCCCCCGCCGGGTCACGGTCCGCGGGCGGCCCCCGGCACCTCCCCGGAAGGGCGCATGACGTTCGCGGCCTTCTACGATCGCTGCGCCGGCCGTCTGGTGGGCGCGGCGCGGACGCTCGGCTGCACCGTGCCCGAGGCCGAGGACATCGTCCACGACCTGTTCGTGCGGCTCGTGCGCTCGGGCGTGCTCGACGGCGACGTCGACGACCCCGAAGCCTACGCCTTCACCTCCCTGCGGCACGCGGTGTGGAGGCGGCGCGAACGGCGCTCCCTCGAGCGCGAGGCGATCGAGCGGATCGGCCGGGAGCACGATCGCCCGCTCGCGGCGAACGACGGCGCGGCGATCGATACGGAGCGCGTCCGGGCGGCGATCGCGCTCCTGCCGGAGGCGCAGCGCGAGGTGGTGGCACTGAAGATCGACGGCGGGCTGACCTTCGCCCAGATCGCCCGCGTCACCAACGTCAGCCTCAACACGGCCGCCGGCCGCTACCGCTACGCCCTCGAGAAGCTCCGTGCGACGCTCGCCGTGGAGGTGGAGCGATGAACGAATCCGATCCTTCGGCCACCGACATCGAGGCCCTCCTCGGGGCGATGCCCCCACCCGCGCCCCCGGACGCGTTCCGCGAGCGCGTCCTCGTCGCCATGGAGCACGCGGCGGTCGAGCGTCGGGCGATCGTGGCGGCGCATCGTCGCGCGGAGGCGGGGCGGGGGACCGCGCCGCGCCGGCCGTTCCGCGCGGAGTCGCTGGCGGGCGCGGCGGCGGCGCTCACCGTGCTCGTCGCCGGATGGCGGCAGTCGCCCGCGCCGCACGCGGCGGAGGCGCCGGTCGCGGAGCGGCGGCAGGGGTCCGAAGCGGGGGTGGGGGAAGTCGATGTCGAGCGGGCGCTCGCGCTGCTCGATGCCAGGCGCAGCCGCCTGCTCGCGTGTGGCGTGAGCGCAGGCACCGGCGTCGACACCGGCGGCAGCGGACGACTCCCTCCCGCGCCGTCCCGGCTGTAGATCGGGTCGGCCGTGCGGGCGGCCGTCCGTTCCCGGCGGCGGCGCGCGGAGGCTGGCTCCGCCGGCTGAAAAGTCAGTCCTTCGCGGCGAGCGCCGCGGCGAGTTCGCGGAGGAACGTCTCCACGTCGGCGGCGGTGGTGTAGCCGTGGATCGCCACGCGGAGCCGGCCGGCATGGTGCATGACGTGGATCCCGGCGGCGTGGAGCCGGGCGTGGACCGCCTCGGCCCGCGGATGGCGGAAGGCGAGGATGCCGGCGAGGCTGGCCGGGTTCGCGGGCGAGAGGAGGTCGACGCCGAGCGTGCGGAGGCCGGCGAGGCACTCGAGGACCAGCGGTCGGGCGTGGCGGTCGATGGCGGCGATGCCGACGCCGGCGACGTACTCGAGCGCCGCCCGGATGCCGTAGAGGGCCGGGTAGTTCGGCATCCCCACGGCGAAGCTCGCGGCGCCGGTGAGGTGGCGCACCGACTCGAAGCGGTCGGGGCCGAAGGCGTCGTGGAGATTGAACCAGCCTCCGGCGGGCACGGTCCATTCGGCCCGGCGGTGCGGAGGCACGCCGACGATCCCGCCGCCGTGCGGCCCGAGGATCCACTTGTGGGTGCTCGAGACGACGAGATCGGCCCCCGCGAGCGCCCCGCTCTCCCGGTCGAGGGGGATCCGGCCGAGGGCCTGCGTGACGTCGACGGCCAGGAGCGCGGGGGAATGCCGGTGGACGACGTCGGCCACGGCCGGCACGTCGGCGCGGAAGCCGTTGTAGAAGGAGACCGCCGGCAGCGACACCAGACGCGTGCGCGGGGAGAGGAGGGGGAGGAGATCGGCGTCGTGGAGCCGTCCCTCGCGCGACCGCCACACCCTCACCCCCGCCGGGCAGGATCCCTGCAGGAACGGGGTGACGCTCGAGGGGAAGTCGAGATCGGTGACGACCACCTCCTCCCCCCCGCGGAGCCCGAGCGCCAGGCTCGCGAGGTTGAAGGCCTCGGAGGAGCAGGAACAGATCGCCACGTCGTCGGGATCGAGGCCGATCATCGCCGCGGCGAGGCGGCGGGCCTCGGCGTGCACCCGGGCATGGAGGAGCCGCCCGTCCATGCCGAGTCGCTTGTCTTGGGAATACCGCTGCAGGGCTTCCTCCACCGCCAGCGGGGGGATGCCTTCGGCGGCGCTGTTGAGGTAGACGGTGCCGGCGAGGGAGGGGAAGTCGCGGGCCCGCGAGGCGGCGTCGAGCATGGGCGTTCTCCGGTGGAGGGGCGGGTGTCAGGGGCCGAGGCGTTCCCAGCGTCCGGGCACGATCCGATCGCCGCCCCCCGCGGCGAACCAGCGCGACGGCGCAATGACGATGCCTCCCCGCGCTCCGGCCAGCCACGCCCCCCACCAGGAGAACGAACTGTTGGCGATCACGTGGTGCCGGCAGGCGGCCATGAGGCGCAGGTCCTGGAAGGCGAGTTCCGGGGGATTGTGCCGCACGTGGCGCAGCGGACCGGGAGCGCGGATGTTGTCCGCCGTCCAGACCGGGTCGTCCGAGAAGACGAAGAACGCGGGGTTCGCGACACGGGCCGCGATCCGCTCCATCGCCCGCGCGTAGTAGGTCGACGGGCAGGTGCCGTGGTGGGCCGCGGCGGCCGTGTCGGTGACGTAATCCCCGCGCCGCACGTGGACCGACACCGACTCCCCCGCCTCGATCGCGCGGAGGACCGCTTCGTCCTCGGTGCCCGGCGGCGCGGTCGGCACGAGTTCGCGGCGGAGCGTGTCGCCGACGTCGGCGAAACAGCGTTCGTCCTGCCAGTAGCCGACGAGGTAGGCGCTCCCGGCGACGCGCGGCGGCGGCAGGGGGGCGTCCGCCGACTCGACCACCGCGCGCATGCCCACGAGGGGGGCGAGCGAGCGCCCCGCGCGGGGGGCGACGAGGCGGCCGCGGAGACGTTCGGCCGACGTGGAGTCGCGGAGCGGGAGGGGGTAGCGGGAGAGCTCGAAGGCGCGGGGAGTGATGCCCGGCGCGATCGCGTCGTACCAGCTCCGATCGACGGCGACCCCGGCCCCGGAGCGGATCGACAGCGCCCGCGCCGCGGCGTACTGGAAGAGCTGGTTTCCCAGACCGCCGCAGGCTCGGAAGTGGATCGTGGCGCTCATCGGCCAGAGTCTAGTGGTCCCCGGAGCATGGCATCCATGACCACGCGGCCATCCGGGCCACCCTGGAACACCCGGGACCTCCAGGGGCAGGCCGAGAACAGGTCCCGGGGACCACGCCGGACGTGTCGGGGCGGGAGCCGTCCCGATCGCGGGTCAGGCCCTGCGGCGGCGCTCGAGGAGCGAGATCGCCCCGGCGACGAGGGCGAACACGCTCGTGACGGAGGCGGGATCGATCTCGGGGATGGAGGTGGCGTTCCTCACGGAGATGCCCATGCTGGTGCCCGTCCACTGCTCGGTGAGGATCAGCGACCCGTAGGCCCACTCGTCGCCGCCGAGTGACGAAAGCGCGGTGCCGTCGACCGAGAGCCCGAGGAAGTCTCCGACGGAGGCGGCGAAGGAGAAGAGGGTGAAGGTCTGTCCGTCGGCGAGGCTCGAGCCCCCCTGGACGAGGTCGAGCGTGCCGGCGAAGGAGGCGTTGCCGGTGGCCGCGAGGCTGCCGTGGGTGGAGACGCCGAGCAGGGAGAGGAAGGTCGCGCCGGAGGACTGCGTGAACGATCCGGTGAGCGAGCGGGCGCCGTCGAGGAGCAGCGAGCCGTCGTTGGTCATGGTGCCCGCGCCGGGGGTGCCTCCTGCGGAGGAGACGACGACGTCGGAGCCGAGCATGGTGTTGCCCGAGGCGAAGGTGAGGGAGCCGTGCTGTACCGTGATGGGCCCCCCCACGAGGGCGCCGAAGGTGCCGCCGGTGCCGCCGTGGACGAGGAGATTCTGGTTGGCGACCGTCATCCCGCCGTTGATCGTGCCGGAGTTG
>CAZMOU010000097.1:4031-17707 GCA_964567835.1 uncultured Chitinophaga sp. | reverse complement strand
GGGCGGCACTCCGCCAGCCCCAGCGGCCGCCATTCCGGACCGACGAGTTGGAGCAGCGCCGCCCCCTCCTCCACGGCCGGATCCCCCCACCGGGCGCCCTCCGGACCCTGGGGGCTCGACTCGATCCCAGCGAGCCGCGGGTAGGCGGCCGCCGACTCGGCGGTGAAGTCGGCGCTGGGAAGGACGACCCCCTCGGCGTCCACCGCCAGCAATCCCCCCTCCACCCCCACCATCGCCGCCGGCTCGCGGCATTCCACCTCGACCACCGCGCCGGCCGGGTGGCGGAGATCGACCCGCACCACCCGACGCACCCAGGGGTGCATGTCGAAGGCCCGCGCCAATCGTTTGGGAAGCTCGGGATCGTGGAGGGGGACGCCGCGGTCGAGGCTCGCGTCGCGGAGGGCCTCGCCGCGGATGTCGGCCCTGACCCACGGTGCCCGGCCGCGGAGTTCCACCCCCTCCGGATGCAGCACCGTGTCCTCGCCCGAGGCCATGGTGTCCGCCACGCGGTGCCAGATCGCCGCCCCGATCGCGCCCGCGGCGAGGATCACGAGCAAGGCGCCGAGTCCCGCGCGGCGCCGGACGAGCGGCCCGGGCGGCGGCGGTTCCGGCGCGACTTCTGCGGGGCCCGCCCGGCGACGCGGATTGGCGTTCATGGCATCGACCCCCCGCGCGTCACCACGACTCGATCTGCGGAGCGAGTTCCACGCCGAAGCGCTCCCGCACCCGGGAGCGGACCTGTTCGACGAGGCGACGGACGTCGTCGGAGGTGCAGCCCGGGTGGGCGACGACGTAATTGGCACGGGGCGAGTGGATCGACGCCTCGCCGACGCGGATGTCGCGGGCGCCGGACTGGGAGACGAGCGACTCGGCGGTCGCCCCGTGGGGATCCTTGAACATCATCGCCACGCTGCGCACGCCGGCCGGCTGCTCGGCGCGGTCGACGATCCAGCGCTTCTGCATCCGCTTGGTGAGCAGGTCCGCGTCCTCCTCCTCGAGTTCCAGGCGGCAGCCGAGGACCACGACGTCGTCGAGGTTGCTCCAGCGCGAGCCGAAGGCGAGCTCGGCACCCGTCCGCTCGACCACCGTCCCGTCGGCGGTCATCACGGTGACCGACAGCACGCGGTCGCCGATGTCGCCGCCGCGTCCGCCGGCATTGCCGACCAGGGCCCCCCCCACGGTGCCCGGGATGCCGACGAGCGTCTCGAGGCCCCCGAGGCCGGCCTGCACCGCGGCCGACACCACGTGGACGAGCTTCGCCCCCGCACCGGCGACGATCGTCGGCCGGTCGACGACCACGCCGGAGAACTCCGGCGCCGACAGCCGCACGACCATGCCGTCGAAGCCCGCCGACGGCACGAGGACGTTCGTCCCCCCGCCGATGACGCGCAGCCGGATCGACCGTTCCCGGCAGCGGCCCACGACCCGCACCAGCGCACCGCGGTCGACCGGCTCGCAGAAATAGCGCGCGGGACCCCCGATGCCGAGCCAGGTGTGCGGCGCGAGCGGTTCGGCCTCGCTCACCGCCACTCCCAGGTCGTCGAACGGTCCGCCATCCCCCGTGGGCCCCGCACCACCGGACGCTTCACCCTTGGCCACGCTTTCCTCCGCTCGCTCGGCTGCTCGTGCCCGCGCCGGGCGACAGGCCCCGCGTCGGAGAGGATTGTGCCGCGGCGCGGCGCTCCCCGTCCATGGTCGACCCCTCCCGCCGACTCACGCCGCCCGCCGCGGGGAGCCGCCCCGGACGGGCGGGTGGGCCAGTTCCATCCAGGCTTCGACGATCATCGACAGGGGGAGTCGCTCGCCCGGATCGCCCGGATCGGGAGCCGTTCCCGGGGCCCGGCCGACGACGAGCACGCAGTCCCGGCGTCCGAGGCCGGCGAGGATCCGGTCGACGCGCGCGTAGGCGGCGACGTTCCGGTGGCCGGGCGCCGGGTCGAGCATCCCCTCCGGCACCACCAGCGCGTCGTCGCACCAGCGCGCCACGCGTGCGGCGAACCGGGCCTTGCCGCCGAGCGTGCCGAGGGCCTTCTCCTCCGCGAGGACCACGAGCGCCCCGGGCGTCAGCCGACGCAGGCTCGCGAGGGTGCTCGCCAGCGCGTGCACGCTCGTCGGCTGGTCGGCGAAGACGTGCACGTCCTGTCCCCGGCGGATCCGGCTCATCCGCCCGGGAACGCTGCCCGCCGCCTCGAGGCCGCGCGCCACCAGTCCCGGCGTCATCCCGTCGCGGAGGCCGATGGCCGCCGCACAGAGGCAGTCGCGCACGAACGACACCACCGGCGTGCCGACCGAGACGACCCCGGAATCCCCGGCGTGACGGAGGAGGAACATCTGCCCGCCGAGTCCCCGTTCCACCGGACTGGCGGTCACGTCGGCCCGCCGATGCAGCCCGATCCCGATGACCTCCCCGCCGGAGCGCCGGTGGCGGTCCGCGAGCCGCGCGACGCCCGGGTCGTCGACGTCGGCGACGAGGCACCCGCCGTCGCCGAGGGTGTCGAGGACGCGCCCCTTGATGGCGTGGTAGGCCCCGACGGTGCCGTGGCGGTCGAGGTGGGCGCGGCGCAGGTTGGTCACCACCACCGCGTCGCAGGTCACGCCCGCCAAGGCGCTCTCGGCGAGCGATCCGCTCGACGCCTCGACGACGGCGTGCGTGCATCCGCTCGCGGCGAGGCGGGCGAGCCATCCGGCCAGCGCCGGCGGGGACTGCCAGGCGTCGCGCACCGGCTCGGAGGCGTCGCCGTCGAGGCACCCCAGATCGGAGAGGACGCCGACGCGCGCTCCCCCCTCCGACAGCACCGCCGCGGTCAGCCATGCCGTCGTCGTCTTCCCGCTCGTGCCGGTGACGGCGATCACCCGCATCCGCCGGGCGGGATCACCGGCGAGGGCGTGGGCGATCCTCGCGCCGGCCCACGTGCTGTCGGGAACGAGGCACAGCGGCGTCCCGAAGGTGGGGATCATCCGCTCAGCCACGATCCCGGAGACGCCGCGGGCGATCGCCCGGGCCACGATGTCGTGCCCGTCGGTCGCGGCGTCCGATCGGGCCACGAACACGTCCCCCGGCCGGCAGGCACGGGGGTCGTCGTGGCAGCCCCGGGCCACGATGTCGTCGCAGGCCACGAACCGCGCCCGCGGGAGGACGGCGGAGAGCCTCACTCCCCGATCCCCCGCCGCCGCGTCGGTCCGGAACAGGTCCTCGCCCATGTCGGCCTCCTGCCTCACCACCCCCGCGGCTCACCACCGTCGGTCCGCCCGGTGTCCTCCTGACGTCGGGCGGAGGGGCATTGTCCGCGGGAGGCCGGCAGGGTCAACCCCGCGATCGTGCGCCGACCCGACCCCTCGGCGCCCATCCCTCCCGTCTTGCCCCGGCGGACGAAATTGCGGTAGCGTTCCGCGCGGCGGAGGAATCCGCCCACCCCCGCCCGAGCGTTTTCATGCCGATCGATTCCCCCCCCGATCGTCCCCTCGCCGCCCGCGATCCACGTCCGCGCCGGCACGTGCTCTGGGTCGGCCGTTGCGGAGGCCTCGAACTGACCCTGGCGCGCGACGCGGTGGCGGGGATCCCCGGGTGCACGGTGCGCCGACTCGACACGGAGGGCGACGACGACGCCGGGCCTCCCCCGGCCTGCATCGTCCTGGTGCACGAGCGGGGGGGGGAGTGGTCGCCGGAGCGGGCGCTCGCCCTCTCCCGTCGCTTTCCGCTCGTGCCGATCGTCGCGGTGGCGGGGAGCCTCGCGGACGGACGGCGGCGCAGCGGGCCCTTCCTCGCCGGCATCGAGGAGATCGCCTGGCACGATCTCGCCGGCAGGCTCGGCGCCTGGTTCGTTGACGTCGAGACCGGGATCGCCGGCTCGATCGGACTTCCCCCCACCGCCCGCCGCGAGGATCGCATCCTCGACGCGATCCGCGTCTCCCGCCCCACGGAGCCCTCCACACGGACGCCGGTGAGCGTGGTCGCCCGGGACCGCACCGATCTCGAGGGCCTCGTCGATCTGGTCCGCGTCTGCGGTCACGTGGTGGAGGAGTCGGCCCTCGGCAGGCCGGCGATCGACACCCCGGCCAGGGTCCTCGTCTGGGACGTCCGCTCGATCCGGCCCGCCGACCTCGAATGGCTGCGGATCCTCGCCGCCAACCGACCCGGGGTGGCCGTGGTCGTCCTCGACTCGTTCCCGCGCGGCGACTCGAGCGCCGAGGCGCTCGCCGCCGGCGCCGCGGCGGTGCTCGGCCGCCCGGTGGGTCTCGAGGTCCTGGCCGGAACGCTCGCGTCGCTCGCCGCCGCCCGGTCTGCATGACGACGGTGACGGCGGGTTTTCCGCGCCACACTGCTCTTTTGCTCCGGGTGCCGCCACGTCTACCATCGGCCGGCGGCCATCTCCGGGCCCGCACGAGTCCCCGCGAGCCCCCCATGCGCCCCACCCGAGGTCTTCCCAGCGGTCGGGGCGCCGCGCCACGCGGCGTGGGATGGCTCCTGCTCGCGCTCGTCGCCTGCCTCCCTGCATGCCGGCTCGCCGGTCCCTGGCCGGCGCTGGACGCGATCCTGCCCGAATCGACCCGTATCGACGCGTCGGTCCCCTCCCCCTTCGGCTGGGAGGACGACGCCCCCCGCACGAGCACGGTCCGCGCCGGGCAACTCGTCATCCGGGCCGACTTCGGCCTGGCCGAGCAGCACCGGCTGTTCCGCGATCTCGAGGCGCTGCGTGCCGACGTGTCGCAGGACCTGGGGCTGCCCATCTCCGACGAGCCGGTGCACCTCTACCTGTTCGCCGACCACGCCGCCTACGAGGCCTTCGCGTCCCGCCATTTCCCCGGCTTTCCGGTGCGGCGCGCGTTCTTCATCGAGACCGACACGGTGCTGGCCGTGTTCGCCAGCTGGCAGGACCGCATCGCCGAGGATCTGCGCCACGAGACGACCCACGGCTACGTCCACGCGGTGGTTCCACGGCTGCCCCTGTGGCTCGACGAGGGGATCGCCGAGCACTACGAACTGCCGCGCGGCGAGGCGGGGCGGCACTCCCACCACGCGGCCCACCTCTCGGGCAGGTTCCTCGAGGGGACGTGGCGCGTCGATCTGCCGCGGCTCGAGTCCCTGTCGTCGGCGGGGGAGCTTTCCCAGGACCACTACGCCGAGTCGTGGGCCTGGGTCCACTGGCTGCTCCACACCACGCCCGGTCGCCGGCGCGTCCTCCAGGAATACCTCGCCGACCTGCGGCGCGACGGCGTCGCCGCGCCCCTCTCGTCGCGCCTCGTCGCCGCCGAAGGGCCGTTGCCGAAGATCCACGCCGCGGTCGTCGCGCACGTCGAGGAGATCGCCCGCAACGATCGGGCCGCCGCCGCCCGCGACTGACGCCTTGCGATCACTGGCCCCTGCGATCACGGGCCCTTGCGGAAGATCGTCCCGTGCTCGACCGCCTCGAAACCGAGCTTCGAGAACAGCATCAGCGCCGGGACGTTGGAGCGGGCGGCGTGCGTCTCCACGAGCGTCACTCCCTCCCGCGCCAGGTCCTGGAGCGCGTCGGCGAGGAGGAAGTGGGCGAGTCCCTGCCGCCGCCTCCCCCCCTCGACCACGATCTCGAGGAGCCCGGCCGCCGCCACCCCCCACGCGCTCGACAGGGGCTGCATGTCCCAGAACGACGCCGATCCGAGGATCCGGCTCGTGCCCGAGCAGGCCAGTTCGTAGCGCCGCAGCGCCATCCCCGTCGTGGTGGCCGCCTCCCACCAGGTGCGGCGGGCCGGCTCGTCGATGGCCCGCAGGTGCGTCGAGCGGCGGATGGCGAGTTGCTCGCGGTTGACCGGCGGGCGGAATCCGGCCAGCGCACGCCGGAGCACGGCGACCCGCTCGTGTTCCACGTAGCCGGCGCGGCGGAAGGTGGCCTGGAGCGCGGCGGAGGAATCGAGGACGCCAGGGAGATCGGAGCCGCCGTAGAGGCCGAGGTAGAAGCCGTGCATCTCGGCCGACCCGCCGCCGTGGAGGACCCGCGCCCCGCGCCTGCGGAGGTACTCCTCGCTCGCGGCGAGGAGCCGGTCGGCGATCGCCTCCCCCTCCGCGTGCGGCACGACCGCGACCAGGAGCGTGGTGCCGACGCCGGTGTCGATCGCGGCACGCCCGGCGTCGGGACCGAAGGCGGCGTGCGCGAAACCGACCACCCGCCCCCCGTCGGTCGCCACGAGCAAACCGTGCCGGTCGAAGTAGGGCTTCGAGAACACCGAGCCCTCGAGCATCGCGGTGGTCATCGGCTGCATCGCCGCGGGTCCGAGATCCGCCGCCCGCCAGACTTCCGCCAGGCGGGGAGGATCTTCGTTGCGGAAGCAGCGGATCTCGATCACGCCGTCGGCTCCTCGGCCACGCCGCCGACCGTCGCGGGCGACCCGTCGGCGACGAGGATCAGCACCGCGCCATCCTCCTCGCGGACCTCGAACCGGGACTGGCGCACCGTGGGGGAGATGCCGTGGCGACCGCTCGTGAGGTCGAATTGCCATCCGTGCCAGGGGCAGGTGACGACGGTGCCGCAGAGGCGTCCCTTGCCGAGCGGCCCCCCCTGGTGCGGACAGAGGCCGTCGATGGCGTGCCAGGCGCCGGCCACGTTGGCGAGGGCCACGATGCGGTCGCCGACGACCCGCTCGAGGACCGTGCCCGGGGGGCAGTCGGCGGCGGCGGCGATCGGCATCCAGTCTGCCATGGCGGTGGCGCCCGGTGGTCCGGGCCCCGATCCCTCCGGACTCACGCCGCCCTCGGCTCGGCAGCCGGGGCGGAGTCCGTCGATCGGGCTACTGTAGCCTGGGGCGGCGATCCCCGCCATCGGCGGTGCACCCACCAGTACTGTTCCGGTGCCCGGCGGATCGAGCGTTCGAGGAGGGTCGTGTACCACTGCGAGACCTCCTTGAGCCCCGCGGTCTCCGGGCCGCCGTGGGCCGGATCGGCCGTTCCCTCGATGCGCAGGTCGTAATCGAAGAGCCCCCGGCGGCGCGTCGCCGAGCAGACCATGATCGGGGCCCCGCTCGACACCGCGAACAGCCCGATCGCCTTGTGGACGCTCGCCGGCCTCCCGAAGAACTCCACCCAGCATCCCTTCGGCCCGGCCGCCTGGTCGCCGAGGAGGCCGATGGCCCCGTTGGCCTCGAGGGCCAGCGACACGTCGGGTGCGCTCCCCTTCTTCGGCAGGATCCGCTGCCCGCGCGACTCGCGGAACCGGGTCACGAAGCGGTCGAGGAGCGGATTGTCGAGTTCGCGGGCGACCGAGTAGATGCGGAAGCCGAACACGCCGAACAGGTAGGCCGCGAGTTCGAAGTTGCCGTAGTGCCCGGAGAGGATCACCTTGGGGCGGTCGGCCCACAGGAGCCGTACCATCGTCTCCATGCCGTGGATCCGCAGATGACGGCGCCAGGTCGTCTTCTGGATCACCCGACCGGCGTGGGCGATCTCGACGACCATGAGGAGGAAGTGCTCCCACATCCCCTCGATCGTCCGGTCGACCTCCTCTTCCCCCCAGGCTGGGAAGGCGGTGTGCAGATTGTCGCGGACGACGCCGCGGCGGATCCGCAGCCGGCGGGCCACGAACCGGGCCAGCCCCCGGGCCCCCCGTTCGCAGGCCGGCCGCGGCAGCGCCTGGATGACGCAGATCGCCACCCGCACGGCCGCGTAGGCGAGCGTGTCGGTGATCCGGGTGGCGATCGAACGTGCCAAGGCGGGGTCCTCGTGGCGGACGGAGAGCGGCATTGTGCGCCCTCCGCGACCGTGCAGACCATATCGGTTTCGCGGCGGTTCCCGGTTGAACCGGCCCCGTCAGCCCGCCGCGGCGGGCTGGAGGAGCAGCAGCACGACGCTCACGCCGTTGAACAGCCCGTGGAGGAGGATCGCAGGGAGGAGGGATCCACGGCGGCGCGCCAGCTCTCCCAGCGCAACCCCGAGGATCACCAGGGGAATCCAGGCGAGCCCCTGCCCGAGGTGAGCCAGCCCGAACGCCAGCGCCGAGGCGAGGATCGCCACCACGCCCCCCGGCGAGGGAAAGCGCGCGTCGAACCAGCCGAGGATCACCCGGCGGAAGAGCAGCTCCTCCGCGATCGGCGCGGCGATCACCGCCGCGAGCACCACCGCGGCGACGTCGAACGGGGAGCGCCCGGCGGCGAGCGTGTCGATGACCGGATGCTCGTAGCGCACCAGCCGGTCGAGCGCCGACGACACGAGCAGGAGCGGACCGGTGACCAGGAACAGCCCGGCCAGCGCCAGCCGCAGGTCGCCGCCGGGATCGAAACCGGACAGCCCGATCGACTCCCACGAACTCCCCCGCACCCGGAGCACCGCCACGATCGCCAGCGTCCCCAGGAGCAGGCCCCCAGCACCGGCGGCCATGCGCACCGCGGGCGGCGCCCCGGCGTCGAACGGCGCCACGCACGTCGCCACCGCGAGGATCATCGTGCCGCAGAGGAAGAGCACGTCGGTGCCCGACCATTCCGCGCGCGGCCACGCCCTCCCCGGCACCGCCTCCCCCCCGCCCGCCTCGGCACGGCGGATGGCGGCGACGACCAGGGCACTGGCGGCGAGCGTCGCCCCCCACACGAGCCATTCGGCGGGCGTCACCGGTACGGCGGCGGGGTCGGCGGCGGGGGACATCGGGGCGGCTCAGCGGCGCTCCGCGGGTTCGTCGCCGCCGGTGATCACCGGCCAGGCCTTGAAGACGTATTCCACGCCGCTCCAGACGGTGAGGGCCACCGCCCCCAGCGCCAGTGCCCGCGCGGGCCCCGTCCCGTCGCCCCACGGCAGCGCCTCCGGGACGGCCAGGCGCGCGAGTTCCACCGCCACCGCGGCGCACTGCAGCACCATCTTCAGCTTTCCCGCCGCGCCCGCGGAGAAGTCGCGTCCCGCCCGCTCCATCTCGGCCCGCACCGCGGTCACCACCAGCTCGCGGACGACGACCACCACCGCCATCCAGGGCGCGATCGCGGCCCCGGGGCGTGCCGCGAGGAGCATGAAAGCCCCGCACACGAGCACTTTGTCCACCAGCGGATCGAGGATCCGACCCAGGCGGCTCACCTGACCGAAGCGCCGCGCGTACCAGCCGTCGACCCAGTCGGTGCCGGCGGCGACGAGGAACGCGACGAGCGCCGGCAGGAAGGCCTCCCGGCCGACGAGGAGGAAGCAGGCGAGCGCCAGGCCCAGCCGGGCCGCCGAGAGGAGGTTCGGAACCGTCCACACCCTGTTGGTCGCCGTGCCTGCCATCGACGTTCCTCGTGCGGGGTCGGACCGAGCCTTGGATGGTAGCCCGGGACGGCGCGACGCGGCAAACACGCCCGCCGTTCACCCGAAGAGGGCGTGGATCGCGCGGCCGGGACGGACGAACTGCGGCCGGCCGGCGAGGTCGGCCAGGACCTGCCCCTCGGGCACGCCGAGCGCGTGGCAGAGCGTGGCGACGAGATCGCGCGGGGCGACGGGATCCGACTCCGGGAACGCCGCGTGCCGGTCGCTCGCCCCGTGGACGTGTCCCCTGCGGAAAGGCCCGCCGGCGAGCACCGTGCTGAAACACCCCGGCCAGTGGTCCCGGCCGTCGGCCCCGGCGCCGGCGTCGCTGTTGACCTGCCCGACGCGCGGCGTCCTCCCGAACTCCCCGGTCCACACCACCACCGTCTCGTCGAGGAGGCCGCGCTCGTCGAGGTCGTCGAGGAGGGCCGAGAACGCCCGGTCGGCCGGGGGCATGAGCCGCTCCCGGTGATCGACGAAGTTGCGCGAATGGGTGTCCCAGTAGACGCTCACGTTCTTGATCCCGTCGTTGGGCCAGAACACGGTCACGAGCGGCACACCCCGTTCCACCAGGCGCCGCGCCTGGAGCACCGACTGCCCGTGGGGATTCCGTCCGTACCGGTCGCGCACCCGCTCGGGCTCGGCGGCGAGGTCGAAGGCGCCCCTCTGCCCGGCGGCGGCGGCGAGGAGATCGGAGGCCCGCCTGCGGAACTCGTCCTGCGCGGCGGCGGCGTCACCGCGCGCTGCGATCTGCCGGTCGAGGTCGGCGAGGAGCCCGAGCCGGTCGTCGAGCCGCCCCACGGAGAGCTCGGGGGAGAGCTCCATGTCGGGCACACGGTAGTCGGGGCGCGAGGGATCGTCGTCGATCGTGAACGGGTCGTGCGCCGCCCCCAGCCAGCCCGCGAACTGCCCCTGGCTCGACTCCACGAAGCGCGGCACGTCGCCCGGCACCGTGGGCCGCATCTGCACCACCGGCGGCAGCGCTCCCCGGCCGCGGCCGAGCGCCGAGAGGGTGGAGCCGAGGTTCGGCCATTGGCTGCGTCGGTCCCCCGTGGGCGTGGGCGGCTCGCCGGTGAGCAGGTAGCTCGTCGCCCGCGTGTGGTCGGCGTTGTCGTGGGTCATCGACCGCACGATGCAGAGCTTGTCGGTCCGGGCGGCGAGCAGGGGGAAGTGCTCGCCGATGCGGATCCCAGGGACCGCGGTGGGGATCGGCCGGAACTCCCCGCGCACCTCGCGCGGGGCGTCGGGTTTGGGGTCCCAGGTCTCGAGCTGCGAGGGCCCGCCCCACATGAAGAGGAAGATGACCCGGGTGGCGCGGCCGAAGGAGGGGCCCTCGGCCGGCCCCCCGAGGGCCCGGGCGGCGAGCAGATCGGGCAGGCCGATGCCGAGCATCCCGAGCCCCCCGAGGCGGAGCAGTTCGCGGCGTCCGGCGACCGGGCGGTGCAGCGGCGGGGCGACGGGCCAGGCCATGGGCGGATCTCGGAGGTGCGGCGGCACGACGCGGCACGGGGCGCCGTCGGGGCATGACGCGGGGCTGCGGTCAGGCCTCGGCCGGCACGCCCGCGAGGTCGTATCCGCTCGAGGCCACGATCTCCACCGGGAGGATCCTGCCCACGAGCGACCTGCCCGGACCGGTCCCCTCGGCGGTGACGTAGACGAGGCAGTCGATGTCGGGGGCGTCGCCGGTCGAGCGGCCGATCCAGACGTCGTCGCGCTCGCCGCTGGGGGCGTCGATGATCACGTCGAGCGTCTTGCCCACCTGCCCGCGGGCATGGTCGTGGGCGATCCCCTGCTGGATCTCCATGAGCCGATCGCGCCGCTCCGCCTTCACCTCCTCGGGGAGGTGGCCGTCGAGTTTGGCGGCGGGGGTGTCGGGCTCGAGGGAGTAGGTGAAGGTCCCCACGCGCTCGAAGCGCCACTGCCGGGCGAAGTCGACGAGTTCCCCGAACTGGCTCTCGGTCTCGCCGGGGAAGCCGGTGATGAAGGTCGTGCGCAGGACGAGATCGGGGATCCCCCGGCGGAGCTTCTCGAGGAGCGCCTCGGTCGGCTTGCGCATCACGCGCCGCTGCATCCGCTTGAGCACCGGGTCGCTGGCATGCTGCAGCGGCATGTCGAGGTAGGGGACGATCTTGCCCGAGTCGGCGATCGTGCCGACGAGCCGGTCGGAGAAGTGCTCCGGGTAGAGGTACATGAGCCTGATCCACTCGAGGCCCTCGACCTTCCCGAGCTCGCCGAGCAGTTCCACCAGCCGCGGCTCGCCGTAGAGATCCATGCCGTAATAGGTCGTGTCCTGGGCGACGACGACCAGCTCGCGGACGCCGTCGGCGGCGAGCTCCCGCGCCTCGCGCACCACCTCCTCCATCGGCTTCGTGGCATGCTTGCCGCGCATCCTGGGGATCGCGCAGAACGTGCAGGTGCGGTCGCAGCCCTCGGAGATCTTCAGGTAGGCCATGTGCCGCGGCGTGACGCGGAGCCGGCCGCGGTCCTCGAGGGGCACCGCCGGCGCCGGCCGGAACAGGCTGCGCTGGTCCCCCAGGCCGCCGATGAGGCGTTCGGCGGCGCGGGCCACGTCGTCGCGCGAGAAGACGCCGATCACGGCGTCCAGGCCCGGCAGCTCCTCGAGGAGCGACTCCTTCTGCCGCTCCGCGAGGCAGCCCGCCACGATCACGCCGCGCGTCCCCCCGGCCTTCTTGAGGTCGAGCATCTCGCGGACGACGCCGTACGACTCCTCCCGCGAGGCGTCGATGAAGGCACAGGTGTTGACGACGACGAGGTCGGCCCCGTCGGGCGCGGCGACGAGTTGCCAGCCGTCCTGCCGCAGCAGGCCGAGCATCCGCTCGCTGTCGACGAGGTTCTTCGGGCACCCCAGGCTCACCATGGCGAAGGTGCCGCGGGCCGAGGCGTCTGGGGGATCGACCGGGAGCGGGGCCGGCGCGGAGGGGTCGACGATGGGAAGCTGGTTCATTCCGCCACGATACCAGACCGCGATCCCGGCACGCCAGCCGACGACGGTCGCGCTGCCCCCCCGTCCGCCCGGGCTTGCCGGTGGGACGAACCGCGTGGGAGAACCGTCCGTCGGGGCGGCCGCGCCGCATCCCCGCGGCCCTCCCCGACCGCCCGCGGAGTCGACGGCGTGCGAACCGACACGAGGATCCTCATCAGCGGTGCGAGCATCGCCGGGTGCTGCCTGGCGTTCTGGTTGCGGCGCTACGGCTTCGCGCCGCTGGTCGTGGAGAAGGCGGGGGCGTTCCGCGACGGCGGGCAGAACGTCGACGTCAGCGGCCCGGCGGAGAAGGTGGTGACGCTGATGGGGCTCGACGGGGCGATCAGGTCGCGCACCACGCGCGAGGCGGGCATCGAGTTCGTCCGCACGGACGGCCGGCCCGCCGGCGTCTTTCCCAAGGGAACGGCGACGTCGTTCACCAGGGACATCGAGATCCTCCGCGGCGACCTGGCGCGGGTCTTCTTCGACGCCACGCGGGACTCGGTCCGCTACCGTTTCGGTCGCACCATCGACCGCCTCGGGCAGTCCGCGAGCGAGGCGACGGTCCATTTCGACGACGGCGCGTCGGACCGGTTCGACGTCGTCGTCTCGGCCGAGGGGATCGGTTCCCCGACGCGGCGCCAGGTCATGGGCGACCGCGTCGACATCGCGTTCCTGCGGGTCTACACGGCCTACTTCCGCATCCCCCGCTCGCCATCGGACACCGACTGGGCCCGCTGGTTCGCCGCCCCGGGCGGCCGCGTCGTCGTGGTCCGGCCCGGCGGCCCCGGCGCGCTGTCGGTCGCGGTGAGCTTCTGGTCCGACGACGGGGACATCGACGCCCGCCGCCCCACCGATCAGCGACGCCTCGTCAGGGAGGCGCTCGCGGGCCTCGGCTGGGAGTGCCCCCGGATCGTCGCCCACCTCGATCACGACCCCGACTTCTTCTTCGGCCCCCTCGCCCAGGTGAAGGCCCGGGCGTGGTCGAGCGGACGCTTCGTCCTCGTCGGCGACGCGGCGTGCTGCCCCTCGCCGCTCACCGGCATGGGCACGTCGCTCGCCATCCTCGGGGCTTACGTCCTCGCCGGGGAGATCGCCCGCCACGCCGACTTCGCCTACGCGTTCCGCGCCTACGAGCGCATCCTGCGGCCCTACGCCGAGAAGGCCCAGCGACTCCCCCCGGGGGCCCCGCGCCTGGCCTTCCCCCGAACGGCGGCCGGCGTCGGACTCTTCAACGCCGCCACCCGGGTGGCGGCCAGCCGCCCCGTGCAACGCCTCCTCGCGCTCGGCGCGGGGGGAGGTGGTCCCGTCGACGACGGCTTCGAGCTTCCCTCCTACCGCGAGCACGAACGCTGACCGCCGCCGATCGCCGGGCGGGGCGTGCTCCCGCGGACGGCTAACCGCCGATGAGGCGGTCGAGCTCCGCCTTGAGCTTCGGCAGGATCTCGTCGTAGGGGAAGGCGC
>CAZMOU010000097.1:0-4021 GCA_964567835.1 uncultured Chitinophaga sp. | reverse complement strand
CGGCCGGCATCACGGCGGCCCCGGCGTTGCAGGCCTCGCCCGCAGCATCGACGATCGGCAGGCGGTGCATCAGGCCCGCTCCGCGATCAGTTTGTCGAGTTCGTGCCGCAGCTTGGGCAGGATCTCGTCGTAGGGGAAGGCCCCGAGTTCGGCGCTCCGCCGCTTGAGGTTCACGTGCGTCGGCCCGCACCACAGCCCGAGGTCGGCGTCGTCGGTCTCGCCGGGGCCGTTCACCCGGCAGCCCATCACCGCGATCGTGATGGCGTGGTCCTTGGCGTACTGCGTCATCTCCTTCACCTCGCGGGCCAGCTCGATGAAGGCCTCGTTCTCGACGCGCGAGCAGCTCGGGCAGGAGATGATGTTCAGCGACGACAGGCCGTAGTCGACGACCGACCGCACCCGACCCGCGGCGATGTCGGCGAGGATGGCGTTGGCCGCGGCGATCTCCTCCGCCTTGCGTGCGTTGGGCACCGTGAGCGAGACGCGCACCGTGTCGCCGATCCCCCGGCTCACGAGCTGCTCGAAGGCGATCCGCGTCTTGACGATGCCGTCGGGGGGCATGCCCGCCTCGGTGACGCCGAGGTGGAGCGGGATCTCCGGCCGCTCGGCGGCGAAGCGCTTGTTGACCTCGATCACCTTCGCCGGGTCGGAATCCTTGAGCGAGACGGCGTAGCGCGTGAACCCGATCGAGTCGAGCAGTTCGCAGTGCTCGAGGGCGCTTGCCAGCATCGGCCCGATCGAGTCCTCCTCGGCGAACTGTTCCTTCTTCGCCGGATCGACGCTCCCGCAATTCACCCCCACGCGCAGCGCGCAGTCGTGGGCCGCGGCGACGTCGGCGATGAACCGCACCTTGTCCTGCCACGGCTTCGTCGGCTCGTGGTGGTAGAGGTGGCCGGGGTTGTAGCGGAGCTTGTCGACGTACGGGGCCACGTCGGCGGCGAGGCGGTAGTTCTCCTGGAGGTCGATCGCCAGGTTCGCGGACGTGCCGGCACGGATCGCCGGGAGGGCCGCGGCGTCCTTCTTCGAGTCGACGGCGATGCGCACCACGCCGGCCCCAGCCCGACGCAGGTCCTCCGCCTGCCCGATCGTGGCCTCCACGTCGGTGGTGTGGGTCGCGGTCATGCTCTGCGCCGCGATCGGGTGGCCGGCGCCGATGGTGATCGACCCGATGCGGACGGCGCGGGTGGGATTCCTCGTGATCTCGACCAAGGGAGGGACTCCGGGCACACTTGTGGCGGAAGGCACGTGTTCGGGCGACAAAACAAAAGTGGGGCCCGGCCCGCGAGCGGCCCGGCCCGACTGACCCAACGATAGCAGACCCGCCCGGGGCGGCGAACCGCATGCGTTACGACCCCTGCCTCCACGTCGTCCTCCACGAGCCGGAGATCCCCCCCAACGCCGGCAACGTGGGGCGGACCTGCGTGGCGATCGGGGCGAAGATGTGGCTCGTCCGGCCGCTCGGATTCCAGATCGACGACTATTACCTGCGGCGGGCCGGCCTCGATTACTGGGACGAGCTCGAGTGGGAGGTGGTGGACGACTGGGAGCACCTCCTCTCGCGCCTCGGCCGGGGCCCCGACTGGCTCTTCAGCGCCCGGGCCACCCGCCCCTACACCGACGTCGCCTACCGGCGTGGCGACGTGCTGGTCTTCGGACGCGAGTCGTCCGGACTCCCGCCGCGGCTGGTGGCCGCCCACGCCGACAAGCTCCTCACCATCCCCTCCCGGCCGCAGGTGCGGAGCCTCAATCTCTCCAACTGCGCCGCGATCGTGGCCTACGAGGCGGTGCGGCAGTGGGGCGGGCCGGGGCCGGGGGGGGCCGGGCGGATCACTCCGTGACCGCGTCCGCGGGGAGCTCGCCGTAGAGCGGCAGGTGGCGGTAGTAGACCTCGAGCATCCAGGTGGCGAAGCAGGTGGCGAAGAGGCGGCCGCCGGCCGATCCCCACCGGTCGAGCGACGGATCCCAGCTCCCCCGCTCCTTGCCCTTCTCCACCTGCCGCGCCGGCAGTTCGGAACGCAGCCGTTCGTTCCAGCGCCGCCAGGCCGGCCCCTGGGCATGGTGGGCCACCTGGGTGACGTAGTACCAGGCGTAGAAGTCCTTGTCGCCGTCGAAGTCGATCGGCTTCTCGCGGACGATGGCGTCGAGGCCGGCGACGAGCCGGGGATCGTCGCGGGGCCAGCCCAGGTACTGCCGGCAGAGCAGCCCCTCGGCGGTGACGGCGGTCGTCACCGGCCGTGCCTCCCGGGCGATGTTCTCGCGGCGGTATCCGTAGCGCCGCCCCCCGTCGACCGCGACCAGATCGAGGAACTCCCCCACGCGCTCGATCGTCTCCCCGGGCACCTCGAGGCCCGCCATCAGGCCGCTCTGGAGCGCCATCACGTACCACCCGGTCACCGACATGTCCCCTTCCCTGCCCGGCTCGTACCGCCAGCCGCCGTCGGGCCCCTGGGCCCCGATCGCGTAGCCGAGCGCCTTCTCCGCGGGCCCGCGCAGTTCGGGGTCGCGCGACATGCCGACGAGCTCGCACAGCGCGATCGTCGCCTGGGCGTGCGAATAGGATTCGTGGAGCGGCGGGATCGCGCCGGCGTCGAAGACGCCGTCGGCGCGTTGCAGGGAGAGGAGCTTCTTCCATCCCCGCGCCACCGCGGCGCGGTGGGTGCCGGCACGGTGCGTGTTGCCGGCGCCCTGGAGGGCGAGCAGCGCCATCGCCGTGGCGGCGAGCCTGTTCTCCTGGGAGCCACCGTCGACGTAGGGCCCCTGCAGGCTCCAGAGCCCGTCCTTGCGCTGCTGACGCACGACCCATTCCAGGGCCAGCGCCACCGCGGCCTCGGTGTCGGCGCTGCCGCCGTTGGCGCCGAGGAAGCCCTCGCGCCGGCCCGGCTCCCGACCCGAGAGCGCGACCCGGATCCCCGTCGCCGCCTCGCGCGGCGGTCGCTCTGCGGGCTCGGCGACCGTCTCGGCCGGTTCCTGGGCCGGATCCGGCGGCGGCGCGGCGACGATCGCCTCGGCCGGTTCGTTCGGCGGCTCCTCCGTCGGCTCGGTCTCCTCCCCCGGCATCTCGACGACGGCCTCGTCGGTGGCGGCCGCGCCCGGGTCGCCGGAAGAGTCGCCGAAGCCGAGCACGAGCGCGAGTGGCTCCCGCTTCGGCACGTGGATGATGCACAGCGCGAGGACCACCAGGAGCGCCGTGTGGACCGCGAGGCTCGTCGTCCAGGCGGGGCTGGCTGCCAGGAGCCCCGTGAGCGTGGCGGCGATCGATTCCCAGGCGGTCGGTTCGTCGGGCTTTCCGCGCGCGGCCCCCGCCGACCGATCGGCGTGCCCCCCGGTGCGGATCGCGGGCAGGCCGGCCGGCTCGTTCCGCTTCCAGGGCGCACCGCCGACGAGCGTCTCCGCGGGGGGCTGTCCCGGGGTCGGCGGCGGTGACGGGCGGGGATCGCCGGTGGGCATGGACGGGTCTCGGGACGCGCGGCGGACTCCTCCTTTATTTCGGTTCCGCCCCCCGACCGGCAATCCCGATCCCCGGCGCCGCCGCGGTCGGCCACCGGGCCGCACGACGACGACCGGCGTCTGGCGGCCGTGAGGATCGTGCGGCGCAATCCGGAAGCCGGGGCTTTCCATTCCACAGGCGCCGGCGTATGATCCTGAAGTCGATGCCGCCCGCGGGCCGATCTTTCCAGGTCGGCCCGACCGGCCGATGCCGAACGATTCAACGTCGCGGGGTGGAGCAGCCCGGTAGCTCGCGAGGCTCATAACCTCGAGGTCACAGGTTCGAATCCTGTCCCCGCCACTTCAAGCCCGCCGGGCCATCCATGGCCCCGGCGGGCTTTTTCATGCGCCGCGGCTTCCTGCCACGGACGGGCTCGCGCGGTGGGACCGGGCCATCCATGGCCTCAGGCGCCTTTTTCATGCGCCTGACGTCCTCGAAGTGGCGGTCCTTCGCCATCAGGGAGTGCTGGGCCGCGACCGTGGTCGCCGAGCCGATGAGGCGGCCCGTCGATTCGCCCGGCCTCACGACGCCGGC
>CAZMOU010000096.1:0-17939 GCA_964567835.1 uncultured Chitinophaga sp. | reverse complement strand
CGACGAGGAAGACCCGATCGAGCACCTCTTCGTGGCCAGCACCCACGATTTCCTCCTCGTGTTCACCACGCTCGGCAAGGTGTTCACCCTGCGCGTGTTCGAGCTGCCGGAGCTGGCCCGCGACGCCAAGGGGCGGGCGCTGGTCAACCTTCTCGAGTTCGAGAAGGGGGAGAAGGTCGCCGACTGCCGGGCGGTGTCCGGGTTCGGCGACCCGGGGCAGTACCTCATGCTCGCCACGCGCAGCGGCGTGGTGAAGAAGACGGCGCTCGACGAATACAAGCGCCGCCGCACGAAGGGACTGATCGCCGTCAAGCTCCGCGACGGTGACGAGTTGGTCGATGCGGTGATCACGCGGCCCGGCGACGAACTCGTGCTCGCCACCGCCAAGGGGATGGCGATCCGGTTCCCGGAGTCGGACGCCCGCCCGATGGGGCGGGACACCAGCGGCGTGCGGGGCATCAAGCTCTCCTCCGGCGATCGGCTCGTGGGGATGGTGGTGGCCGATGCGGAGGCCACGCTGCTCACCGTCTGCGAGCACGGGTACGGCAAGCGCACCCCCTTCGGACCGGGCACCGAACTGAGCGGCCCGGGTCCCGAGGGTGACGGCGCCGAGGCCGAGACCGAGACCGACGCCGCGGTGCCCGACGCGGACGACGACGGGGGCGACGGCGGCCCGAGCGGGATGCGTTACCGGACGCAGCACCGCGGCGGGAAGGGGGTGCGCGACATCAAGACCACCACCCGCAACGGCGACGTGGTGTCGGTGGTGTCCGTGAAGGACGGCGACCAGGTCCTCATGATGACCTCCCGCGGCAAGATCCAGCGCGTCAACGTCGCCGAGATCAAGGCCATCGGCCGCAACACGCAGGGGGTGCGTATCATGCGTCTGGACGAGGGGGACACCCTCGCCGCGGTCGTGCCGGTGCCGCCGAGCGAACAGGACGACGGTGACGCGGGCGGCGAAGCCGGCGCCGACGTGGCCGGCCAGCCGCTCCCCGAATGAGCCGGAGGGGGGCGGTCACCCGCTTCCCGTGCCGGTCTTCTCCCTCCTTCTCCCCCTCTTCCCCTCCTCCCCCTCGAGCCTCCGGAGTGGTCCATGAGAATCGCCGTCGTCGGCACCGGTTACGTCGGCCTGGTGTCCGGCACCTGCTTCGCTGACAGCGGCAACGTCGTCACCTGCCTGGACATCGACGCCGCGAAGGTGGATCGCCTCAACCGGGGCGAGGTGCCGATCTACGAGCCGGGGCTCGACGAGCTGGTGGAGCGGAACTCGCGTGCCGGGAGGCTGCGCTTCACCACCGACACGTCCGCGGCGATCCCCCGGGCGGAGATCGTGTTCCTCGCGGTGGGCACCCCTCCTGCAGCCGACGGCTCCGCCGACCTCTCGGCCCTCTGGAAGGTGGTGGAGACGATCGCCCCGCATCTCGGCCAGGAGGCGGTCGTCGTCACGAAGAGCACGGTGCCGGTGGGCACCTGCGCCGGCATCGAGGCCCGCCTCCGAGCGGCGACCGGCCGGGAGTGCCGGGTGGCGAGCAATCCCGAGTTCCTCAAGGAGGGGGCGGCGATCGAGGACTTCCAGAAGCCCGACCGGGTCGTCGTCGGCGTGCGCCGGCCGTCCGACGCCGAGGTGCTCCGCACGCTCTACACGCCCTACCTGCGCACCGAGAACCCGTTCCTCGTCATGTCCCCCGAGAGCGCCGAGATGACGAAGTACGTCGCCAACGCGCTGCTCTCGACCAAGATCAGCTTCATCAACGAGGTGGCGAACCTCTGCGAACGCATCGACGCCGACGTCGACGACGTGCGGCGCGGCATCGGCCACGACAGCCGCATCGGCTTCGCCTTCCTGTTCCCCGGGGTGGGCTACGGGGGGAGCTGCTTCCCCAAGGACGTGCAGGCGCTCGCCGCCGTCGCCCGGGCCAACGGCATCGATCCCCGCATCCTCACGAGCGTGCACGAGACCAATCTCGCCCAGAAGAAGGTGCTGGGGGCCAAGATCTCCGCGCACTTCGGCGGCGATCTCCGCGGCCGACGGATCGCGGTCTGGGGGTTGGCTTTCAAGCCGCGCACCGACGACGTCCGCGACGCCCCCGCCCTCGATCTGCTCGACCATCTGCTCGCCGGTGGGGCGAAGGTCACCGTGCACGATCCCGAGGCCCGGGAGAACGTCCGGGCGATCTACGGCGACCGCATCGCCTACGCCGAGGGGCCGATGGAGGCGCTCGACGGCGCCGAGTGCCTGGCGATCGTCACGGAGTGGGGCGACTACCGTCGTCCCGACTTCGACGAGATGCAGTCGCGCATGGCGGCCAGGGTGATCTTCGACGGCCGCAACCTCTATTCGCCCTCCGAGATGCGTTCCCGGGGCTTCACCTATCACTGCATCGGCAAGCCGCCGGTGATCCCGTGACACCCGCCGATCCCGGGCCGCCGGGCGGCGGCGGGACGACGGGTGCGCTGGCGTGGCATCCCCGGGCGACCTGTGGGGAGGCGCGTGCCGGCGTTCTCGTCACCCCGCACGGCTCGGTCGACACCCCGCTTTTCATGCCGGTGGCGACGGCGGCCACGGTGAAGGGGGTCGACATCGGCCGCGTGGCGGGCTCCGGCGCCGGGATGATCCTCGCCAACACCTACCACCTCCATCTCCGTCCCGGCGAACGGGTGGTCGATGCGGCCGGCGGACTCGGCCGATTCATGGGCTGGGCCGGTCCCACGCTCACCGACAGCGGCGGGTATCAGGTCTTCAGCCTCGCGCGGCAGGTGACGGTGACCGAGGAGGGGGCGTTCTTCCGCTCCCACCTCGACGGCAGTCCGGTGGGCTTCACGCCGGAGGCCTCGATCCGGATCCAGGAGGCGATCGGTGCCGACGTGGCGATGCAACTCGACCACGTGATCGGCCTGCCCGCCGAGCGCGGCGCCGTCGAGGAGGCGATGCAGCGCTCGCTGCGCTGGGCGGAGCGCTGCCGGCAGGCCCACCGTCGTCCCGACCAGGCGCTCTTCGGCATCGTCCAGGGGGGGCTCGATCCCGAGCTCCGCGCCGAGAGCGCCCGGCGGCTGACGGAGATGGATTTCCCCGGCTACGCGGTCGGCGGGCTGTCGGTGGGGGAGGGGTTCGAGGCGATGGTCGGGACGCTCCGGGCGACCGTGCCGCTCCTGCCGTCGTCCAAGCCGAGATACCTGATGGGGGTGGGCCAGCCGGCCGACATCGTCGCGGCGATCGGCGCCGGCATCGACATGTTCGACTGCGTGCTGCCGACCCGCTGTGGGCGCAACTCGCTCGCCTACACCTTCTCGGGGACGGTGCGGCTCCGCAACGCCAAGCATGCCCTCGACCGCCGGCCGCTGGAGGAGGACTGTCCGTGCCCCGCCTGCCGGCACGGCCGCGATTATCTCCGGCACCTGTTCATCGCCCGGGAGATGCTCGGACCGGTGCTCGCCTCGATCCACAACCTGACCTTCTATCAGCGGCTGGTGGGGAGGCTGCGCGCGGCGATCGTGGCAGGGCGCTTCGCCGACGAGTCGCAGGCCATCCTGGCGGGCCTCGGGGGGGACGGGTGACCCCCCCGGGGACACCCACCGACGGCCTTCCGGACGTCCGGGAGGCCGCGACGCGTGTCGCTCTTGTCGCTGCCGCGCCGCCACCGATACATTCTGGGTTTTCCCGGTTTTTTGACCCCTCTCCCCCGTCCCGACGCCGCGTCTCCCGCCCCGCGAGTTGCCATGCCGCCGACACGATGCCTCATCGCCCAGGCGACCCTCCTGGCCCAGGGCCCGGGGGCCCCGTCGGCACCGGCCGAGATCCTCCTCCAGATCCTGCCGGTGCTGCTCATCGGTGTGGCCTTCTGGGCGATGTTCGTCAAGCCGGAACGGGAACGCCTCAAGCGTCAGCAGGCGATCCTCTCCGGCCTGAAGAAGAACGACCGCGTCCTCACCTCGTCGGGCATCTACGGCACCGTGGCATCCGTCGACCGAGACGGCGGCCGGGTCGTGCTCAAGATCGACGACGCCGCCAACGTCAAGCTCCAGGTGGCCCTCTCCACGATCGCGTCGGTGCTCGACGGATCGGCCGAATCCACGGCGTCGGGAAGCTGACCAGCCCCCGCCCCCCTCACGTCCCGTCTCGAAAGCGAGTCCGCGAGTCATGATGCCTCTCCTGCTCCCCATCGCCCAGGCCGCCGCCGCCCTGCCCGACGCCGCCACCGCCGCGGTCCCGTGGTGGAGGAGCGGGTACGGTGCGGGCCTCATCGCGCTGGCGACGATCGTCGTCCCCACGGTGCTGTCGTGGCTCCTCGCCCGGGCCCTGCGGGCGTCCGACATGTGGGGCCGCATCGCCACCGTGCTCACGGCGCTCGTCGCCGGACTGGTCGTCATCGCGCTGGGGTGGCCACCCCGACTCGGCATCGACCTCAAGGGGGGCGTGATCCTCGTCTACGAGATCGATTCCTCCCGCCAGGCCGGCAGCCAGGTGGAGAACGCGATGGGGACGATCGAGCGGCTCCTCACGGAACGCGAGGGGAGGCTCGGCACCGCCACGCGCACCGGCGACGGCCGGATCGCCGTCAAGCTCGACACCACCGACGCCGCCGCCAGGGAATCGTTCCTCAAGGCCGTCGAGCAGGCCGACTTCGGCGGCGCCATGGTGCGGCTCGCCCAGCCGGCGACGCGTTCGGAGTCGCTCGACCTCGAGTTCGACGTCCGCAGCCAGGCGGCGGCGGTGGACATGGACAAGCTCGTCGCGGCCGTCGCGCGGCGCGTCAATCCGGGCGGACAGAAGGAAGTCACCGTGCGGCGCTACGGCCTCGACCAGCTCGAGGTGATCGTGCCGGAGGTGGATCAGGCCGAGGTCGACCTGATCAAGAAGGTCGTCTCGAGCGCGGGCGTTCTCGAGTTCCGCATCACCGCCAACCGTGACGATCCCCGCCACCGCCGGGTCATCGAGCTGGCGGAGAAGTCGCCGGGGGAGCAGGTCGTCGACGCCGGTGCACCGGTGGGGCGCTGGGTGCAACTCGACACGACGAAGTTCGACGCCGACGAGAACCGCGGCCTCGTGACGCGGCGCATGGCCGACGGCCGGGTCGAGGTGCTCGTCGTCCTCGACCGCTTCGACGTCAACGGCGGGTATCTGACCCGCGCCGTCTCGAGCTTCGATCCGCAGTCGCTCATGCCCTGCGTGAACTTCGCCTTCAACTCCGCCGGGGCGAGCCTGTTCAACGTCCTCACCGGCAGCAATCTCCCCGACCCGGCCAACCGCCTCCAGAGCCGGCTGGGCATCGTGCTCGACGGCGTCCTCCTCTCCGCGCCGGTGCTCCGCAGCGCCATCTCGTCGAGCGGGCAGATCACCGGCAACTTCCGCCAGCAGGACGTCGACTTCCTGGTCGGCGTGCTCAACGCCGGCAGCCTGCCGGCGGCCCTCTACAGCGATCCGATCAGCGAGCAGCGCATCAGCCCACAGCTCGGGGCCGACACGATCCGCTCCGGGGCCCGGGCCATGGCCCTGGCGACGATCGTCGTGCTCGCCTTCATGCTGGCCTACTACCGCTTCTCCGGGCTGGTCGCCGACCTGGCGGTGCTCCTCAACATCGTCCTGGTCGTGGCGCTGATGATCTCCATCAAGGCCGCGTTCACCCTCGCCGGCCTCGCCGGGCTCGTGCTCTCCGTCGGCATGGCGGTGGACGCGAACGTCCTCATCTACGAGCGCATGCGCGAGGAGACCGAGCGCGGGGCGGCGTTGCGGATGGCGATCCGCAACGGCTTCCAGCGGGCGTTCACCACGATCATCGACTCGAACCTCACCACCGTCATCACCGGCGTGGTGCTGTTCTTCATCGGCACCGATCAGCTCAAGGGATTCGCCGTGACGCTGATCCTCGGTCTGCTCCTCAACCTGTTCACCGCCGTCTTCTGCTCGCGCGTGATGTTCGATCTCGCCGAGCGGAACGGCTGGATCCGACGTCTCAACATGGCGAAGCTCTTCGGCACCCCCGACTTCCGCTTCGTGAAGTGGGTCCGGCCGGCGCTCGCGCTGTCGGCGCTGTTCATCCTCGCCGGGCTGGCGGCCGCCCAGCGGCGCGGCCAGGGCCTCTTCGACATCGACTTCACCGGCGGCACGAGCGTGCAGGTCGCGTTCCGCGACGGTCAGGCCCCCGACGTCGGCGCGGTGCGCGAGGCGGTGAAGAATCTCCCCAACACGGCGGTCAGCTCCGTGACCGTGGAGGGGGAGTCGCAGGCCAGGTTCAAGATCGACACCTCGCTGCGCGACACCGACGAGGTGCAGCGCACCCTGCAGGAGGTGTTCCCGGGGCGGTTGCTCACCTACGCGATGTCGTTCGCCGACGTCGCGGAAGCGCCGGCCGCCGGCGAGGGAGAGGCCCGCACGACCGCGAAACTCGTCTTCCCGGCGAAGATCAACCAGGCGACGCTCCGCGATTCGATCGCGGCGGTGCTGGCCGCGGAGGGGATCGCGGCGGTGCCGTTCTCGGTCGAGGCCCCGGGTGCGACCACGCGCTCCAAGCCCTACGAGGAGTGGACGCTGACCGCCGGCACGGACGTCGGGACGACGACCCGCGTGCTCGAACGGATGAAGTCGACGCTGGCCGAGACCCCGGTCTACCTGTCGGCGAACTCCATCGGCGGCAAGGTGGCCGGCAACACGAAGGTGACCGCCGTGTGGGCCCTGGCGGTGAGCCTGGCCGCGATCGTGTTCTACGTCTGGCTGCGGTTCCAGAACGTCGCCTTCGGCCTGGCGGCGGTGGCGGCACTGCTCCACGACGTCCTCGTCGCGGTCGGTTTCCTCGCCCTCTCCCACTACGTGGCGCCGTTCCTGGGCTGGGCCCTGGTCGACGACTTCAAGATCAGCCTCGACGTCGTGGCCGCCCTCCTCACGATCATCGGCTTCTCCATCAACGACACGATCGTGATCTTCGACCGTCTCCGCGAGCTTCGCGGGAAGGCGCAGTTCGTGACCGCCGAGATGGTGGACAAGGCGGTCAACCAGACCTTGAGCCGGACGATCCTCACCTCCGGCACGGCCCTCCTGGCGACGCTCGTGCTCTACCTCTTCGGAGGCGCCGGCATCCACGCCTTCGCCTTCACGATGCTCGTCGGCGTCATCACCGGCAGCTACAGCACGATCTACATCGCGGCGCCGCTGGTGCTCTGGCTGCAGCGCTGGTTCGCCGAGGCTCCCAGCACGGTCGGCAGCACCCGGCCCGCGCGGGCCTCCTGACGCCGGTTCCGGCCCCTCGCCCCCGGTCCCTCGGCACGCGGCACGGCGACCTTGCCGGCCGCGCGGATGGTGACGCGTCGGCCGACGCGCTTCAAGACGGCGCCAGGGTCCGCGCGGGCTGCCTCCGCGGACGGGCGGGGTAGAGTTTCCGGGATCGATCGGGCGTTTCCGGAGGCGGTGGCGATGATGCGGGTCGTGCGGTTCCTCGCCGGGTTGACGATGGTGGTGGTCGGCGTGGCGCTCGCCGCACCGATGGTGACCCGCGTGGTGGACGTGTGGCTGGCCGGGCCGGGCGCGACGGAGGGGGCGGGAGGCGGGGCCGCGGTCTGGGCCGGCGCTCCCGATCCGGCGGCCTCCCCCGCGGCGGCGGCTCCCGTGGGAGCGGGTGCCTACTGCATTCCCGATTCCCGGCCGGGGCAGCCGTTGCCGGCGGCGCCCGCCGCGGCGGCGTTCCCGGACGGCGCGGCTCCCGTGGCGCGGGCCCCGGTGGAGTCGTCAGGTCCGGAGGGAGGGGACGAGCGGCCGCCGTCCCCCCCTCCGCCGCTGCCCGGTCCCCCTGGCGACCTCTCGCTGGCACCCCCGGCCTTCCCCGCCAGCTATCGGTCGACGCTCGACGTTCCGCCGCCGCCGCTGCTCGACGTCGACTCGCCGTCGCCGCTGGTGATGACGCCCCCCGCGGACGGCGTGGTTCCGGCCTCGGCCGAGATGGGGGGCCAGGGGCCGGACGGGGCCGTGCAGGCACGGCAGGCGGCGTACGTGTCCCAGGGTGTTCCCGGCGCGCCGCCGGCGGGGACGCTGCCGCCGGCGGGGCAGGATGGCTGGCGGACGCCCGCCGGCGCGGGGCAGACCTGGACCGTCCGCGACGGCGACGATCTCACCGGCATCGCCACCCGGCTCTACGGGCACCCCGGGGCCGCGGAGGCGATCTGGAACGCCAATCGCGATCGGATCGCCGATCCGACCGTCCTCCCCATCGGCCTGTCGCTCCGTCTGCCCGCCACGTGGACGCCCCGGACGGTGCGTTCGGCGGGGACCGCGCCCCTCGAGCCGAGCCCCCGTCCCGGCAGGGTCCGGGTGGGGCAGGGCGAGACCCTCGAGACGCTCGCGATCCGGTTCTACGGCGACAAATCCTGGGCCCCCCGCCTCTGGGAGGCCAATCGCGACACGCTGCGGAATCCGGCACTGCTGGTGGCCGGGATGGAACTCCGCCTCCCCTGAACCGGCTGCCGCCGGTCCCTTCCGCCGCGGTCCGCCGGGGGAAAATCGGGCGATCGGCCGTCCGTTTCCCGGGCCGGCAGCGTAGAATCGGTGCCGTGTGGATCGCTTCGAGGGTGCCGACGGCGGGCGGGAGGACGCGCATGGCGAACCATGACGCAGCACGACGACACGAGGCCGACCCGGTCGACGCACCGTCATGGGGCGCCGCGGGGATGGCGCGGGACATTCCCGCCCTCGCCGCGAGCCTCGTGGTGCACGTCGTCCTCCTCCTCTGGCTGGCGCTGGTCGGCGTCGCCACGCCGGAACCGGCGCGCGTGCCGGTGACGGTCATCGAGGCACCGACCGAACGCGAGGAGGAGGTCGACCTCGAACCGCAGGAGATGATCGTCAGCGACACGGCGACCCAGACCGGGGCGTCCGGCGAGGACCAGTCGGCCGACGTCGCCCAGGCGCTCGCCCCCGTCCTCGACACCGTGTCCCTCACCACGGTGACGGCGGATCCCGACCTGGTCGGCGACATCCAGATCGACCCGGTCGACGAACTGCCCACCGCGTCCGAGATCGACGAGACCGTCGTCGTCCGCGGTGCGGTGGGTGCGACGACCAGCGGCGCCGCCGGCGCCGTCGATCGGCTCACCGTGGAGATCGACGCCTCGCTCCGCCAGCGTCCGACGGTGGTGGTCTGGGTGTTCGACCAGTCGGTGAGCCTGTCGGCGCAGCGGAAGGAGATCGCCTCCCGTCTGGAACGCGTGTTCCACGAGTTGGGGGCCGACCGGACGGTGCGCAACCGGCCCGAACTCCAGAATCTCGTGGTCGCCTACGGCAAGGCGGTCTCGCTCGTGACCCGCAAGCCGACCGACGAGGTCGAGGAGGTGATCCGCGCGATCGACTCCGTCCCCGTCGACGACACGGGCATCGAGATGACCTTCACGGCGATCCGTTCCGCCGCGGAGGCGGCGAAGATCTACCGCACGTCGTCGCCGCGGAAGAACGTGATGATCGTCGTCTTCACCGACGAGGTGGGCAACGACCAGCAACTGGCCGATCAGACGGCCCAGGTGTGCCGCAAGCTGGGCATGCCGGTGTACGTCGTGGGAGTGCCCTCTCCCTTCGGCATGAAGCAGGTGCGGCTCAAATACGTGGAGTTCGACCCGAGTTACCAGCAGGGCGACGAGCAGTGGGCCGTGGTGGAGCAGGGGCCGGAGACGCTCCTGCCCGAGGTGGTGAGGGTGCGCTCGACGGCCGGCGAGGACGAGGCGATCGATTCCGGCTTCGGCCCCTTCAGCCTCTCCAAGCTCTGCGCCGAGACCGGCGGGATGTATTTCCGTGTCCATCCCAACAGCGGCGAGCGCGGCCGTGTCACCAACCAGATGGTGGCGCCGATGGCCTCGCAGATCAGGTACTTCTTCGACCCCGACGTGATGGCGGCCTATCAGCCCGACTACGTGTCGGCGGCCAAGCTCCAGCAGGACATCGCCGCGAACGCCGCGAAGCGGGCCCTCGTCGAGGCGGCCCGCTCGACCGAGTTGCAGCCGATGGAGGGGCCGACGATGACCTTCCCGAAGCGCGACGAACCGGCGCTGGCCTCCCTCCTCACCGAGGCCCAGAAGGCCGCCGCCCGCGTCCAGCCCCGGATCGATACCCTCCACGCCACCCTCTCGGCGGGGCTCCCGGAACGGGAGGCGGTGAAGGAGCGTCGCTGGCAGGCCGGCTTCGACCTCGCCCTGGGGCGCGTGCTCGCCGCGAAGGTTCGCACCGACGCCTACAACCAGATGCTCGCGCAGGCCAAACTCGGGATGAAGTTCAAGGACGACAAGAGCGACACCTGGCAACTCGAGCCGAGCGACGAGGTGAACGTCGGTTCGCAGACCGAGAAACTCGCCAAGCAGGCGACGGAACTGCTGGAGCGCGTGGTGCGCGATCACGCGGGGACGCCCTGGGCCCAGATCGCGGCGATGGAACTGCGCACGCCGCTTGGATACCGGTGGACGGAGCGTTTCACCGGCGTCAACAAGCCGCAGATGGCCGACGGCGGCAACAACAACAACGTGCCCGCTCCGGCATCCGACGATCAGAAGCGGAAGCTCGCTCCCCCGAAGCCGAAGCGCGATCTGAAGAATCTCTGATCCCACCGGCCGTCGGCGCGGCCGGAAGAGGTCCCACCGGCCGTCGGGGCGGCCGGAAGAGGTCCCACCGGCCGTGCGCAACACCCGTCGGCGGCAGCATGCCGCCGCTGTCGATGGTCCGCGTGCACCTTGGCTGCACGCGCGACCATCCCCCAAGCGAACATCGGCAGGATGCCGATGGTTCGCGTGAAACTAAAACGTCAGGTTGCCGTCGGCGAAGGTTTCGCGGCTGTCGTAGGCGTGGAAGCAGCGCGAGATCCGCTGGGCCAGGATCTGGAGGAACATCGCGCGGAACTGCGCCTCGGAGCGATCGGTGACCGGCATCGCGCCGTCGGTGGGGAAGCTGAAGTCGTCGAAGCGCTTCGAGAACACCACCTTCTTCTCGGCGACGTCGTAGACGCGCACGTGGACGTTGGCGCGGCCCCGGTAGAGGGTGGAGCCCTCGTGCATCCGGAACGATTCCAGGTCGATCCCCACCACCATGTCGGCGTCGAGCGCCTTGCCCACGGTGGGGTAGTCGATCCAGGAGTTCTCGTCGATCCAGCGGGCGACCTCGTCCTGGCCGATGACGCGCACCTTGCGCACGTTCTTCTCGAGGAGCAGTCCGACGGTGCCGGCGAGCTCGCGCGAGCTCCCCGCGTCGCTGAACTCGAGCTCCACGATCGGCTTGCAGATCACGGCGACGTGCTTGCCCTTGAGGCCCTTGTACTCGGCCGGCACGTCCTGGGGGGCGATGAGGTAGGCGGCGGTGAGCAACGTGGAGCAGCCGGAGGCGGCGGGGACCACGAGGGCCGCCAGGCCTGTGGCGAGGAGCAGACCGCGCCGGGACACGGGAGAGCCATCACGCTCGGCATGGACGGGGTACATGCGACGTCCTCGGGGGGGTGCGCCCGGCGGGGCCGCGGGGGGCGGCCTGAAACCTGGCGGGGCGGGATGGTAGCCATGCCCCCTCTCCCGCGGAAGGGCGGCTTGGAAGGCGGTGGCGAGGCCTGAAAACCCACATCCTGCGGGCCGGGGCCGCCGATGGGCTGGTACGATGCCGGTCATGGGAGACTCCCCCGACCGCCGGCATGGGGACACGGTGCTGGAAGCCGTCTCCGGGGCGTTGCCTCGGAGCGGGTTCTGGGAATGGCCGGCCGTCGTCGCCGTGTCGGGCGGAGCCGACAGCATGGCCCTCCTCCTGGCCCTCGCGGCGGTCGCCCCCGTGGGGAAGAGGCCGCGGCTCGTCGTCGCGCACGCCGACCATGGGCTCCGTCCCGAGGCGGACGCCGATCGCGCCTTCGTCGAGGCCGCGGCGGAAAGGCTCGGGCTCCCGGTGCGGGCCGTCCGCCTGCCGGTCGCCGCCGGCGACGGTGTCCGCGGGGAGGGGATCGAGGCCCGGGCGCGGCGGATGCGCTACGATTGGTTGGGCCGCGCCGCGCACGAGGAGGGCGCCCGGCATGTCCTCGTCGGCCACACCGGCGACGACCAGGCGGAGACCATCCTCCACCGCATCCTCCGCGGCACCGGCGTGGCGGGCCTGGCCGGCATGAAGCCGGCCCGCCGGCTCGTCGACGGCGTCGCCCTCCTCCGGCCCCTCCTTGGCGTGCGGCGCGGCGATCTCCGCGCGTTCCTCGACGCACGCGGGCAGTCGTGGCGGGAGGATGCGACGAACGCCGATCCCCGCTTCGCCCGCTCGTTCCTCCGCACGGAGATCCTGCCGCGGGTCGAGGCGCACGCATGGCCCGGCGCGACCGGGGCCCTGCGGCGTCTCGGGGCCAGGGCGGCGGAGGTTTCTTCGGCGATCGCGAGCGCCGCCGCCCACCTGCTCGACCGGCATTCGACACGGGAGCCCGACGGGGGCGTCGTGCTCGATGCGGGCTCCCTGGGCACGCTCGATCGCCACCTGCTCGCGGAGATCTGTGCCGAGTTGTGGCGCCGCGAGGGCTGGCCCTGCCGCGACATGACCAGCCGCCACTATCTGGAGGTGGCGGGGATGATCGCGAGGGCCGGGGGCAGTGGTTCCGGCCCCACCGTCGTCTGCCTGCCGGGGGGGGTGCGGGCGCGAACCTCGGGGCTGGAAATCAGGATCGGGCCGACCCCGCGTCCGTGCGGGCCGGCCCCCTGATCTGCGTCCCGCGCGGGAAGGCTCACGTGATCGTCTGTCGCCGGTACCCGCCGCGGCTCGAGAAGTAGAGCGAGAGCAGCAGATAGATCGCCGCCATGATTCCCGGAATGAAGGCATCGACCCGCAGCGTGCGCCGGTCGCCGGCGATGCTCGCCTCGTACACCGCGCGCTCGTCGGCGGACAACGTCTCGACCGCATCGGCGGCGCTGCGTCCGTTCTTGGCGGCGTCGGCTTTCGCCTCCTCGAGTTTCTTGTTGATCGCACCGAGCTTCACGCCGTCGAGGCCGACGGCCGCGGTCGACGGGATCTCGAGGAACCGGCTCGGTTTTTCGGCCTTGAACGCCTCGAACACCGCCGGCTTGGCCTCCTTCAACGCCTCCCCGGCGAAGCGGTCCTTGCAGTACCCCAGGCCGGGGCCGCCGATGAGGCCGGCAGAGAGCATGCCGATGCCGCCCATGATCGAGATCGCCACCGCCCCGGAGCGCGGGAACTGATCCGAGGCGACGGCGAGCATCGTGGGCCAGAAGAAGGTCTTGCCGATGGCGTAGACGCCGAGTGCCAGGAAGGCGATCGGCAGGCTGCTGATCCCGGCCGAGAGGAGCAATCCGACGCACGCCAGAACCGCGCACACCAGCAGCAGGTTGACCGGGGACAGCCCGAGTCGCTTCTCGATGAACTCGGTGCAGAAGCGGAGACCGAACATGATCGCGGAGGTCCAGATGAAAAGCCAGCGTCCCTGCTCGGAACTGAAGAGGTTGCCGGTGATGTTCTGGATCCAGTTGTCGGTTCCCAGCTCGACCGCGCCGACGAGTGCGTGGGTCACGAAGAGCACGAACAACAGCAGACTCCCGATCGAGAATCGCGTGATGAATGCGATGCCCAGGAGCAGGAGGCCGGCGATCCCGTAGGAAATCGCCGGGGGCACCGCCAGGGGCCCGGCGAAGAACAGGGCCAGCAGGTAGCAGATCACGAGGCCGCCGAGGATGCCGACGTCCTTGAACATCTCACCGAAGCTGGCCCCCGTCTCCGCGGCCTCGGATTTCGGCATCTTCTGACCGAGGAACATCAGGCCGTAGAGGATCGTCGGTACGAGATACAGGGCCAACTGGATCTTCCAGTCGACCTTCATCTTGTCGTCGAGAATCCATCCCATCACGGTGCCGAGCACGAGGCCGGCGGGCCAGGATGCGTGGAGAATGTTGAGGTAATGGGCACGGTTCTTGGGGAAGAGCGTGGCGACGAGCGGGTTCGCCACGGCCTCGAGGGTTCCGTTGGCCAAGGCGAAGACGAAGCAACTCCAGTACAGCATGGAGTAGGCGTTGTCCTTGGTGACGAGGAACGTCATCACGGCCGAGATCACGTGCAGCAGGAAGGCCGTGATCACGAGTTTGCCGTAGCCGATCCGGTCGGCGACGAGACCGCCGATGATGATGCCGAAGCAGAAGCCGGTGAGGCCTTGACCGGTGATGTCGCCGAGCTGGCCCGCCGTGAGGCCGAACTCGGCCCCCCAGTTGTCCATGATCCCACTGCGGATGGCGAACCCGACGCCCGCGGCGAGGATCGCCATGAAGCCCGCCCAGAGAAGACGCTGGGCATTGACCCCCGGGGGCGAACCGGCGTCGGCGTGGCTGTGGGAAGCGTGCTCGGGCGCGTTCATGCGGTCTCGCTTGCGTCTGGATGGAGAGGGATGCCCCGCGCCGGTTCCCCCCGGAAACGGCACGACGGGACCGGCACTATAGCAAGGGCAGGGGAGTCGCGGAATCCGGGTTGTCGCGGCGGGTTCGGTGCTGCACGGGGTTCGGTCAAGACGAGGGTTCTCCCGCCGGCGTCCGGGGGCGGACCGGCGGCGGAGGGGCGTTGACCCCGCCTTTCCCCCCCACGTACCCTCCCGCCCCGCGCGCCGCCCCTCCCCGCGACGGTCAGCACCACCGACGTGAACTCTCTCGCCGACACGCTCTGGACGGTCGTGCGCTGGGCCGTGCCCCTCACGGTCGCCGCGGTGGTCTCGGCCGTGGCGATCGGCACCAACCGCCTGGGCGAGGAGGTCCGCGCCCGGGCCGTGGCCCGGTTGGCCGCCGAGTTCCCCGACCTCGTCGCCCAGGTGCAGGGGGCGAGCGTCGTCGCCGGCGAGGGGCTCGTCCTCCGCGGCGTCTCGCTCTCCGACCCGCGCATGCCGCAGCAGTGGCGGCAGATCCTCTGGATCGACGAGGTGCGCCTCGCCTGCGGCACGTCACTGCCGGAACTCGCCGGCGGCGCGCCGCGGTTCCAGGGGGTCCGCATCCGCCGTCCCGTCGTCCACGCCGTGCGCCATGCCGACGGGCATTGGAATCTCGAACGGCTGCGCCGGGGCGCCGCCGGCGGCGACACGGTGCCGGTGACCGTCGAGGACGGGACGCTCCTGGTCGACGACCTCCGCCGCGAGTCCCGCACCACCCTCCGCCGCGTGCAGGTCGAGATCGCCCCCGCGGCCGCAGGGGCGGTGGCGCTGCGCGGCAGCGTCGAGGGGGATCTTTTCCAGCGCGCACGCCTGGAGGGGGCCGTGGTCCCGGCGACCGGCCGCTTCGACCTCTCCGGCGCCGTGGACGCGGTCGAGGTGTCGCCGCGGCTCCTCCACCTGGTCGCCGCCGAGGCCCGTGATCTCGGCGCCGCCGACCATGCCGAGCGGGTGCGGCGCTGGGGCAGTGGCGTCCGCGGCCGCGTCGATCTCGGCTGGCGCGCCGCCGGGGACGTGGCCGACCCCGCGGCGACGGAGGGCTCCGTCTCGGCGCGGGTCGAGGGGGGACGCTTCGAGCATGCATCCCTGCCGTACCCCTTCCGCGACGTCTCGGCGACCGTCGTCGCCGACCGGGGCGGCGTGCGCTGCGAGCGCTTCGAGGCCCACACCGGATCGTCCCTCCTGCGCGGCAGCGGGAGCGTCTCCGGCTGGACGCCCGAGGCCGACTTCCAGGCGGTCGTCGAGGCGGAGCGGCTCGTCGTCGACCGCCATGTCGAGGGGTTGCTGCCCGACGCATGGAAACTCCACTGGAGCCGCCTCCTTCCCGCCGGCGAGATCGACCTCCGCGCGCAGCTCACCCGCCGCGGCGGGGTCCTCGATCCGAAGGTCTCGGTGCGCTGTCGCAACGGCTCCCTCACCCACTACCGCTTCCCCTACCGGGTCGATCGCACCGTGGGCACCGTGGCCCTCGACGGCGGCGTGCTCGCCATCCACCTCACCGGACAGGCCGGGGGGCGGCCGGTGCAGATCGAGGGCTCCTTCCGATCGACCCCCGCGGGCACCGCCGGCGCGCTCGAGGTCCGCGGGGAGTCGATGCGCGTCGACGACGGCCTGATCGCGGCGATGCCGGCACGCACGCAGGCGATCGTGCGCTCGCTTCACGCCGGCGGCGTCTTCGACTTCGTCTACCGGCACGAGCGTGGTGCCGGCTTGCCGAACGGCACCACGAGTTCGCTGGCGATCAGGCTGGTCGATTGTTCGATGAACTACCGCGGCTTCCCCTATCCGCTCACCAAGGTGCGCGGCAGCCTGCGGATGCAGGACGGCGTCTGGACGATCCGCGACATCGTCGGCGTCAACGACACCGGCACGGTGCACTGTCGGGGAGGACTCGTGCCGCGCGGCGGCGACGACGGCGACCTTTCGCTCGAACTCGCCGGCGAAGGGGTGATGATCGAGCGCGAGTTGCGCGACGCCCTCCCCCGCGGTGCCCGTGCGGTGTGGGACGATCTCGACCCTCGCGGTCTCGTCGACTTCCAGGCCACCGTGCGCCACGCCATCAAGTCGCGGGCGACGTCGGTCGAGGTGCGGGCCACGCCGCACGGCGACAGCGTGTCGATCGAGCCGGCCTGGTTCCCCTACCGGATGGAGCAGCTCAAAGGCGCGCTCGAGTGGAAGGACGGGGTGCTCCGCTTCGCCGGGGTCCGCGGGCGCAACGCCCGGACGACGGTCGCCGCCGACGGTTCGTGCCGATTCCTGCCCGACGGCGGCTGGCACGTGTCGTTCTCCCGACTGGCCGTCGACCGCTTCCGCGCCGAGCACGACGTCGTGCTCGGCGCGATGCCGGAGGGGGTGCGACGCGCCTTCGCCGCGGTGAGGCCGCGCGGCATGCTCTCGCTCGACGGCTCGCTCGACGTCTACTCGTCGCCCGGGAACGAGGCGGGACGTGCCGGGCCGGCGGTGGCCTCGTGGGACGTGAGGCTCGACATGGAGCAGGTCGCCCTCGACGTCGGCACGTCGCTCGAGCACGTCCATGGCGGCGCGCGACTCCGCGGGCAGAGCGACGGCGTCCGCTGGCACTGCGACGGCGACCTGCGGATCGACAGCGCGGTGTGGCGCGGACTCCAGGTGACCGGCGTGGAGGGGCCGCTGGCCATCGACGCCTCCGGGGTGCGGTTCGGGGCACTGGCCGCCCGGCCGGGCGAGGGTGATCCGCGGCGTCTCGTCGCCCGGCTCGCCGGCGGGGCGCTCGCGCTCGACGGCACGGTCACGGCGGGGGAGGGGGGCGGATTCACGCTGGCCGCGTCGCTCGTCGATGCCGATCTGGAGCGGATCACGACCGACTCCGGCCGTGGCGTGCCGGGGGGAAAGCCCTTCCGTGGCCGGGTGTTCGGCGCCCTCGAACTGTCCGGGTCACGGGCCGGCTCCCACGCGCTCGCCGGCCGGGGGCAGGTGCGGCTCCGGGACGCCGATCTCTACGAGTTGCCGGTCGTGCTCGCCATGCTCAAGGTGCTCCGCGTGAAGGCCCCCGACCTGCGGGCGTTCGGCTCGTCGGTGATCGACTTCCGCGTCGAGGGGCCGCGCGCGTACCTCGACAACATCGAGCTCTCCGGCGACGCGATCAGTCTCGTCGGCAGCGGGGAACTCGAGGCCGACTCCACCGTCCATCTCACCTTCCGGTCGATCATGGGCGACTCGCAGGCCCAGCTGCCCGCCATGAAGTCGATGCTCGGCGGCGCGAGCGGCAATTTCCTCCTCATCCACGTCGACGGGAGCATGGCCGATCCCGAGATCACGAGCGAGGCCTTCCCCACGCTGGCGGCGGCGCTGCAGCAGTGGCAGGAGCAGACGCGGAAACGCGACGTCGTCGTCCCGCCCCCCCCCGCGGCGATGTCGGTGCCCGCCGGCCGCGGCGCCATCCCAGATCGCGTTCGGCCCTTTCCGCTTCTCGCCAGCCCGCGACGAGCTGACGCGCGACGGGATCCCCATCCGTCTCGCGACCGCCGAGGCGGCGCTGCTGCGCGTGCTGGCCGCGCGCGCCGACAGCGC
>CAZMOU010000095.1:7025-17986 GCA_964567835.1 uncultured Chitinophaga sp. | reverse complement strand
GGCAACACGTTCAAGGCCACGGCCAAGCCGGTGCTCATCGGCACGGCCGTCGTCGGCGCCACGACGATGATCTTCTCGATCATCCTCATGCTCAAGAAGGAGGGGCTCCTCGCCCTCTCCCTCACCGACGCACCGGTGCTCCTCGGCTTCATCTGCGGCGGCTCGGTGATCTTCTGGTTCTGCGGCGCCTCGATGCAGGCGGTCACCACCGGTGCCTACCGGGCGGTGGAGTACATCAAGAAGAACATGAACCTCGACAAGAAGGAGGCCGACATCGAGGATTCGAAGACGGTCGTCCGCATCTGCACGGAGTACGCCCAGAGCGGGATGTGGAACATCTTCATCGCGCTGATGGCGATCACGCTGGCCTTCGCCCTCTTCGACCCCAACTTCTTCGTCGCCTACCTGGTCTCGATCGCCGTCTTCGGGCTCTTCCAGGCGATCTACATGGCCAACGCCGGCGGCTCGTGGGACAACGCCAAGAAGCTCGTCGAGGTCGACTTCAAGGAGAAGGGAACCCCCGTCCACGCCGCCACGGTCGTGGGCGACACGGTGGGCGACCCGTTCAAGGACACGACGAGCGTGGCCCTGAACCCGATCATCAAGTTCTCCACCCTCTTCGGCCTCCTCGCGGTGGAGATCGCGGTGAAGCTGCGGCACTCCGCCGGAGGCGGCGCGCCGACCGGGCTGCGGCTCGACACCGCGAGCATCGTCGGGCTGGTGATGCTCCTGGTGGCCTTCTACTTCGTCTGGCGGTCGTTCTACTGCATGCGGATCCCGCAGCGCGAGGGGGCCCCGACGGCGTCCCGGCACTGATCGGTCCCTCCCCGCCGTCGGCGGGGCCAGGCTCACGCGTACCGCCCCGGGGCAGGCCCTGCCCCGGGGCGGTGTCGTTCACCACTCGAACCCCGCCCCCCGGAGGCGGCCCTTGTCCGCACCCCTCCCCCGCATCGTCGTCGTCACCGGGTCGGCCGGCAGGCTGGGCCGGGCCGCCTGCCGCGCACTCCTCGGGCGGGGCTGGCACGTCCGGGCCTTCGATCGCGTCGCCTCCCCCGCGGGGGAGGCGATCGTCGCCGATCTCGCCGACTCCGCCGCGCTCGATCGCGCCCTGGCCGGCGCCGCCGCGCTCGTCCACCTCGCCGCCACCCCCGACGACGACGACTTCGCCACCCGTCTCCTCCCCGACAACCTCCTCGGGCTCCATCACTGCGTCGAGGCGGCACGGAGGGCCGACGTCCCCCGGGTGATCCTCGCCAGCTCCGGCCAAGTCAACTTCGTGCAGCAGAACGCCGGCCCGTGGCCGATCCGCGTCGGCGACCCGATCTCCCCGCGCGGCTGGTACGCCGTCACCAAGGTGGCCCTCGAGGCGGCCGGGCAGATCCACGCACGCGTCACCGGGCACCCGGTGATCTCGGTTCGGCTGGGGTGGTGCCCGCGCGACCGGGCGCACGCCGAGGAGCTGGGCGCGAGCTTCCACGGCCCGCACTGCTACCTCTCCCCCCGCGACGCCGGCAGCTTCTTCGCCGCGGCGGTCGAGCACCCCCTTCCGCCGGGGCACCATCTCCTCTTCGCGTCGAGCCGGCCGGCGGAGATCGCGATGCTCGATCTCGGGCCGGCGAAGGCCCTCCTCGGCTGGGAGCCGGTCGACCGCTGGCCAACTGGCGCGCTCGACGACCTGCCAACCTAGGCCGACGGCACGCGCGACGTCGTGGCGTCAGGCGAACGCCGACGCATCCCGGGCGGGGAAGACGACGTCGAGGACCGGCGGCGAGCCTCCCGGCCGGTGCGCCGCGACGGCGTCGGCGAGGATGCTCCGGTAGGTCGCCATGTTGGCGCTCGACGGCGAGAAGGGCAGCCCTTCGTGGACGATGACGACGCGTCCTCGGCCGCCGAGCCAGGAGAGATCCCGCAGGCACTCGTCGAGCGCGTCCCAGTTGCGGCCGAAATAGGCGGGGAAGCGCAGTTTCCCGGCGAGCGCACCGAGCAGTTTCTCCTTGCCCCGGGCGCCGGCGGGAATCCGGACCACGAGCGTCCCATCCGCCTCGAACGCTTCGGGGTCGTCGACGAACAGGAACGGGGACGCGGAGGCGGTCATGGCGAGGGGGCTTTCGTGGAAATGCGACGGAACGACCGGTAGTGGTCGGAGGTGTACCAGACCTCGCCATCCTCCCCGGTGACCAGGCGCTGCGGGCCGGGTCCGGGCTCACCGGGGGTGGGCACGACCCACTCCCGGTAATAGCCCGCCGGCTTTCCGGGGAGGCGCCGCTCGCGATTCTGGAACGTGGCCCCGTCGTTGGGGAATCGGAGGCGCTTGCCCGCGGCGATCCGCTCGAGCGTGGGCGCGAGGTCGATCGCGCCGCGGTAGATCGTGCGGCCGTCGGCGTTCCGCAGCGACAGGCCCTCGATCACCAAGCCGTCGCCGGCGGGCGCGCCACGGCGCGGCGAGCCCTGCGGACGCTCGGACGGCCGCCGGGGGGGCCGGTCGGGCTCGGCTTGTGCCTCCGCGGCCGCCCGATCGGCGGCGGTCCCGGCGGGCTTCGCATCCTCCGCGGCGGGACTCCGCGGCGGGGGCGTCCACCCCGGCTCGACCGGCGGCGGCGCGGTCCGCTCCGCCGCGGCCGTCCCGGACCGCTCGATCCGTTCCGCCCGCTCGGCCGGCGGCGTCTCTCGGCGCCGGACGGCCCATGCCACGGCGAGGATCGCGAGGAAGATCGCCCAGCGGATCATCAACTGGCGGCGGGACGGCGCGGGCTGGCTCATGGATGGTCTTTCCACGGACGCTCAGTAGCGCACCACCTGCCCCACCCCGCCGAGGCCGAGGGCGGCGAGTTCCGCCTGGGCCTTCGCCAGGAGCATCGCCACGTCGCTCGCGACGGCCACGAATTGAAACCCCTGCTCGACGCGGCGCCGGGCCGCGGCCGCGTCGGCGGTGTGGATGCCGGCGGCCACGCCGTGCTTCCTCCCCATGGCCAGGAGGTGGTCGATCGCCGCGACGAACCCGGGATCGTCGCTGTCCATCGCGGGCCTCCTCCCCATCGACTTGAGGAGGTCGTTGGGGCCGATGAAGAAGGCGTCGATGCCCGGCACGGAGAGGATCTCGTCGGCCCGCTCCACCGCGTCGACGTGTTCCGTCTGCACGACGACGAGCACCTCCTCGTTGGCCCTGTCGTAGTACGTCCCCGGATCGGTGCCGAAGTTGACGGCGTGGAGGAAGCCACCCACGGAGCGCTTGCCGAGCGGCGCGTAGCGGGCGGCGTCGACCACGGCCTGCGCCTCCTCTCGCGAATTGACCATCGGCACAACGATCCCGAAGGCGCCGTTGTCGAGGACGCGCTTGATGTTCTCGGTGGTGTTGAAGGGGACGCGCACCAGCGGCACCGTGCCGGTTCCCAGCGCCCCCTGGGCGGCGACGACGCCGAAGGTCTCCACCGCCGTCTCGATGTTCACAGGCGCGTGCTCGAGTTCGACCGTGAGCCAGTCGAACCCCACGCAGGCGAGGAGGCGGGCGGCGGTGGGATCGGGGAGACAGAGCCAGGTGCCAATGCTCGGCTCGCGCCGGCGCAGCTTCTCGCGGACTCGGTTCGGGCGCATGGGGCGATGTCCTCCGGGAAGGGATCAGTGCCGCGGGCCGGCCCGCAGCTGCTCGGCCGCGAGGACGTCGGGATTCGCCACGTGCACCGGCCGCCGACCCTCCATCAGATCGACGATCGCCTCCGCGGCCACGAGGCTCACCCGCTCCCCGGTCTCGACCGAATTGAAGGCCTGGTGCGGGGTGATGAGCAGGCGCGGGCAGGCACGCAGCGGGCTCGTCGCGGGGAGCGGCTCGGCGGCGAAGGCGTCGAGGGCCGCCCCGGCGAGCCTGCCGGCCCGCAGCGCCGCCACGAGGGCCGCCTCGTCCACGAGCGCCCCGCGGGCGGTGTTCACGAGGTAGGCGGTGGGCTTCATGCGGGCGAGGCGCGCGGCATCGAGGAGGCCGCGGTTCTCCGCCGTCAGGGCGCAGTGCAGCGTGACGAAGTCGCTTTCGGCGAGGAGACGCTCGAGGTCGACCAACTCGACGCCGGGCGCGTCGGGGGCGAAGGGATCGTGGCCGAGGACCCGCATCCCGAAGCCGCTCGCGCGGCGGGCCACCGCCCGACCGATCCGCCCGCAGCCGACGATCCCCAGCGTCTTGCCATGGATCTCGTGCCCCCAGGCCACGCTCCAGTCGCCGCCGCGGAGGAGATCCTCGCCCGCCGTCACGCGCCGCGCGGCGGCGAAGAGCAGGGCCCAGGCGTAGTCCGCCACCGCCTCGTCGAGGAGGCCGGGCGTGTTGCAGACGACGACGCCGGCCCGCGTGGCGGCGGCCAGATCGACGCAGTCGAGCCCCACCCCCCAGCGCGACACGCACTTGAGCGCGGCCGTCAGCGGTGAGGAGAAGAGCGCCGCGGCGTAGGCGTCGGAGCTGGCGAGCACCGCATCCTGCCCCTCGAGCGCCGCCGCGAGCGCCGGCACGTCGAGCGGACCGAACGGATCGGCGACGGTGACCCGGCATCCGGCGGAGCGGAGCAGGTCGCGGGCGCGCTCACCGGCGTCGAACGAGGCCCGCGCGGTGAGGAGGACGTTCCAAGCCATGGGACGAGAACATAGCCGATCGGAGGGGGGAACGCACCGTCGCCACGGCGGAACTCACTCTCCGGCGGCCCCCGCGCCGAACCGTTCCCGGAGGAGTTCGAGCGCGGCCGCCGCGGCCGCCGCGGGATCGGCCGCGGGCCCGGCAGGATCGCCGTCGTGGAGCACCGCGGCGAAGGCGAGGCGCAGGGGCTCACCCGGCGGCACCGTCACGAGGCTCGGCTCCCCACGCGCGAGCGCCCGGCGCCCGAAGGGATTGGCGACGAGGAGCCCGTAGTCGCGGTTGTGCCACCACGACGGGCGGAAGTTCCCCGGATCGGCGACGACGGTGACGCCGGTGCGGCCGTCCACCCCGGTGGCGTGGCACCACCCGGCGACCCGGCCCCAGGTGCCGGCCGCCGTCGACTCTCCGGCCGAGTTCACGATCCTCCCCCCCGCCTTCTCCTCGAGCCCGGTCGCCAGCCGCACGCCGAAACCCATCTCCTCCTGATCGCCGAGCACCAGGGGCTCCCCCTCCGCCCGGATCGTGGCCACCCACGCCACGACCCTTCCCTCCGGCTCGTCGACGATCGCCAGGCGGTTCTCGATCGTGCCCATGTCCGACCCGGCCGAGGAGCGGAGCCGCGCCCGCGCCGTGAAGCGCACGCCGTCCGCGGAGGCCCGGGGGTCCTCGTCGAATCCCAGATGCTCCATGCGCGCCTCGTTGCGCCAGAAGTCCTCCCCCGAGACGTCGCCGAAGGCGAGCCAGAGGCCCGGATGCATGGCCGCATGGTCGGTGGCGTCGCGTCCCTCCCGCGGCGGGTGCGATCGCGTCACCGGAGTCCCCTGGGGGGCACGGAGGTTGGCCAGGCCGGGCCGCCGCATGGCGTCGTCGCCGAGGAGGAACTCGGCGACCGCGACACCTCCCCTGGAGATCACGAGACCCGCGGGGCGCTGCTCGACGCTCCAGGCGTCCTGCGGCGACCCGGTCGCGCGGGAACCGGCGCCGCCGACCGAGAGCAGGGCGACGAGGAGGGGGAGGAGCCGTCTCATGGGAAGCGGGCCGGGTCGACGACCGCGTGGACGATCGCCTCCCGGTTCCAGGTGTAGGTGACATGGACGAGGCCGTCGGCCGTCTGGATCACCGCGGGGTAGGAGAACTCGCCCGGCTCGGTCTCGAGCGCCACCACCGGCGTCCAGGAGCGCCCGTCGCGGCTGACGGCGACGTCGAGCGGCGAGCGGCCGCGGTCGGTGTGGTTGTAGACGACCAAGTGGCGGCCGTCGGCGAGCGTGAGGGCGTCGGTGCCGGAGTTCGGGTTGGGAAGCGTGCCGAGCGTCATCGCCCCCCAGGTGCGGCCGCCGTCGGCGCTGTCGATCTCGAAGATCCGCCCCTGTCTCGTGCGCCCGACGGCGCGGAGGCGGTCGCCCCCGAGTTCGAGGATCGAGGGCTGGATGGCGGAGATGCCGTCGCGTGGGCCGCCGGCGGTGTCGGGGGCCCGGTGCACGGCCGGGCCGCGCGTGAACGTGCGCCCCCCATCCTCGGAACGCTCGAAGTGGACGCGCCAGCCGTCGTCCTCGCTGCTCGATCCGGCGATGACGGTGCCGTCCGCTCGCACAAGCGGCTTGTTCTTCACAGGCCCCACGGCGTTCCCCTCGATCCGGCGGGCGGGGCTCCAGGTCCTCCCGTCGTCGGCGCTCTCGGAGACCACGCCCCACCAGGTGCTCGGGCTCGGCCCCACCTTGGCATACAGGAAGAGCGGCGGCTTCTCCCCCGCACGCGGCGATCCGCGGAACAGGACCGGGTTCCAGCAGGGATGCCGGCTCCCGTCGGCCTGGACGCCGTCGATCACCCGGCGCGGCGTCTCCCAGCCCGACTCCCCGTGCCGCGCGAGCCAGATGGAGACGTCCTTCTCCCCTTCGTCGGTGCCGGCGAACCAGGCGGCGACCAGTTCGCCCGGCACCGCCTCGACGATGGTGCTCGCGTGGCAGGAGGGCTCGGGCCAACGCCTGGGGATGACGAACTCGCGGAGCCGCACGCACTCGAACCCGAGTCCGCCCGACGTCGGGGGAAGCGGTTCCGCCGCCGGGGCCGCAGCGCCGAGGAGCGTGACGCACCATCCGAGGATCCAGAGCCTCCCGCGCCACGCGCATCCCATGACATGCCCCCCGGTCCGCCCGCCTCCGACCGCCTTCCGCCGGACGCACGTCCGGGCCGGCCGGATATCCTACGCTTTTCCCGGCGGATCCCGACCCCGGCCCCCCCCCGTCCCGCCGAGCGCCGCCCGATGGCCCCCCCACCCCCCGCAGACCGCTCGTCCCCGCCCGGGCGTGCCGACACCCTCGGCATGGACGAGGCCGAGATGCGCCGCCTCGCCCACCGCGTCGCCGATCTCGTCGTCGACCGGCTGGTGCGGCGCGGCGACGAACCGGCGATCCGCGCCGACTCCCCGGCGGCGCTCCGCGCCCGACTCGGCGGCACGCTCCCCGAGACGCCCGGCGACGCCGACGCGGCGATCGACACGCTCGTGGCCGGGGCGCTCGCCTTCCAGCAGCACGGCGACCATCCGCGCTACTTCGCGCGCGTGCCCGGCCCCTCCTCGTTCGCCGCGATCCTCGGCGACTGGCTCGGCACCGGTTTCAATGGCATCGCCACCTCCTGGGCGGGCGGCTCGGGCACCGCCACCACGGAACTGGTGGCCCTCGACTGGATGCGCGCCTTCCTCGGCCTCGCCCCGGGCGGCGACGGCATCCTCACGAGCGGCGGCTCGATCGCCAACTTCACGGCGCTGGCCGCCGCCCGCGACGCGGTCGATCCCGGCGCCGCCGGCACCGTGCTCCTCTCCGACCAGGTCCATGCGTCGATCCCGCGGGCGCTGCGTCTCCTCGGCTACGCGCGCGAGCGGATCCGCGTCCTGCCCACCGACGCCGACTTCCGCCTCCCCGCGGCCGCCGTCGCCGCGGCGCTGGACCAGTCGCCGACGGCGGGGATCCTCGTCGCCTCCGCCGGCACGACCAACACCGGCGCCGTCGATCCGCTCGCCGAACTCGCCGATCTCGCGGCACGGCACCGGCTCTGGTTCCACGTCGACGGATCCTACGGCGCCGTCGCCGCCGCCCTCCCCGAGGAGGCGCCGCGCTTCCTGGGCATGGATCGCGCCGACTCGCTGGCCACCGATCCCCACAAGTGGCTCTTCCAGCCCTACGACATCGGCTGCACCTTCGTGCGGCGCCCCGGGGCGCTCCTCGGCACCTTCGCCATGGCGCCCGAGTACCTCAAGGACACCGCGGCATCCACCGGCGAGACCGGATTCGGCAACCTCGGGCCGGAGCTGACGCGGCGCGCGCGGGGACTGAAGCTCTGGCTCACCTTCCGCATCCATGGCGCCGCGGTCCTCCGCGACGCGATCCGTCGCGGGATCGAACTGGCCCGCGAGGCGGAGGCGCTGCTGCGACGCGACGCCGGGCGCTACGAGGTCGTCACGTCGGCGAACCTGGCGATCGTCACCTTCGCCCTCCGCGGTGCCGATGCCGCAACGCACGAGGCGGCCGTGAAGCGCGTCTCGGCCGAGGGCTTCGCCACCCTCTCCACCACCACGCTCCGGGGGAGGAGCGTGCTGCGGCTGTGCACGCTCAACCCCCTCACCACCCCGGCCGATCTCGCCGGCACCCTCGACCGCGTCGCACGCGGGTGACCCGGCTTTCCCGCCGACACGGCTGTGGCATACTCCGCCGACAGGGCGCGGTCAGGCGCTGGTCGCCCCGCGGCCACGGTCGGGCCACGCCCCCCACGCCCCGCCGGAGCCCTCCATGGCCGACTCCCACCCCCGCTTCCACGGCATCGTCCCGCCGCTGGCCACGCCGCTCGTCGACCGTGACACGCTCGACGCCGCCGGCCTCGAGCGCCTCGTGGAGCACGTCCTCGGGGGGGGCGTCCACGGCCTGTTCGTCCTCGGCACCACCGGCGAGGGCCCGGCGCTGCCGATGGCCGTGCGCCGGGAGGTCGTGGAGCGGACGGTGCGGCAGGTGGCCGGCAGGGTGCCGGTGCTCGTGGGGATCAGCGACACGGTGCTCTCCGAGAGCCTCGCGCTCTCGCGCTTCGCCGCCGACACCGGCGCCGCCGCGGTCGTCGCCGCCCCCCCCTACTACTTCCCGGCGGGGCAGGAGCCGCTCGAACGCTGGTGCCGTGCGCTCGAGTCGGGCCTGCCGCTGCCGCTGCTCCTCTACAACATGCCGGAGATGGTGAAGGTGATCCTCGAGCCGGAGACGGTCCGCCACCTCGCCGACAGCCAGAGGATCGTCGGCCTCAAGGATTCCGGCGGCGATCTGGGGACGTTCGCCGGCTACTCCAAGATCGTTCGCGAGGTCCGTCCCGACTGGTCGCTCCTGATCGGGCCGGAGCAAATGCTCCCGCAGGCCCATGCCCTCGGTGGCCACGGCGGCGTCTGCGGCGGGGCGAACGTGGCCCCGCGGATCTTCGTCGATCTCCAGGCGGCGCTCGAGCGCGGCGACGAGGTCGCGGCGGCGGGGCTGCAGCGGAAGGTCCTCGCCCTCGGCCGGCTCTACGACGTCTCCAACGAGCCGGGCCGGGTCATCGTCGGCGTCAAGGCGGCGCTCGCGGCCCTGGGCATCTGCGGCGATGCGAGCGCCGCCTGGTTCGAGCGCCTCGACGACGCCGGCCGCGCCCGCGTCGCGGAGATCGTGCGCGGGCTCCCCGGCTGAAGCCGGACGGGCGATCCTCACACCCAGGCCGGCATCCAGCCGCCGCGGTAGGCCTTCGTGAGCATCGCCGAGGCGTGCGGGGCGCCGGTGAGCGTCATCGCGGGGGCGTTCCACTCGAGGAGCCGTCCCGGATTCCGCACCGCGATCGTGCCCAGGAGCACCGTCTCGGTGAGGGGACCCGAGTAGCCGAAGTGCGAGGTCGTGGTGTCGGTGCCGCGGATCGCGTCGACCCAGGAGGTGTAGTGGTTACGCGCCTCCTGCACCGGGATCTCGAACGACGCGAACTTCTCCGTCGGGGCGAGGAAGGGCATGGCGACGTGCGGCACGAGGAGGGTCCCCTCGGTGCCGATGATCGCCGAACCGCTTCCGGGCAGCGCGACATCGACGGCCAGGCCGAGCCGCTCGTGCGTGGGCACGTGCCCCTCGCCGTCGTACCAGGTGACCGTCACGGTCGGCCATGCGGTGCGCGGAGTCCCGGGGAACTCCCACACCACGCGCGATTTCGTCGACCACGTCTCGCGGTTGACCGGCGCCGCCTCGGCGCGCACGGTGCGCGGCGCCGTCAGCCCGAGGGCCATGAAGACCGGATCGAGGATGTGGCAGCCGAAGTCGCCGAGCTGGCCGTTGGAGAAGTCCTGCCAGGCGCGCCAGTTGAACGAATGATAGATCTCGGGGAGATAGGGGCGTGCCGGGGCCACGCCGAGCCACTGGTCCCAGTGGACCGTCGGGGGCACGTCGGCCGAGCCCTCCGGGCGGTCGTCGACCTTCCGCCACCCCATCGCCCCCGGCTGCCAGGAGTGGACCTCCTTCACCTTGCCGATCGTGCCGTCGTGGACGAGCTTCACCGCCGTCCGGTAGGCGGGGTGCGACTGGATCTGGTTGCCCATCTGCGTCACGACGCCGAACCGCTCGGCGGCCAGGCGCATCTGCCGGGCCTCGAAGACGGTGTGCGTGAGCGGCTTCTGGCACTGCACGTGCTTGCCCAGGTGCATCGCCGCCAGCGACGGCGAGGCGTGCATGTGGTCGGGGGTGGAGACGATCACCGCGTCGAAGAGCTGCGGCTTGTCGAGGAGCCGCCGCCAGTCGGTGAACCGCTCCGCCTCGGGGAACTTCTCGGCCGCCTGCCCGAGGAACGGCATCGACTCGTCGATGTCGACGAGCGCCGCGACGGTCGCGTGCTCGGAGGCCGCGGTGTCGAGCAGATCGCTCCAGCCCTTGCCGCCGCACCCGATCGACGCCAGCCGCACCCGCTCGTTGGCCCCCTGGGCCCGGGCCCATCCGGCCGCCGAGAGGCCGACGGCGATGCCCCCCGCGATGCCCCCGCGCAACAGCGCGCGGCGGGGAAGACCGGAGGGTGTGCGGAGCGACGCGGTTCGACGGATGCGTGCCATGAGCGTGAGGCCCCTTCAAGACGCGCCGACGGCGGGGCGCTGCCGCTCGCCCCCGGATCGTCCCCCGGCACCGTGCTACCTTATACTGGCGGGGTCTCGGGCCCACCAAGGCTCGACCGGCGGACCCCGCGGGGCTGTCCTTTTTCCGCCGCGCGGCCCCGAGCCGCGCCTTGAGCACGGGCGGCTCTGGCGCGCCCCCTCCGGGGGGCAAGGCGGAGGAGGCGGGCGGCTGCTGCTGCGGCTCCTCCTTCCCCTCTCCCCCCT
>CAZMOU010000095.1:0-7015 GCA_964567835.1 uncultured Chitinophaga sp. | reverse complement strand
CCACGATCCCCGGGGGGACGCGTGAAACTCGGGCTCATCAATTCGGCCTTCTCCCAGGCTGGCCGGGGGACGCGCTTCGGCCTCGAGCAGACGAAGCGGCTCGGGTTCGACTCCGTCGACCTCCTCGTCGATCCGCTCGACATGACCGCCGCGGAGCGCCGGCTGATCGCCGATACCTGCCGGGAACTCGACCTGCCGATCGTGAGCCTGTGCTGCGTGGCGCTGGGGCTCGTCGACTTCAGCCCCCCGGTGCGCCGCTTCCACCTCGACCGCTGCCGGGCCCACCTCGATCTCGCCGCCGACTACGGCTGCCGTAATCTCCTCCTCGTCCTCGGCGAGTACGTCTGGCAGAAGGAGGTGATCCCACCCGCCGAGCAGTGGCGGCTCGGCGTCGAGGCCGTCCGCATCCTCGGCGACTACGCCGCGGACCGGGGCGTGCGGATCGCCATCGAACTCGAGCCCTTCAAACTGTCGCTCGTGAACTCGATCGACACCATGCTCGCCTTCCTCGACGACGTGGGACGGCCGGCGACCGTGATGGCCAATTGCGACGTCTCGCACCTCCACCTCGTCGGCACCCCGCCCGCCGAGGTCGCGCGACTCTCCGGACGCATCGAGCATGTCCATGTGAGCGACTGCGACGGCAAGGTCCACGGCGACCTCCCCCCCGGCCGCGGCGTGACGCCGGTCTCGGACTACCTCGCCGCCATCCGCGACACCGGCTTCGACGGCACGGCGAGCATCGAACTCGAGTTCTCCCCCGAGCCCGATCGGATCGTGGAGTGGGTGGCGGAGGCCCACGATGCCACGGCGGCGATCCTCGAACGCCTCGGCTGCCGGCCCCGGCCCCCCGTCGCGTGAGGCAGCCCGTGCGCACCCGACCCCACCCCCGCCCCCACCCCGCGCTCCTGGCCGTCGTCGTCGCCCTCGGCGTGGCCGGCGGCCGGGCACGGGGCGGCGACGCTCCCGGGTTCGTCGCCGAGATCCGCCCGCTCCTCGAGCGCTCCTGCACGCCATGCCATTCGGGGGAACGGGCCGCGGGGGGATTGCGGCTCGACCTGCGCGACGGGGCTTTCGCGGGGGGAGACGGCCACGGCGCCGGGATCGTGCCGGGGGCGGCGGCGTCCAGCACCATCGTGCAGGCGGCGCGCGGCGATGGCCCGGACCTCCGCATGCCCCCGTCCGACTCCGACCTGCCGGCGCTGTCGGCGGAGGAAGTCGGCCTGCTCGCCGCCTGGATCGACGCCGGTGCCGACTGGCCGGCGGGGATCGACTCCGGTCGCGTCGTCGATCGCCGCGACCACTGGTCCTTCCGTCCGATCGTCCGCCCCGACCCGCCCGCCGGCGACGCCCGGGCGCGCGGCGCCATCGATCGCTTCGTCCTCGCCCGGCTCGGCGCCGAAGGCCTCGCGCCGGCACCGGAGGCCGACCGGGTCACCTGGCTGCGGCGCGTGTCGCTCGATCTCTCGGGGCTGCCGCCGACGCCCGAGGAGATCGACCGTTTCCTCGCCGACACCGCCGACGGCGCGCACGAGCGTGTCGTCGACCGGCTCCTCGCCTCCCCGCGGTACGGCGAGCGGATGGCACAGCACTGGCTCGACGTCGTCCGCTACGCCGACACCCACGGGTACGAGGTCAACACCGAACGCCCCAACGCCTGGCCCTACCGCGACTGGGTGATCGCCGCCTTCAACGCCGGACTCCCCTACGACGAGTTCGTCCGCCGCCAGCTCGCCGGCGACGCCGTGGCCGACGACGCCGCCACCGGATTCCTCGTCACCGCGGCGGTGCTCCTGCCGGGGCAGATCGGGGCCGACGACGTGTCGAAGCGGGCCGCCCGCCAGGACGCCCTCGCCGACATCCTCGTCAACGTCGGCGAGGCCTTCCTCGGCCTGTCGATCGGATGCGCGCGGTGCCACGACCACAAGTTCGATCCGGTCACCGCCCGCGACTACTACTCCCTCCAGGCGTGCGTGTCGGGCGTGCTCTACGAGGATCGCGAACTGCGCACGCCCGAGGCGGAGGCACGGCGTGCCGAGATCGCCCGGCTCCGCACGCGGCTCGGGGAGATCGCCGGGGCGCGCACGCGGCACGCCCCGCTCGTCGGCGCAGGGGGGCCCCGGCCGGCCGTCTCCCCGCTGCTCAACGTCGACCGGATCGCCCCCCGGCGGGCGACGCGTCTCCGCTTCACGATCCTCGCCACCAACTCGCTCGAGCCCTGCATCGACGAGCTCGAGGTGTTCGACGGCGCCGGGCGGAACGTCGCCGCCGCCACCGCCGGTGCGACCGTGCACTCCTCCGGCGACAACGTCTCGCCCGATCGCCACGAACTGCGCTTCGTCAACGACGGCCGGTACGGCAACGAGCGCAGCTGGATGTCGGGGGAGACCGGCGGGGGCTGGGTGGAGATCACGTTCCGCGAGCCGGTGGAGGTGGAACGGATCGTGTGGGCCCGCGACCGCAACGGTGTGTACGCCGACCGGACGGCGATCCGCTACGCGATCGAGCTGGCCGACGGCCCCGACGCGGCGCTCGAGCGCGTGGCGGACGACACCGACCGCCTCGCACAGGGGGCGGCGGCACCCACGGCCGACGACGGGGCCGCCGACGCCGACCGGGCGGCGCTCGCCGCGCTCGACGCAGAGCGCGACGCGGTCACGGCGCGGATCGCCGCGCTCGACCGCGGGCTCGTGGCCTTCGCCGGACGCTTCGTCACCCCCGATGCCACCCGCGTCCTCGCCCGCGGCGACGCCGAGCAGCCGGGAGACACCGTGGGGCCCCGGTCGCCGGAGGTGTTCGACCGGCTCCTCCCGCCGATCGATCTCCCCCCCGACGCCCCCGAGGCCGAGCGCCGCCGGGCGCTCGCGGCGTGGATCGTCGATACGGCCAACCCGCTGGCCGCGCGGGTGATCGCCAACCGCGTCTGGCAGTGGCACTTCGGCACCGGAATCGTGGAGACGTCGAGCGATCTGGGCCGCTCCGGCTCGGCCCCCACCCATCCGGAACTGCTCGACTGGCTCGCCGCCGAGCTCGTCTCGGAGCGCTGGTCGCTCCGCCATCTCCACCGGCTGATCGTGCTCTCGGCGACCTACCGCCAGGGATCCGCGCCGTCGCGGGAGGGGCTCGCCCGCGACGCGCAGGACCGGCTCCTGTGGCGCTATCCCGCCAGGCGCCTCGAGGCGGAGGCGATCCGCGACTCGATGCTCTCCGTGAGCGGCCTCCTCGACCAGGCCATGGGGGGCCGCGGCTTCGACCTGTTCCGCTCGCGCGGCGGCCTCGACGGCTTCGTCCCGGTGGAGACGTTCGCCGGGGAGGGGCTGAAGCGGATGATCTACGCCCACAAGGTGCGCATGGAGAAGGAGAGCGTGTTCGGCGCGTTCGACTGCCCCGACGCCGGCCAGACCGCCGCGCGGCGCCGCCAGTCGACCACCCCCATCCAGGCGCTGAACCTCCTCAACAGCCCGTTCACGTTCCAGGTGGCCGAGGCGTTCGCCGCGCGCGTGGCACGCGAGACGGCGTCCGGCGACGGCGACCCCGTGGAGCGCCAGGTGACGCGGGCCGTACGCCTCGCCACCGGACGCTTCCCCACCGACGCGGAACTGGCCGACGCGGCCGAGCTGGTGCGCGGCCACGGGCTCGTGGCGCTGTGCCGGCTGCTCGTGAACACCGGCGATTTCGTCACCCTCCCCTGATCCCCGCCATGCCCTCTCACCGCATCCCGTCCGTCGCCGGCGCCGATCTCCTCGACCGGCGCCGATTCCTCGGCGACGCGGCGACCGCCGCGGGCGCGATGGCGCTTCTCGACCTGCTCACCCGCGACGGACTGGCCGTCGACGCGGCCGGCCCCGGCCGGGGGCGCGTCGAGCCGGTCATCGATCCCGCCTTTCCCGCGGCACCCCGGCCCCCGCACTTCCCGGCACGCGCCCGACGCGTGCTCGTCATCTTCTGTGCCGGGGCGGTGAGCCAACTCGAGACGTGGGACTGGAAGCCGGAGCTGGTCAAGCACGACGACAAGCCGCTCCCCGGCGGGCCGGCGGTCACCTTCCAGGGACCGGCCGGCAACCTCGCCCGGCCGAGGTATCCCTTCCGGCCGCGCGGGCAGAGCGGAAAGATGGTCTCCGACCTGATCCCGCACCTCGCCGGGCTCACCGACGACATCGCCTTCGTCCACTCCCTCACCAGCCGCACCAACACCCACGGCCCGGCGGAGAACTTCCTCTCCACCGGGTTCGCGGCAGACGGATTCCCCAGCCTCGGCGCCTGGACGACCTACGCCCTCGGCAGCGAGTGCGCCGACCTGCCCGCCTTCGTCGCCATCCCCGATCCGCGCGGGATTCCCCAGGCCAGCGCCAACAACTGGGGGCCGGGGTTCCTCCCCGCGGAGTTCCAGGGGACGACGATCACGGCCGCCTCCCCGGTGAGGCATCTGGCGGCGCCGGCGTCCCTCGCCGGGCCCGGGGACTCGGCCACCCGGGAAGCCCTCGCCCGCTGGCAGCGGCGTCGGCTGGCCGAGTCGCCGGCCGACGGCGCACTGGCGGCGCGGATCGCCGCCTACGAACTCGCCGCCCGCATGCAGTTGGCGGTGCCGGCCGTGACCGACCTCTCGACCGAGTCCGCGGCGACGCTCCGGGCCTACGGCGCCGACGACACGGCGCAGCCGATCAAGGCCGCCTTCGCCCGCAACTGCATCCTGGCACGCCGGCTCCTCGAGCAGGGCGTGCGCTTCGTGCAGATCTTCAACGGCGCCTACGCCAGCGGCGGAGAGCTCAACTGGGACGGCCACTCCAAGCTCCAGGAGCAGTACGACCGTCATGCGTCGATCCTCGACCAGCCGGCCGCGGCACTGATCCGCGATCTCCGCGCCCGCGGCATGCTCGACGACACGCTCGTGGTGTGGTGCACCGAGTTCGGGAGGATGCCCTTCTTCCAGAAAGGCGCGCAGGGACGCGATCACAATCCCGACGGATTCACCTGCTGGCTCACCGGCGCCGGCGTGAAGCCGGGGGTGAGCCACGGCCGCACCGACGATCTCGGCGTCCGCGCCGTCGAGGACATCCATCCGCTCTACGACTTCAACGCCACCATCCTCTGGCTCCTCGGCCTCGACCACCGCCGCCTGTCGTTCCTCCACAACGGCGTCGAACGCCGCCTCACCGACGTCCATGGACGGGTGATCCGGGAACTGCTGGCGTAGCCGGCGTCGATCGGTCAGGGGGCCAGTGGCGTGGGAGGCGCACCGCCGCCTCCGGGGGGCGCGCCGCCCGGCGTCCCCGGTGGTGGTCCACCACCCGGAGCGCCGGGATATCCCGGAGGAGGCGTCGGTGAACCCCCGGGAGCGCCGGGGGTACCGCCGGGGGGTGGGTAACCGCCGGAACCGGGAGGACCACCCGGCGTGCCCGGAGGGGGAGAACCACCGGGGGGCGGATAACCGCCGGACGAGGGGGGCGCACCGGGCGTGCCGCCCGGCGGCGGATAGCCACCCGCACCGGGCGGTGCCCCGGGGGGACCACCGGGGGCCCCGGGATAGCCCGGCGGCGGACCACCCGGCGCGCCAGGTGCGCCGGGCGCACCGGCACCCGGGATCCGATCCGGGGGCACACTTCCCGGATAGCCGGGGGCCATCGCCGGCGGGGCCGCCCCGTCAGGCGGGACCGGACCGGCGAAGCCAGGGGGGGCACCGGGGGGCGGGTACCCGGGCGTGCCCCCGGGGGGCGCCTAGGCGGTGGCGCCGGAACCGGGCGGCCCGACGCCGGGGGGGAATCCACCCGGTGGGATCGATCCCGGGGGGCCGCCCGGGTAGCCCGGTGCACCCGGTGCACCCGGTGCCCCGGGCGCTCCCGGAGCACCCTGGCCACCCTGGGCGAAGTCGTCGGTGGCGGGCTGGCCGTCGGCCTTCTTCCCCCCACGCTTCATCTTGGCGGTGATGAACACGGTCGAGGGACCGCAGCGCTCGTCGATGTCGACCCACTCCTCCTCGCCGAGTTTCTCGGTGAGCGGTTCGACGTCGGGAAGATGCTCCTCGAGGAAGGGCCACACGCGCTCCATCGGGATGCCGACCGAATAGGCCGATCCGACGAGCGAGGTCCGCACGATGGCGACGACCACCCCCACCACCGCGCCACTCTTGTCGATCACCGGCCCGCCGCTGTTCCCGGGGTTGACGTTGGCGTCGAAGAGGAACGCCCCCCCCTCGAGCTTCGGGTCGGCGGCGGAGGTGATCGGCCCGCGCGTGCTCTTGAGTTCGAGCCCGAGGAGCGAGCCGCCGGGGTAGCCGAGCACCATGATCTCTGTGCCGCGCCGCGGCATCGACTCCGCCAGGGGGAGCGGCTGCGCCGACAGTTCCTCGCAGCGCAGCAGCGCCAGGTCGGGATTCTCGCTCTCCGCGATCACCGTGGCCGACAGGTGCTTCTCGCGATCGTTCGGGTCGAGGATCGTGACGTCGGTCGCATCCTCGATGACGTGCCGGTTGGTGAGGATGTAGCCGGGGGCGATCACGAAGCCGGTGCCGTTGGAGATGGAGACCGTCACCTCGGTCGGCTCGTCGAGCAGTCCCTGGATCCCCTGTTGACCGCTCGAACCGGCCATGGCACGGCCGGAGGGTCCGAAGAGCTTGTAGGCGAAGATCGCCCGGCCACCCTGCTGTCCCTGGCCACCTGGCCCACCCGGCCCACCCGGTCCACCCGGTCCCACGGGCCCGGGGCCACCCGGGGAGGGGCCACCGATCCCACCGGTCCCCATCCCCGGCTTCGGGGGCCCGCCGCCGGGGCCCACGGGCCCGCCGGGGCCGCCTGGGCCGCCGGGGCCCCCCTGCTGGTTGGAGGTGGAGCGGTTGGCCGAGAAGGGGAGCAGCCGCAGTTCGTAGATCGCCTTGCGGTAGAGGTCGTTGAGTTCCTCGGCCTGGTCGTCGGGGATCTGTCGGTGACGCACCTGGCCATCCATCCCGAGCGCCACGGCGACGTTGTCGCAGACCTCCTGCAGGTCGGGCATGATCTCCAGGGCCCGACGGAAGTGCTTC
>CAZMOU010000094.1:6013-18054 GCA_964567835.1 uncultured Chitinophaga sp. | reverse complement strand
CCCTGCCACGAGCGCCGCGAGCGCCGCGGCGAATCCCGCGGCCGCCGGCCGATGGCGTCGGGCGAGGAGCCAGAGGCCGTCGAGCAGCCCCGGCGGCGAGGCGAGGATCGGCTGCCCGGCGAGATGGCGCCCGAGGTCGTCGGCGAGCGCACCGGCGTCGGCGTAACGCCGCTCGCGTGCTTTCTCCAGGCAGGTGGCGACGATCACCGCGAGGTCGCGCGGGATGCCCCGGCCGATCGGTGGCACGGTGGCCTCCCGGACGATCGCCGCCGCCTCGTAGACGTTCTTTCCGGCGAGATCGAAGGGGGACCGGCCGACGAGCATCCCGTGGAGGATCACCCCCAGCGCCCAGACGTCGGCCCTCGCGTCGACGGCGGAGGAATCGCCGGCGAACTGCTCGGGGCTCATGTACTGCGCGGTGCCGACGATCTGGCCGAGTCGGGTGCGCGCCTCCGTGGCGGGCGTGCCGTCCGCCACCAGCCGCGCCCAGCCGAAATCGATGATCCTCGGCCGCCCCGCGTCGTCGACGAGCACGTTGGCCGGCTTGAGATCGCGATGGACGACCCCCTGGCGGTGCGCGTGTGCCACCGCGTCGCAGACCTCGCGGAGGAGGCGCAGCTTCTCGCGGAGCGGCGCGTCGCGGCAGGCGGGAGACTCGTCGATCGGCGTCGCCCCGCCGACGAGCTCCATCACGAAACAGGGAAGCGCGCGGCCGAGGCAGCGGATCGTGCCCGCCGCGAACACGCGGGCGATGCCGGGATGGTCGAGTGACGCGAGGATGTCGCTCTCGCGCAGGAAGCGCGCGATCGCCGTCGGCCCCGCGTGCCCCGGATCGAGGACCTTCACCGCCACACGTCTGCGGGGATGACGCTGCTCCCCCTCGTAGACGCGCGCGAAGCCGCCTTCGCCGAGGAGCCGCAGGAGCGTCACTCCGTCCACCTCGGCTCCGAGGAGCGGATCGGGCACCGTCCCGTCCGGGACGGGCCATCCCCCCGCCGGGTCGTCGGCAGGGGGGGCGACGGCCGGCCGATCGAGGAACGCGGGCGCCGCGTCGTGCCAGCGGAGAAGGTCCTCCACCGCCGCGCGGAGGGCGGCGTCGCCGCGGCACGCCCGGACGAGGAACCGCTCCCGCTCGGCAGGATCGGCGATCTCGACCGCCTCGACGAAGATCGAGCGTTCCCCCACGGCACCTCCCCGCGGATCGATCTCAGTTCCGGAACGCGCCGCCGAGTTCGCGGGCGAGCCAGGCCCGCGCGAAGCTCCAGCGTCGGCCCGCCGAGCGCACCGAAATGCCCAGTGCGGCCGCGATCTCCTCCATGTCGAGACCGCCGAAATAGCGCAGCTGCACCACGGCCGCCGCCTCGTCGTCGACCGCGGCGAGCGCGTCGAGGAGTTCGTTCACCGCGAGGATCTCGCGATGGCGGTCGTCTCCCAACTCGGCGACGTCGACGTCCAGTCGCGTCCTTCCCCGGCCCCGTTTCCAGGTGGAACGGCTCCGTGCGGCGTCGACGAGAATCCGTCGCATCGCCTCCGAGCAGGCGGCGAAGAAATGCCCCTGCGAGGGCCAGGTGGGCGTCGTGCCCTCCATGAGGCGGAGGACCGCCTCGTGGGCGAGGCCCGTGGGGCGGAGCGAATGCCCCGCCCGCTCGCCCGCCAGCCGCCACGACGCGATCCGCTTGAGCTCGGCGTAACAGAGCCCGACGAGCTCCTCGGTGCGGAGGCGTTCCCCCGCGTCGGCGGCGTCGGGCGCGGCGAAGGTGGCGGTGACCATGCGGGCATCCGTCTCGGGGAAGCCGTGCGCCCCGGCCCACCGCGGACCCGACCGGTCGGATGGCGAATGAGACACCCGGGAGCCCCCGAAGCATACGAAATCGTCAGCCCGTTCATCGCCTCTTCCGTCGGGTCGTAAGGATCGGCCTCGACGCCGCCCGGAAGGCCGTTTTTTTGAAATGGCCGATTCGTCCTCCCTTTTACGCCAAGTGGAACGTTGGGGAGTTCTCAGTCGTCGCCATGCGTCGCCGTCCCCGGACGCACCCCCGGGTAAAAGTCCTTTCGATGATCTCCATCCCCGCAGCGCCGCTCGCCGTCATCCGCTCCGCGATGGCCCCCGCGAGTTCCCAGGCCGCGTCGGTCCGCGCCATTCCGCCGGAATCGAGGCGTCGCTCCGCCGGCCGGGTCGCGGTGTTCGCCCTGTTGCTGGCCTGCTTCGCGGCCCCCTCGTCGGCGCAGCCGAACCTCGATTTCCTCGCCGTCGGCGACGCCGGCAACGCCGCCGACACCACCGGCTACGGTGCGGTCGGCTCCACCTTCGAGATCGGCAGGCTCGAGTTCACCAACGCCCAATACGTGCGGTTCCTCAACGCGGTCGATCCGGACGGGACGAACCCCGATTCGATCTACAACGGGAGCATGGGCAACGACGCCCGTGGCGGAATCAGTTTCACCGGCGGCAATTCGAGCGGCACCAAATATGCCACCCGCTCGAACATGGCCGACAAACCGGTCAACTTCGTGAGTTGGTTCGACGCGGCCCGTGTCGCCAACTGGCTCGAGAACGGCGGCCAGACCTATGGCACCACCGCCTCCGGCTCCAGCGCCATCAACGGCGGCGCCTACACGCTCGGCGGCGCCGTCGGCGGGACCGCACCGGCGCCGAACGCCGGAGCGAGCTTCCGTCTGCCGACCGAGAACGAATGGTACAAGGCGGCCTATTACAAAGGGGGTGGGACGACCGCCGGATACTGGAGCTTCGCCACGCAGAGCGATTCCGCCCCTGCGGCCGTGGCAGCGACGATCGTCGGTACCGGAACGCTCGCCGCCGTCAGCCCGGTGACCACCGGCAACTCCGCCAATTACCTGCGCGCCGCGGATTGGAACGGCCAGGACGGAACCGTCACGTCGGCGGGATCCAACGGCGGACCGAGTGCCGCGGGAACCTTCGACATGGGGGGCAACGTGTGGGAATGGAACGATCTCACCGCCGCCGCGTCGTCGTCGCGCGGAATCCGGGGGGGATCGTGGAACAGCAATTCCTCCGACGGCATCTCCGCGGCGGGTGGTTCCAGCCACCAGTCCCTCACCGCCACCCTCGAGGCGAACGACGTCGGCTTCCGATTGGCGAGCGCCCTCCCCACCGCATTGACCTGGAACGCCACCGACGGCACGTGGAATGCGATCGACCCCAACTGGGTCGCCTCCACGATCGCGATCTACGCGATGCCGTCCGGGGCCTCGGCCACCTTCTCGGGGACATCGGGGGGCACCGTCACCCTATCGGGATCGATGCAACCTTCCGCCGTCATCGTCTCCGCCTCGAGCGGCACCCACACCTTCCTGACCGCCGCGGGCAACCTGATCACCGGCACCGGCGGACTCTCGAAGTCGGGCTCGGGCACCCTCGTCCTCTCCGGCAGCAACGCCTACACCGGCGGGACGACGCTTTCCGCCGGCACGCTCCGCGCCGGGCACGACGGCGCCCTGGGCTCGGGCACGATCACGCTCGCCGGAGGCACGCTCGCCTCCGCCGACGGCTCGGCCCGCTCGCTCGCCAATGCCGTCTCCATCACCGCCGACACGTCCTTCGGTGATGCCACCGGCACCGGAACCCTCACTCTGGCGGGGGCGGTGAACCTCGGCGGTGTCGTGCGCGGGCTCACCACCGTCTCGAACGTCACTTTCGGCGGCCCTGTCTCTGCCGGTGGGGTCACCAAGGCAGGGCCCGGCACCCTCACCATCTCCGGCGCCCAGGGCTACTCCGGCCCGACGACGGTCCAGGCCGGCACGCTCTCGCTCTCGGGGACGTTGTCCTCGAGCGCCGTCACGGTGCAGGCGGGCGCCACGCTCACCGGCGACGCCTTCCTCGGCTCGAGTCTCACCGTCTCCGGCACCCTCTCCCCGGGCGACAACCCCGGCACCGTCACCGCCGCCTCGCTGACACTCCTCGACGGTTCCACGACGGTCATGGATGTCGTCTCGAGCGGCGCGGCCGGCACCGCCTACGACACGATCGTCGTCACCACCAGCGGCTCCCTCACCTACGACGGCAACCTCCGGGTCGCCTTCTCGGCATCCAGCCCTTTCGCTGACGACACCACCTTCTCCCTCTTCGATTTCAGCGGATCCACCTCGGGCACCTTCGACACGATCACGACGATCGGGTCGGGGATCTACGCCGGCCTCACCTTCACGAAGAACACCGTCGACGGGAACTGGTACTCGGGAGACACGCTCTCGGGGCAGTTCCTCAAGTTCTCCCCCTCGACCGGAAACCTCGTCGTCGTCCCCGAGCCCTCCACCTGGGTCGCGGCCGTCGTCGGGATCGCCTTCGCGGCCCGGTTCGCACGGCGCCGGCGACCGGCCTGACCGGCCGCCGGCCGACGGGCCTCACGCCATCCCGCGGAGCCGCGCCACGCCGTCGATGACGAGCCGTGCCGCCTCTTCGATCTCGGACTCGGTCGTGAAACGGGAGAGTCCGAAACGGAGGCTCGCGCGGGCCTGGTCGTCGTCGAGACCGAGCGCGAGGAGCACGTGGCTCGGCCGCGGCTGCTCCGACGAACAGGCGCTCCCCGAACTCACCGCCAGATCGGCCCCGTCGAGCGTCGCCAGGAGCGTCTGCCCGTCCACCCCCGGCACGCGGACGTTCAGATTGTTCACCAGGCGCCGCGGCGTGCCGTCGGGGAACGACGCCCCGAGCGGAGGGCCGTTGAGCGCGAGCCCGTCGATCCCCGCGGCGAGCCGGTCCCAGAGCCGGTCCCGCAGGCCCCGCATCCGCGCCGCGTCGACCGCCCGCTCCGCCATCGCCAGCTCCGCCGCCACGGCCATGCCGACGATTCCCGCCACGTCGTGGGTGCCGCTGCGCAGGCCCCGTTCCTGCCCTCCCCCGAAGACGAGCGGCTCGACGCGCACCGGCCTCCCGCGGCGCCGCACCCACAGCGCTCCGGAGCCCTTCGGCCCGTGAAACTTGTGGGCGGAGAAGCTCGCCAGATCGGCCCCGAGGGCACCGACGTCGACCGGCATCCGGCCGAGCGCCTGCGTGCAGTCGAGATGCAGGAGCGCTCCGTGGCCGCGACACGCCGCGGCGATGGCCGGCAGATCCTGGACGACGCCGATCTCGTTCGAGGCGAGGAGCACCGAGACGAGGAAGGGCTTCCCGACCCGGAGCGCATCGTCGAGCGACCCGACGTCGACCGCTCCCGGCACCACGCTCCCCTGCTGCGGAGCGACCGGAAGGCGCTCGACGCGGTGACCGAGCCGCTCGAGGTGGTCGCAGGTGTCGAGGACCGCAGGGTGCTCGGTGGCGAGCGTGACGATCGCCCCCGGCGTCGTGCCCTCCCCGTCACGGCCGCGGTCCCGCGCCGCCGCCCCCTGGAGCGCGAGGTTGATCGCCTCGGTGGCCCCGGAGGTGAAGACGATCTCGCGCGGTTCGGCGCCGATCGCCGCCGCGAATCGCCGCCGTGCCCCCTCCACCGCCTCCCGCGCCTCGCGCCCCATGGCGTGCGTGGCGCTGCCGGCGTTGCCGTAGCGGTCGGTGAGCCAGGGGAGCATCGCCTCGAGGACCCTGGCGTCGAGCCTCGTGGTGGCGTGGTTGTCGAGGTAGATCGGCATCGGACGGGGGCCGGCGCGGGCCGTCACGCCAGCTGACCGGCCGCGAGGGCGTCGAGGGTGATCTGCGACCAGGTCTCGAACCGGTCACGGTCGGCGAGCAGTTCCGCGAGCGTGGCGAAGCCGCCGTCGACGAGCTCGGCCTCCCGCGCGGCGACCTGGGGCGACTCCAGGTCGAGCAGGTGGACGATGCCGAGGTGGACGCTCCCCACCGGCGTGGTCTCGTCGTTGATGAGTCCCACGATCCGACCCTTCCAGGCCGTGCCGATCTCCACCTCCTCGGCCAGTTCGCGGCGCATGCCGGCCTCGTAGGAGGCGTCGTCGCCATGGAGACCGTCGACGATGGAGACGTGGCCGCCGATCCCGACCGACCGCTTGGCGCGGAGGCGTGCGTCCCCCTGCCCTCCGCCGCGCGTGTAGGCGAAATAGCGGGGCGTGCCCCCCGCGTCGCGCACGGCGAGGACGCAGTAGGGGATGAGCTGCTTGAACGAGGGATCCTCCTCGACGGCGGCCCGGGGGCGGTAGCTCGTGTTCCGCGGATCGAGGAGCACCGGCAGGTAGGCGGCGGCGTTCCCCAGGAAGCCCTGGAAGTGACCCACCGACTCGAACACCGTCCGCGGCACCACGAGCACCTGCTCCTCGTGCATCGCTGCCATCCCACCCTCCGCAGTCGCGCCGGCGCCACCCGCGCCGGGATCGTCCCGGGGCATCGGCCGCCAAGGCGTTATAGCCGATCGACCGGACCGGACGATTCAGTTTCCCGCCGTAGGCGGCACCAGGCGCCGCGCGAGCGTGCGGTCGCCGGCGACGATCGCCGCGGCGGCCCGATCGAGACGACCGGCGTCGCCCCCCGCCCGCCGGGCCTCGAGTAGTCGCTGCGGGAGGAGCAGGTCGGCCGGCTCCCAGGGGAACGCCTCCTCGCGCTCGCGTCGCACTTCCTGGAGCAGGGCCAGATCGCGCGAACCGAACTCCCGGCTGGGCTCGATCTGCGTCCCCTCACCCCAGTCGTTCCAGGTGGCCACCTGCACCATGCCGGCGCCGCTCCCGAGCGCCACCCGCAGCGTCTCGCGGAACGTCCCCCCTCCGGCGTCGTCGATCCGTCCCCAGCTCTCGTGGACACCGGCCTCGGCGTAGATGTCGTGGAAGCGGGGGTAGGCCACCGGCAGCACGAGCGGCCAACCGCGTGACCGTTCCCCGAATGCGTGCGTGGCGGCGACGCCCTCCCGCGGCAGCGGCCAGTCGAAGGCCCCGTCCGCGGCCGGACGACGGCGGTGCTCGCCCAGGTAGGCCAGCGGCGTCCCGACCTTCTCGAGCACCAGGCTCCATTCCGCGTCGTCGAGACCCTCGTGGCCGAAGGAGAGGAGGAGCGGCTTGCCCCCGACGCGGGCGTAGGCCGGCCGGCGGCACCATCCCTCGACGACCCAGCGCAGTTCCCCCGCCGCGTGCTCCACGCGCCGCGCCGCCGGCAGTCGCCCCGCGTCGACGAGCGCCGTCACGGTCTGGTCCTCGTAGCAGACGGCGAAGGAGAGCCCCGCCCGCTCCGCGCCGGCGACGATCCGCTCGGTCGCCCGGTGGAGCACGGGCCAGTCGCGGAAATCCTCCCGGCCGTACCAGTCGACGATGAGCCCGTCGACGCCGGCGACCCTCATCGAGAGCGTCTGGTACTCGATGACGTGCGGATCGGCGGAGTCGTACGGGCCGATCGCCGGGGTGTAATGGGACGCGATCGACCGCTCCCCGGCCGCGGGCGCGCCGGGATCGAAGCGGTTCATCGTCCAGTGCCAGCCCCAGCCCGACGCCGTCGGCGGCGCCTCGTACCAGGGCATGACATGGACGAAGAGGCGGGGCCCGGGCTCCGCGGCGCGCCCCGTGGAGGGCACCGTCACCAGGAGCAGGGCGAGCGCCGCGACGCAGGCGCGCGTCGGACGGCGGCACGAAGCGACCGATCGATCGGCCATGTGGAGGACGGTCTCCGGGGCCGCCGACGCGACGGCACCCCGGGGCAGTCTACCTACGCCGCCGTCCGTCCAGGGTGCCCCTCGCCCCGGAGCCGGGCCAGTTCGTCCCGGGCCGCGGCGAGTTCCGCGGCGAGGGTCCGATACGCCCCGGACACCACCGCCGCCTCGTCCTCGACGGCGCGGTAGAGCGCCGTCCGCCGGGTGACGATCTCCTCCGCGTCGGGCGCATCGGTGCCGCCGAGACGGAGCACGGCGACGAACTCGGCCGCGGGCGTGCCCGTCACGTGCTCCGCCTCGAGCGCCGTGAGCCCGGCGACACGGAGGTCGAAGAGGATCGCGGCGAGCACGGCCGGCGTGTAGCGCCAGCGGTGGCCGGTGAACGGTGCGGCGGGGGGGCGCTCGCGGCGCCGCCGGAGCGCGTCGAGCGTCAGCCCGGGGTGGCGGAGACGCATGCGGCCCGGATCGTCCATCGACCGGTGCCAGAGGAGGGCCTCGCCGCCATGGTCGTCCACGCGGACCCCGAACAGCGCCCGCTGGCGGAAGGCCGCCCATTCGGGCCCTCCCATCGCCGCCTCGCCGCGATCCCAGGCCTCGACGACGCCGGCGAACGTGGCGTGCGGCTGGAAGCGGTCGAAGCAGAACCGTTTGTCGGGCACGATCATCGCGAGCACGCCGCCGGGGGCGAGCAGGGCCTCGCAGTCGCGGAGGAACGAGATCGGATCGGGAAGGTGCTCGAAGTTGTGGCAGCTCACGATCCACTCGAAGGAGCCGGTGATCCCGGCCCCGCGCACGAGGCCCTGGAGCCTCGACGCGTCGCCGACGAGGTCGACCTCCTCGATGCGCTCGATCGACCGGGGATCGTATCCGCGCTGGCGTGCCAGCGCCCGCAGCGTGGGAGCGTCCATGACGTCGACCACGAGCGTGCCGTACCCCTCGCTCTTCGGGGCGATCGGTTGGCGCCACGGGCCGATCTCGATCCCGCGCGAGCCGGGGCGGATCACCCGCCGCAGGGCGGCGTAGCGATGGTGGGGATCGGCCACTTCCGGCGGCGGCACGTCGGCACTCATCGTTCGGTGCTCCTCTGGCGGAGCCCTCTCCGCGCCACGGCCCGCGCCTGGCGGGCCAGGCGGGCCGCCTCGCGTCGCACCTTGTCGATCGTCCGCGGCGTGGGCGGCGCGAGGGCGGCGCTGACGCCGGTCGCCTCGTCGAGGCGCCGATGGAGCCTGTGGATCTCGGCGAGGAGGGCGTCGTTCTCGTGGCGCTGGTGCTCGATCCGGGAGACGAGGTCCGCCTCCGCGGCGAGCACGCGGCGCTCGGTGTCGGCGCAGGCGGCGGCCGTGCGCGCCGCCTCGGCCCGCGCCGCCGCCAGGCCGCGTTCGCATCCGGCCCGCTCCGTGGCGATGAGACGTTCGCACTCGGCGTGCTGGGAGACGAGGACGCGCTCGCACTCGGCGTGCTGTGCGGCGAGCGCCGCGGCGGAGCGAACCCGCTCCTCCGCCAGGAGACGCTCCCCTTCGGCCCGGGCCGCGGCCACGGCCTCCACGCCGGAAGCCCTCTCGGCGGCGATCGATCGGGCGAGCGCCGCCGCGGCATGCGTCCGTTCACGGCTCGCGCGCGCCCAGACCGAGACCGCCGCCGCCGCGCCCGCCGCGTCGTCCTCCCGGCACCGAGCCGTCGGCAACGGCACCGCCGATCCGGAGAGCTCGCGGAGCTCCATGTAGAGGTCGTCGGCGTCGGGCAAAAGCGATCGCACGATCGCCGCCTGCTCCGCACGTGCCGCCGGATCGCCGCCGAGGAGCGCGGGGTCGAATCCGCCGCCGGGGGCGCCGAGCGGGAGGCCGAAGCGGTCGCGCAGCGTCGCGAACGTGCCGGTCGGATCGGCCGTGATCTGTCCCAGTTCCCGCACGAGACACCGCGCCGGATGGCGCCGGGCGAAGTCGAGGAGGAGGCGGTTGGCGTGCCGCCAGGCGCGGAGGGCGAGGAGGGGGTCGGAGACGCAGGGCTCGTCGAGGCGGCGGAAGAGGGAGTCGGCCACCTCCCACGGGCTGCGGAACACGAGGAGCCAGCCGGCCTCGGGAACGCGCTCGGCCCAGTCGTCGAGGAACAGGAGCGTGCGCGGATCCTTCCACCCCCAGGGCCGGTCCCCGGCGCGCCTGGCGGCGACCAGCTCCCCGGCCACCGCCCCGAGGCCGGGCGGCATCGCCGGCCGTCCCTCCGGGATGATGCCGTCGCCGTGGAACCCGGAGGCACGGAGCGCCTTCTGGTGGAGTTCCTGGAAGTCCAGATCCTCGAAGTGGCCGCGTTCGTTGCCCCGCCCCGCGCCGAGGAGCCGTTCCCCGAGCGAGACCCCGGCGCCGGCGACGAGCGAGGCCACGAGCGACGTGCCGGAGCGGTGCATGCCGGCAATCGCCAGCGCGGGGGGAAACGCGCGCAGCGCCGCGGGACGGCGGAGCCGGGCGGCCGCGGGACCGGAGGCGAGCTCCAGCGGCACGACGCTCGAGAAGGCGGGATGGAAGCAGGGATCCTCGCCGACACTCCGGTCGAACGGTGGCACCGCCGGGAGCGGCCCGGGGCCGAGGCCGATCCGGGCGTGGGGTTCCACGAGGCCGCGGTAGCCGGCGCGCCGGAGACGGCGGCACAGGGCCACGAAGACGCCCGCCTCGGGCTGCGACGGATTGAATCCCTCGACCTCGTCCCAGGCGTCCGCCTTGACCGCCAGCGCCCACGGACTCGCCGCCGAGACGTTGCGGTACCACATCGGGCCGCCGAACCAGCCCCACTGCCAGGGCGGGATGCCGCGGAAGAGCGGCGTGCCGCGGCGCTGCCGATCGACCACCAGACCGCATTCGACGACGTTGCCGTCGGCCCCGACGATCAACCCCGAGGCGAAGCCGATCTCCGGATGGCAGGTCACCCAGCCGACGAGCGCCTCGAGCCATCCCTCGCGCGCCGCCGCCACGCGTCCCGACACGAAGACGAGCGCGCCGCCGGCGGCCGGATGGCGGCCGACGACGGCACGGGTGTCGCGGGCGACGTCGGCGGGCAAGACGGCGACCACCTCGACCGCGATCCCGGCGGGCCCGCCGCCCGACGCCGCGAGCGCACCCTCCACCGCCGTCGTGCGCTCGGGGTGGGCGAGCACGGTGAGCCTGCGCGTCGGCGGGACGTGCGTGGAGGCGGGCAGCGCCGCGAGCGCCGCGGCGATCGAGCCGGCGAGCGTCGCGGCTTCGGCGGCGGCCTCGTGGACCGCCTCGAGGACGACGTGGACCGGCGTCTCCTCGGGGACACGCCAGCGGATGCGGAATCCGGACTCCGCGCTCGGCTCCGCCGTCGCGGGCAGGCCGATCCGATCGAGGTGCTCCTGGATCGCCACCTGCTGGGCGTTCGCGACGTAGGGTTTGGCCGCCACGCCACCGAGGCTCGTCGAGGCCTCGTGGAGACGCCAGTGGTAGTGGACGCCCGGCACGCGGACGACCGACCGGGCCCGCTCGGCGACGCGGAAGAAGATGTCCCAGTCCTGCGCGCCGTCGACGTGGCGGCGGAAGCCCCCGACATCGACCACCAGCGATCGCCGCAGGAGGTTGAAGTGGGTGAGGTAATTGACCGAGTAGAGCATCTCCGGGCTCCACTCCGGCTTGAACAGCGGTCGCCGCCGGACGCGTCCGTCGGCGTCGAGGCAGTCCTTGTCGGAATAGAGGAGATCGGCGTCGCGACGGGCGCGGATCGCCTCCTGCATCCGCCACAGCGCCTCGGGGGCCAGCGTGTCGTCGTGGTCGAGGAGGGCGACGAACTCCCCGCGGGCCTCGGCGAGGGCGGCGTTCGTGGCGGCGGAGATCCCCTCGTTGGCGGCGAGGCGGACGATGCGGACGCGCGGATCGAGGAGGCGACGTTCGTCGAGCAGCCGCGCGATCCCGTCGTCGGCCGCGAGATCGCAGGCGACGCACGCCTCCCACGCCGGGCTCGTCTGCGCCACGAGCGAGTCGAGCGCCGCGGCGAGGTAGTCGAGCGGCACGCGGTGGACGGGGAGGAGGACGCTCACCAGCACGTCGGCGGCGGCCGGGTGCACCCCGACGGCGGGGTCGCTCCCGCGCGGTTCCGCCGCCGCGATCCAGGCCGCGTACGGCGGGGGGTCGGCGGCGACGGCCTGGGGACGCCGGAACAGGGTGCCTGGATGGGGCATCGGCGGTGCTTCCTGGTCGTCAGCCGACGGCCCGCAGACCCGGATTGAGCTTGAACGTCGCCATCCCGAGATTCACCGCGCGCTCGGAGAGCTCGGCGATCATGCCGAGAAGGAGTTGCTTCCGGAGCCGCTCGACGTCGCCGGCGGTCGCCGGCTCGCCCCGTTCGACCTTCTCGAGCTGGACGATGAACTCGGAGCCGGTGTTGTGGTCCGCGGCGGTGGACACGCTCTTCACGGCGAGGTCGATCTGCCCGACGCGGACGGGCTCATGGACGAGTAGCAGGCAGGTCGACGGGGTGAAG
>CAZMOU010000094.1:0-5978 GCA_964567835.1 uncultured Chitinophaga sp. | reverse complement strand
ATCATTCTCCTGCTCGCGGCCGAGGTCGTCCTGGTAGCACTTCCAGGCATGCTCGAGCGTGCTCGCGAGGTTGATCTCCGGCATGTAGGTGCCCGGCATCCAGCACCCCACCCCCTTGACGTTCGTGGAGTGCGAGATCGTCTCGAAGAGCGTCTCAGGGGAGTGGCGCCGGTCGCCGCGGCGGTGGACGGCGAGCACCTGGCCGATCGTGGAGGGATTGCGGAAGAAGTCGAAGGTGTAGCGGAGGTCGGGCACGGCGAGGGCGAGCACCCCGCCCACGCGGAGCAGCGTCCCCACCGACTTGAAGAACCCGAGCAGGTCGACCATGTGCTCGATGGTGTGGCTGCCGATGACGTAATCCATGCCGGTGCCGAACTGTGCCGCCACCGCCTCGTCGATCGGCTGCCCCTTCCAGACGACGTCCACGTCCTCGATGTTCACCGCCATCTTCTGCATCGCCTCGGAGGGATGCTTGGCGGCCACCCGACGCAGCTCGTCGCCGTCGGTGAAGTCGATGACGACGGTGTTCCAGCCCTCCTTCTTCGGCGCCATGGGGCTGAAGAAGGGGCCGATCTCCACGCCGCGCGTGCCGGCCTTTTCGATTCCCTGGAGAAGGATCGTCCTGCGGTCCATCGGCTTCCTCGCTTCCCTGCGGTGTGTGCGGCGGTCGTGCGGATCACGTCGGCTCAGGCGGCGACGGTCTTCTTGAGCGGGTTGTAGCCCCCCTTGGGCCGGAGCCATTCGACCGCGGCGTCGAACTGCTCGCGCGTCGGATCGAGACGGAGGAACTCGGCCGTCTGGAGGACGAAGTTCTCCCGGTCGGCGAGCGCCCTCTCGAAACCGATGAACAGCGTGGGGAGGCCGAGCTTCGCCACGAGCGTCCAGTCGCGCTGGTAGCGCTGCAGGCTCTGGTCGAAGGCGGTCTCGAAGGAATTGCCCCCCGCGGCCAGGTGCGACATGCCGATGTCGAAGATGTTGCGGACGACGAACAGCACGAGCGGATGGCGCACCTGGTGGATCACCCCCTCGAGGTAGAGGTCCACCGAGGGATCCTTCCAGCCCCAGTCGACGTAGGCGGCGTTGCGCCGGGCGATGATCTTGCCGATCCGGCGGTAGAGACCCGGATAGCGCGGGCTGCCCGGCTCGGGTTGCCCGTCGAGCATGGCGGCGACGAACTCGCCGTCCTCCATGTTGATCCGCGTGTCAGGCTGGCTGGCCTCGACCATGCGCACGCCCAGGGCTTCGACCACCCCCGAAACCGCCGTCGTTCCGCCGCGTCCGCAGCCGACGACGATCACCGTACGGCTCTCGTAGGCGGGGGCCGGGTAGGCGACGGCCATCTTCGTGATGTCGGTGCGACGGCGGTAGAAGCCGTAGCGGGTCATCATGCCCTCTTCCGCGTCCCCGGGCGGGACGGGCTCTGCGGGGGTCTGCTCCATCGTGCGACTCTCCTCGGGCGGGGTGGGGACCGTGTCGGTCAGGCGGTGAGCGCCCGCAGCCGCCGCGACGAGGCGAGCGCCGGGGCGAGGACGTGCTCGGTGACGAACGCGGCGTGACGGTCGGTGAGCGACTCCTCCCAGGTGCGCGGGTAGGCCATCGCCTCGGCCCGCGCGTGCCGTCCGGCGAGGTCGTCGCTCGCCCGGACCGCCTCGGCGAGACCGGCCACGATCTCCGGCACGGAGGGGGCCACGGGGACGATGTTGCCGCACAGGCCGCGGAGGTACTCCGGGGTCTTCGTGCGGAAGGTGTTCGTGACCACGACCGCCCCGGAGCCGGCGCAGTCCATGGGGATGAGGCTCGGATGGGGGGAGGCCATGAGCGTCAGGCAGACGTCGAATTGCCCCACCGTCTGCTCGTACTCCCGGAGCGTCATCCGCGGCAGCGACGTCGAGTGGACGCCCGGAAGCAGCTCGATGGCCGCGTCCCCCAGTCCCATGCCGATGCATTCCCATTCCGCAGGGTCGAAGATCCCCTGCTCGTAGGCGGTGACCAGCGACAGCGCCGCCAGCGTGAACATGTTCCGGTCGACGATCGGCCGCGAGTAGAAGACCAGCTTCCGCTTCGTCTTCGACGAGTTGGCGGCGAGGAACTCCTCCCGTGGCGCGAGGCTCGCCGAGCAGGCGTTGTCGAAGTGGATGCCGGGGAGGCCGCGCGAGGCGAAGCCGCCGACGTCGGCCGCGCGGAGGTAATCCATCAGCGGTTTCGTCGAGAACAGCGCCGCGTAATCCCAGGAATAGGTCTCGTCGGCCACCGCGAACAGCGAGCCGCCCGGGAAGAAACAGGTCTCGTAGTCCTGCACCAGATAGAGGAAGCGGCGGCCGCCGAGGGCGTCGCCGATCTTCTTGGCGAACCAGGCCGAATACCACACCGTGGCCACGCAGACGTCGTCGGGAGAGACGTGGAGCGGCACCTTCCGCTCGCCGATGTAGTCCACCTCGACCTCGTCGAGGAGATCCTCCATGCCGGGGTAGTCGAGGAACTTCCTCCGGAAGCGTTCGAGCGAGAAGTCGAAGTTGTCGAAGAGGACGAGGCGGACGTTCCAGCCGGTGGTGCGCAGGAAGCGGGCCACCTGGAAGACGCCGAAGAATCCGGCCGACATGCTCTTGAAGTCGAACGCCGGCACCAGGACGTTGATCGTCGGCCGCCGGTTCGGGTTCACCTTCACGTCGGGGAGGTCGTAGATCCGGTTCAAGAGCAGGTTCAGCGTGTGGCCGTCGTAGACGCGATGGTTGGGATCGTGATCGCCGGCGGACGGTTGGGCAGCGAGCCGGCGGCCGAAGCGCTGGAGCTCCTTGCCGATCGAGACATGCAGCGGCTTCTTTCGCTTGCGCATGAGGTGCCACATCCCGGGGGAAGCCTGGGGAACGGGCCGGGCACTCCATCGCCCGACCGCTCCCGCCGGCGCGGCATGGTGCCAAAGCCCCCCTCCCGCCGGAAGAGCAGTTTCGCCCCGCGTCCGCCCACCCTCCCGCCGGGGCGGATCACTCGAAGAACGTGCAATCGCCGTAGCTCAGGAAGCGGTAGCGCTCCCGCACCGCCTCCTCGTAGGCCCGGCGGACGACCTCCCGGCCGGCGAACGTGCTCACGAGCACCATCAGGGTGGTGCGCGGCATGTGGAAGTTGGTGAGCATGCAGTCGACCGCCCGGAAGACGTGCCCGGGGCGGATGAAGAGCGACGTCGATCCCGAGAACGGTGCGATCCCCCCCCCGGCGGCTGCGGTCTCGAGCGTCCGCACCGCGGTGGTTCCGACCGCCACCACGCGCCCCCCGCGGGCCCGCGTCGCCTCCACCGCGGCGACGGTCTCGGCGGGGCAGGCGCACCACTCGCTGTGCATCGGGTGGTCCGAGATCGCGTCGGAGGCGATCGGGCGGAAGGTGTCGATGCCGACGTGGAGCGTGACCGCGGCCCGGGAGATCCCGCGGGCCTCGAGGGCCGCCAGCAGGGCCGGCGTGAAGTGGAGCCCGGCGGTGGGGGCGGCCGCGGAGCCGGCGGTGCGCGCGAAGACCGTCTGGTAGCGATCGGTGTCGCCCGCCTCCGCCTGGCCGTCGCGGATGTACCCCGGCAGCGGCACGCGCCCCACCAGCGCGAGCAGCGTCTCCGCATCCCCGTCACGATCGGGCCGGGCGAGCCACGCCCCGCCGCCCGTGCGGCCGGCCATCACCAGCCGGAGGCGTTCGCGGCCGTCGGGATCGACGAGGGCGATCGACTCCCCTTCCGCCACGCGGCCGCGGGTCTGGGCGAGCAGCCTCCAGGTGCCGTCGGGCTCGCTCCCGAGCCACAATCCCTCCCAGCGGCCGCCGGTCCTCTCGCGCCGGCCGAGGAGGCGCGCCGGCACCACCTTCGTCTCGTTGACCACGAGGAGGTCGCCCGGCCGGAGGATCTCCGGCAGGTCGCGGACGTGCCGGTGCGCGAGGCTGCCGGTGCCCCGCGAGACGACGAGCATCCGCGCGGCGCTCCTGTCGGCGAGCGGCTCCTGCGCGACCAGTTCCCGCGGCAGGTCGTAGTCGTAGGTCTCGGTGCGGTCGGCGTCGGATGCCATGGGGCCAATCGTACCCGAGGAGATCCGGGGCCCGCCCCGGCCATGCGGCACGGAGGCGCGTGGGGCGGGCCGCGCGCCGGCAGGCGCTCCGGCCGGATCGCCTCGTCACCGCTTCCATCGATGCACCGCCCCGCTCGCGCCTCGCTCGGGCGTTCCGCCGGCGGGGGTGGTTTGCGGCCCGGCCATGGGACGATCTATCCTCGCTCCGCAAAGGCGCGATGACCGGGGGCCTGCCGGCCCTGCGGCGGATGTCCGGCGCACGCCGATGCGCGCCCGCTCGCGTGGTCATGCCGAGCGGCGCCGCGTGCCACCGGGCGGACGCTCGTGATGGAGTGGAAATCCCCGCCCGTGGGCGGCGCCAAACGGCTCGTCCGACGCCTGACCGGGCCGATCCTGGGCGGCGTGGTGGGGGCGATCGTCGGCGTGCTCCTCGTGCGTTTCACCATGCCCTTCCTCGACGATCTCCTGGGCTCCGGGAGGAAGGTGCCGGCGGTCGTCGCGCTCTTCTGCCTGCCCCTCGCCTGGCTGATCGCGGTGGGCTTCCACGAGTTCGGGCACGTCGCCGGAGGCTGGCTCATCGGCGGACGTTTCCTCCTCTGGGTCGCGGGGCCGATCAAGGCCGTGCGGACGCCGCGCGGCATCCGCTGGGGATGGAATCGCAGCGTGAACGTGGCAGGGGGCATGGCAGCCTGCCTCCCGACCGACTGCGCGCGGCTGACGGCTGCCCGGTTGATCGTGATGGTTCTCGGCGGGCCCGTCGCCAGCCTGGTGCTGTGGGGCGCGTGCCGTAGCCTCGCCCCCATGCTTCCCGCGACGGCCGGTCCGGCGGCGGCGGTGCTGGCCTTCCTCCTCACGCTGACCGCGATCATGTCCCTGCTCGTCGCCGTGGCGACGACGGTGCCCTTCGCCGCGGGCGGATTCAAGTCGGACGGACGCCGGGCCTGGGACCTGACCCGGCGCGGTCCGCGGAGGGATCAGGAGATGGCCATGGTGATCCTGACCATGCAACTTCTGGCGGGCACGCGTCCGCGCGATCTGGATCGGGATCTGCTCCGTCGCTCGCTGCAACTCGGCGACGGTTCGTCGTTCGATCTGTACGCCCGGCTGATCGCGTACCAACACGCCGCCGACTGCGGGGACTGGGACGCCGCGCGGCTTCATCTGGAAGCGGCGGTCGCGGGGGAGGAGTCGCTCGTACCCGTCGTCGCGGCCGCCAGCCGCTGCGAGTACGCATGGCTCGTCGCGACTCGAGGAGCGGATCCCCGGCTGGCCCGCGCCTGGCTCGAATCCGCCGGTCCGATGGATTTCGAACCGGCGACGAGGCTCAAGGCCGAAGCGGCGGTGCTGCTCGCGGAGGGATCGGACGAATCGGCCCACGCGCGGGCGATCGAGGGCCTGCGCGCGCTCGAAACCCGCACGCTGAGCCCGGTGCGGGACGCCTTCGCCGCCGCAGCCCTGGAGCGCCTTCGGGACGCGTCCCGCGGATGACGGCGCCCGACGGGGGCGCGCCGGACGATCGGGACGGGACGGGTGGTGGCCGCGGCGGCGGCGACCGGCCGGGAGGCGCCGGGACGATGCGGGTAGACTCCGGGGCGGTCAGCTGGATTCCGCCCCTCGAATGCTCCGTCCCGCATGCCCCCCACCGTCCACACGAGCGTCCTCCCGGCCGAGTCGCTCTCGTTCCTCGCCCTCGAACCCGGCGACAGGGTCGTCGACGGCACGCTCGGCGGCGGCGGGCACACGCGTCTCCTCGCCGAGGCGGTGGGACCGACGGGCCTGGTCATCGCCATCGACCGCGACGCCGCCGCGATCGCCCACGGCGTCGAGACGCTCGCCGGCCTCCCGGTGCGTTTCGCCCAGGCGAACTACCGCGCCCTTCCGGACGTCCTCGACGCGCTCTCGATCGACAAGGTCGACGCCGTCCTCCTCGACGTCGGG
>CAZMOU010000093.1:0-18116 GCA_964567835.1 uncultured Chitinophaga sp. | reverse complement strand
TCGACGCCCACGGCAACCCGGCCTACCGCCTGGCCTTGCAAACCCGCGAGCAACACATACGCCGCGAGAAAGCCACCTCCAACATCTGCACCGCGCAGGTGCTGCCGGCGGTGGTGGCCAGCATGTACGCCGTGTGGCACGGGCCCGACGGGCTGCGGCGCATCGCCACGCGCGTCGCGGAACTGACGTCGATCCTCGCCGCCGGGCTCGAATCGCTCGGATTCCGTCTCCGGCACGCGGCCGCCTTCGACACGCTGTGCGTGGCCACCGGTGACGGCACGGAGGCGATCCTCTCCCGGGCCCGTGCCGCGGGGCTGAACCTGCGGAGCGTCGACGACGGCACGCTGGCCGTGGCCCTCGACGAGACGACGACGCGCGACGACCTGGCACGCCTGTGGGGGGCTTTCGCCCCGGCCGGGAAGCGGGTGCCGGAGGTCGACGCCGTCGCCGCGACCGCCCCGTCGCGCGTCCCCGGGGCGCTCCGCCGGACGAGCACGTTCCTCGCCCACCCGGTGTTCAACACCTGCCACAGCGAGACGGCGATGCTCCGCTACCTGCGGCGGCTCTCCGACAAGGACCTGGCCCTCGACCGGGGCATGATCCCGCTGGGGAGCTGCACCATGAAGCTCAACGCCACCAGCGAGATGATCCCGGTCACCTGGCCGGAGTTCGCCGACGTCCATCCCTTCGCGCCGGCGGACCAGCGCGAGGGCTACCGCGAGCTCGAACGGCAGCTGTGCGGATGGCTCAACGAAGCGACCGGATACGCCGGCACGAGCCTCCAGCCGAACGCCGGCAGCCAGGGGGAGTACGCGGGGCTGCTCGTGATCCGGGCCTGGCAGCGGGCCCGGGGGCAGGGGCACCGCGACATCTGCCTGATCCCCGCCTCGGCGCACGGTACGAACCCGGCGAGCGCCCAGATGGCGGGGATGGAGGTGGTGGTCACCGGCTGCGACGAGCGCGGCAACGTCGACCTCGAGGAGCTCCGCGCCAAGTGTGCGGCGCACGCCGATCGGCTCGCGGCGGTGATGATCACCTATCCGAGCACGCACGGCGTCTTCGAGGCCGACGTGAAGGAGCTGTGCGGGATCGTCCACGCCCACGGCGGCCGGGTCTACGTCGACGGCGCCAACATGAACGCCCTCGTGGGGCTCGCCGCCCCCGGCGCCTTCGGCGGCGACGTCAGCCACCTGAATCTCCACAAGACCTTCTGCATCCCCCACGGTGGCGGCGGACCGGGGGTGGGGCCGGTGTGCGTCGTGGCCGACCTCGTCCCCCATCTGCCCGGCCACGCCACCGGCGGGGTCGTGGCGGGGGACGTGGGGGCGGTGTCGGCGGCGCCGCTGGGCAACGCCTCGGTGCTTCCCATCAGCTGGATGTACTGCCGTTTGATGGGTGCCGACGGGCTGCGTCAGGCGACCGCCACGGCGATCCTCTCGGCCAACTACGTCGCGGCCCGGCTCCGCGACCACTATCCCACCCTCTATTCCGGCAGCGGCGGCCTCGTGGCCCACGAGTGCATCCTCGACCTGCGGCCGCTGAAGGACTCGAGCGGGGTCACCGCCGAGGATGTCGCCAAGCGGCTCGTCGACTACGGCTTCCACGCCCCGACGCTCTCCTTCCCGGTCCCCGGCACGCTCATGGTGGAGCCGACCGAGAGCGAGCCGCTCGAGGACCGCGACCGTTTCGTCGAGGCGATGATCGCCATCCGTGCCGAGATCGCGAAGGTGGAGTCGGGGGAGTGGCCGCGCGAGGACAACCCGCTCAAGTCGGCGCCGCACACCGCGGCCGCCTGCGTCGACAACGACTGGTCCCACCCCTACCCGCGGGAGACGGCCGCCTTTCCCGTGGCGGGGCTGCGGGGGAGCAAGTACTGGCCGCCGGTGGGGCGCGTGGACAACGTCCACGGCGACCGCAATCTGTTCTGCACCTGCGTGCCGGTCTCGGAGTGGGCCGAGGAGTCGGCGGCGCGGTGAGGCGGAGGCCCGGTCAGGCCGAACGGACCGGACCGGCGCTCGAGCCCGGATCGACGGCGAAGTCGAAGACCACCACGCGCTCGAGGCAGGGCACCACGATCGCCTTGACGCGCTCGTGCTCGGGGTGGGGGAGGTAGGCGTCGCGGGCGGCCGCGCTCTCGAAGGTCATCACGAACCCGTGCGTGAAGCCGCCGTCGAGCCCCTCGGGGCTGTCGTAGGGGCCGTGGATCATGTCGACGAGCCCCGGGATCCGCCCCACCATGGAGCGCATCTCGGCGAAGCAGCGCTCGATCCGGTCGGGGGTCACCTCCGGCTTGAAGGCGAAGACGCCGAAATGTTTGACCTGCGACACGCGCTCGCCTCCTCGGGGATGATCGGGGTGGGCAGTATAGCCGCGCGCCCGGTGTGGCGGCGGGGCGTCAGCCGGTGGTGCGCATCCCCGCGGCGATCCCCTGCACGCAGAGGCGGAGGAGGGCCCGCGCGGCGTCGGCATCGTCCCCGGCCGGGTCGGCCCGCCTGCGGCGAAGGAACTCGATCTGCACGAGGTTGAGCGGGTCGACGTGGGGATTGCGCAGTTCGATCGAGCGCCGGAACCAGGGCGTCGTCCCCAGTAATTCGCCGCCGCCGGCGATGTCGAGGATCGCCTGGCGCGTCCGGTCGCGCTCCGCCGCGATGCGTTGCCAGATGCGCCGACGCAGGTCGGCGTCGCCGGCGAGCTCGGAATAGCGCTGGGCGATCCCCATGTCGGCCTTCGCCAGAGCCAGGGCGGCGTTGTCGATCGTCGCCTGGAAGAAGGGCCACTGGCGGTACATGTCGTGGATCCGCTGCCAGCCCAGGCGGTCGTCGTACTTCACCTCCGACAGCGCCGTGCCCAGGCCGTACCAGGCGGGGATCATGCACCGGCTCTGCGTCCAGGCGAAGACCCAGGGAATGGCCCGCAGGTCGTCGAGCCCGCGGCCGCCCCCGTCGCGCCGCCGCGCCGGCCGCGAGCCGATGGGGAGGTTCTCGATCTCCTCGATCGGCGTCGTCTGCTCGAAGTAATCGATGAACCCCGGCTGGTCGACGAGATCGCGGTACACGTCCCGCGATCGGGCGGCCATCGATTCCACGAGCGCGACCCATTCCGGGCGGGGATCGGTGCGCCGCGTCGTGGAGGCCATGAGCGTCGCCCAACCGACCTGCTCGAGGTGACGCAGCGCGATCTGCGGGTCGTCGTAGCGTTCGGCGAGCACCTCCCCCTGCTCCGTGAGACGCAGGCTGCCGTCGAGGGAGGAGGAGGGGAGGGAGAGGATCCCACGCGCGGCCGGGCCGCCGCCCCGTCCGAGCGATCCGCCGCGGCCGTGGAAGAAGGTGACGCGCACCCCCCGGGCGGCGGCGACGGCGTGGAGCCGCTCCTGGGCCGACTGCAGCCCCCAGCACGCGGCCAGGTAGCCGCCGTCCTTCGTGCTGTCGGAATAGCCCACCATCACCACCTGCCGCCCCCCGCGCGCCGCGAGGTGGGAGGCGTACGAAGGCTCGTCGAGGATCGCGGCGAGCGTGTCGTGACCGTGGGCGAGATCGTCGATCTTCTCGAAGAGCGGGACCACCGCGAGATCGGTCGTCGCCACCGGCTCGCCGCGGACGCGGGCCCGGGCCTGGGCCTGCCGCCACAGCCAGAGCACCCCGAGGACGTCGGCCGGGGAGCGGGTGAGGCTGACCACGGCGGCGCCGAGGCATTCCGGGCCGAAGCGCACCGTCGCGCGGTGGAGGAGGGAGAAGAGGTCGAGCGTGTCGCGGCAGAGGGGGTCGAGAAAGTCGGCGGGGATCTCCGCCACGCGGCCGAGCGAGCCGGCCAGGAGGGCGACCCGCCCGGCGGCGTCGGCGCCGCGGTAGGCGCCGGGGGGGCAGACCCGCGCGGCGGCGAGCACCCCGTCGAGGATCTCCTCGTAGGCCCGGGCGTCCTGCCGGACGTCGAGCCGCGACGCGGTGAGCCCGAAGGTGCGGACGAGGTCGAGCCAGCGCCGGGGGAGCGAGTCGCCGCGGAGGAGCTTGTCGGCGGCGAGTGCCGCGACGAGCGCCTCGGCGTCGGCGACGAGCTCGGCGGCGGAGGCGTAGGCTCCGGCGACGGGGCTCTCGTCGTCGAGACGCACGCGGCGCGACCGCTCCAGCCGGAAACGGATCATCCGCACCCAGGCCCGGTAGCACTCGCGCGGGTCGAGGCCGGAGAGCGCCGCGGCGAGGCCGTCGTGGCGCCGCACGAGGTCGTCGAGCCGCGCCCCCAATCCGCGCGATCCCGGGGCGAGTTCGGCGGAGACGGTGAGCAGGTCGTGGAGCCGGTCGCACTGCTCGAGATGCCGGTCGATCGCCTCCTCGCGGAGGCGCTCGAGCGTGTGGCGGGTGACGTCGGCGGTGACGAAGGGGTTGCCGTCGCGGTCCCCCCCCATCCACGACCCGAAGGAGAGGAACGCCGGCACGTCGGCGACGGCGTCGGGGTAGTGCGCCGCGAGCCCGCGCCGCAACGACTCGTAGACGCCGGGCACCGCCTCCCAGAGCCGGGGCACGAGCGACAGGCCACGCTCCACCTCGTCGATCACCGTCGGGCGGCGCGGGCGGAGGAAGGAGGTCTGCCACAGCACCGCCAGCTCGCCACGGATCTCGGCGACGACGCGCTCGCGCTCGCGGGGGAGGAGGTCGTCCCGGTCGAGCGTCTCGAGCGAGAGCCGCATGCGCCGCAGCTTGGAGCGGATCGAGCGCCGTTTGGCCTCGCTCGGATGGGCGGTGAAGACCAGTTCCACCGAGAGGCGTTCGAGGGCGGCGCCGACCTCCGCGGCGGAAAGCCCCGCCGCGTGCAGTTCGCCGAGCGCCGCGGCGGGCGATTCCCGCGGCGGCTCCGGATGCCGCTGCCGCTCCCGCTCCCGCAGGACGCGGATCCGCTGCCGGTCCTCGGCGATGTTGGCGAGATCGAACCAGATCGAGAAGGCCTCCGCCACGAGCCTGGCCCGCGGCACGTCGAGGCCGTCGATGCACTCGGCGAGGGCCGTCTCCGCCCCCTCCCTGCCGGCGCGGCGGTCGTGGGCCAGGCCGCGGATCCGCTCCACGAGATCGGCCACGTCGGCTCCCGCCTGCTCGACGATGACGTCGGCCAGGAGCGTGTCGAGGAGGCGGATGTCGCGGAGGAGGAGGGAGTCGTCGGCCACGGGTGGGCAACCGGGGGGCGAGCCGTCTGTCGAACGTCGTCATCGGAGCAGCAAATACCGCGCCGGGCAATGGCGGGCCTCCCCACCCGCGCATCGGCCCCCTTCCATGGCCCCGCGTGTTCGGCTCCGCCGCCGGCGGGGAGTCCACGGCCGCGCTCGGGGGCACCGTCTGCCACCGCCGCGCGCAGCGGCGGGAGGGTAGAGTGGGGCCGCACGAGCGGGGAGCGTGGAGGAGACGCCGATGGACGGGATCGAGACGACGCGGGAGGAGGCCTCCGGGAGGGGGGGCGGCTGGCGCGCCGAAGCGTCGATCGCCGCCGCGGGGAGCCTGGCGTGGGCCTGGCTCGTGACCCCGCTCGTCCCCACCCCGTCCCTCACCCTCCTCGCGGCGGCCGCGCCGCTGATCGCGGTCGTACTCCTGGCGGTCGAACGCCGCCGTCCCGGTCTCGGCGCGCCGCTGCTCGCGGCGGCCCTCTTCGCCGGGTTCGCGATCCTGGCGGCGGGCACCGGCGGATCGCTCTCCACCCTCGTCCGCTTCGCTCTCGGCATCCTCGCGCCGCGGGACTGGCAGGGCGAGCATCTTCTTCTCCGGGCGCTGCCGCTGGCGATGCTCGTCGCCTTCGTGCTGCGGCCATCGGCCGGGACGGCGCTGGTGTCGGGGCTCGGCGTCACCGCCTTCGTGGCGATCGCGCTGGCGATGTGGCGCTCGATCGCGTGAGGCGATCCGCCCGATCGGCGTCGGCGGAGCGTCCGCCTGCTACACTTCCTCTCCCGCCCCCTGCGGCCGGCCCCGCGCCCGCCTCCCAACCCACGGCTGCTGCTTGACCCACGAGCCTCCCTCTCCCGGGACCCCCGCCCCGGTGACGTCCGCGTTTTCGTCGCTGGGGATCTCCGCCGACCTCGTGCTCGCGATCGACAGGCTGGGTTGGACGACACCGACGTCGATCCAGCTCCAGGCGATCCCGCCGATCCTCGCCGGCTCCGACGTCGTCGGGCAGTCGGCCACCGGCTCCGGGAAGACCGGCGCTTTCTGCATCCCCGCCGTCGACCGCGTCGATCCGGATCGCAAGGTCGCGCAGGTGCTGATCCTCGTGCCGACGCGCGAGCTGGCCATGCAGGTGGCGGAGGAGGCGGGGCGGCTGGGCGCGGCCCGACGGGGCATCCGCACCGCGGCGATCTTCGGCGGCGCGGCCTACGCCCGGCAATTCGCCGACCTCGAGCGTGGTGCCCAGGTGATCGTCGGCACGCCGGGCCGGATCGTCGATCACCTCTCGCGCGGCACGCTCGATCCCGGCGCGGTGGGGCTGGTCGTCCTCGACGAGGCCGACCGGATGCTCGACATGGGATTCCGCGACGACATCGAGACGATCCTCGCCGCCGTCCCCGCGGGGCGGCAGACGGTGTTCTTCTCGGCGACGTTCCCCCCCGCGATCCGCACCCTGGTCGAGCGCCACGCGCGCCGCCCGCGCGAGATTCGCATCGACGGCGCGCGTCGCTCCGTCGGCGTGGAGCAGTGCTTCCACGAGGTGCGACACCACGCGAAGCAGGCCGCGCTCGAGCGGCTGGCCGCCTTCCACGATCCGCGGAGCGGGCTCGTGTTCTGCAACACGCAGGCGATGGTCGACGAGCTTGCGGATTGGATGCTCGCGCGCGGCTTCTCCGCGGAGCGCCTCCACGGCGGCATGGCCCAGGCGCAGCGGACGCGCGTCATGGAGGGCTTCAAACGCGGGGCCTTCCGCTGGCTCGTCGCCACCGACGTGGCCGCGCGCGGGATCGACGTGGACGACCTGGAACTCGTCGTCAACTACGACCTCCCCTCCGACGCCGAGGACTACGTCCACCGCATCGGCCGCACCGGGCGGGCGGGGCGGAGCGGCCGCGCCGTGTCGCTCGTCTCGGGTGGGGCCGGATTCCGCATCGGCCACTTCGAGCGCGTGCTGGCGGTGCGGATCCCCAGGCAGCCGGTGCCGACCGCCGGTGAGGTGGCGGCCCGCAGGGCCGATCGTCTCGTCGAGGCGTTGCGGGAACGGATCGCCGGGGGCCTTCCCGCGCATGCCGCCGTCGTCGGGCGACTCGTGGCCGAGGGGCACGCCCCCGAGGTGATCGCGGCCGCGGCGCTCGACCTCCTCGCCCCGCCGGCGGCCGACGCCCCGCGTGAGGAGGCGATCGACGCGGCGCCGCGGGAGGGACGCGTGCCCCGCGCGCCTCCGCCGCGTCACCCGGGCAAGGGACGGCCCGCCGGTCCGCGCCGCTACGGACCGGTCGACGGCGAGGGCCGGCCGCCACGCGTCGGGAAGAAGGCGTTCGGGAAGAAGGTGATCGGGAAGCAGGCGTTCGGAAAGAAGGCGTTCGGAAAGAAGGCGAAGCCTGCGTTCCGCAAGGGGGCAAAGCATCCCCCCAAGCCGGGGAAGGAGTGACGTCCGGGTGCCGGTGGGGCCGATTGGCACCCCGTCGCCGATGGGGTAGGGTGCGGGAAACCGGGTGAGCCCGTCCGTTTCCGGAGGTCCAGTGGTCGATTCGATCAAGTGGGTCCTCGACGTCTTTCTCCACGTCGACGACCGTCTCCACGCGATGCTCGAAGCGCTCGGGCCCTGGACCTACCTCCTCCTCTTCGCGATCATCCTCTGCGAGACGGGCCTGGTGGTGATGCCCTTCCTGCCGGGCGATTCGCTCCTCTTCGCCGCCGGGGCCCTCGCCGCGCTCTATCCCGACGACCTGGGGATCGTGACGCTGCTTCTGCTCCTCTCCGTGGCGGCGATCCTCGGCGACACGGTCAACTACCTCCTCGGTCGCTCGATCGGGCCGCGTGCGCTGGCCCTCGACACCTGGTTCCTGCGGCGGGAGCACCTCGAGAAGGCGCAGGCCTTCTACGCCCGTCACGGCGGCAAGACGATCATCCTCGCCCGCTTCGTCCCCATCGTCCGCACCTTCGCCCCCTTCGTGGCCGGCGTGGGGAGGATGCACTACCCGACGTTCCTCTGGTTCAACGTCGTGGGGGGGATCCTGTGGGTGGTGTCGTGCACGGTCGCCGGCTACCTCTTCGGCAACATCGCGGCGGTGAAGGAGCACTTCGAACTCGTCGTGCTCGGCATCGTCGGGGTGTCGCTCCTCCCGCTGGCGTGGGAGTGGTGGTCGTCGCGGCGGCGGCAGGCACCCTGACCCGGACCGCCCCACGCGCCGGGGCGGATGCCCCGCGACCGTTCACGCCGGGGCGGGCCCCCACACCGTGCGTCTGGCGACCGACCACCACCCGGGTTGGTCGAGGCCGAGATAGGGATTGTCGGCGGGGAGCGTGCGCGCCAGATGCCCGTGGGCGGCGGCGAGATTGTGGTAGGGCATCGAGGGGAAGAGGTGGTGGAGGGCGTGGTAGCGGATCGCGAACGGGAAGAAGAGGAGCGTGAGCGGATCGGTGCCGGTGTAATTGCAGGAGTCGAGGATGTGGTCCTCGACGCTCGCGGGACTCCCGTCGCCGGTGAAGTGGTGGTCGGCGAGTTGCCGCATCTGGTTCATGAAGAACGTCGCCAGGGCGAGGAGGTAGAGGAGGGGGATCCGGCTCGGCGGCGCGGCGCCGGCGAGGATCGCCGCCGGGATCGCCGCGGCCCGGACGAAGCAGAGCGCCTCCACGGCGAGGATCGCCCTCCGGTCGAACGGCGTCAGACGGCGGCGGTAGCGCGTGTTGAGCGTGAGGGAACTGGCCCGCTCGAGCACGAACTCGCGGAGCCGCGGATGGAGGAACGTGAGGGGCGCGAGGAGGAAGCGGAGGAAGACGAGCCCGGGGAACACCAGCATGTGGGCGGTGTAGGCCACGAAGCTCTTGAGGCTCCCCGCGCGCATCACGTTGGCGACGTACTCCGGGTCCTCGGGGGTGCCGTACACGCGCAGGCTGTGGTGGTCGCGGTGCTGCCGGGTGAAGAACGGCGAGGGGGTGAGCGTGAACGTCCCCACGAGGACGTTCCAGGCCACCTTGAAGGCCCGCATCTCGTGGTGGCCGAGGTGACAGACCTCGTGGACGAGCGAGCCGAGCCGGTAGAGCCAGAAGGCGGCCAGCGGAAAGGCGCCGAGCTGCCACCAGCTTCCCAGCGGCGCCATCAGATAGACCGTCGCTGCCGAATAGGCGCAGACGATCGAGAGGAGGAAGTCGGCCCAGTAGCGCCACGGCTTGACGCGGAACGGATCCTCGGGAGCGCTCTTGAGCGCCTGGCGCACCTCGCTGACCCAGGCCGGGGATGATCCGGCCGCGGCCGGATCGTCGGAGGCGTCCTCCCGGCGGGAGGGCGCGGCGGGGGCGCTGACGCTGGCCATGGAGGACATCCTCGGGGGGGGCCGGACGGTGGCATGGAGACCCCGCCCGGGGGGCGAAGCAGACCAGAATCCGGTCGGTCTGCCTATCCCACCCCGCCCGCCGTCTGGCCATGCCGTGGCCGGTCCCCCGCGCTCCCCCGGCCGGGTCGTCGGGGAGCGGGACGCCACGTCATGCCGGCGGCGTCACCAGGGCCTTCATCTCGCGCACCGCCTGCGTGAAGCCGACGAACACCGCCCGGGCCACGATCGAGTGGCCGATGTTCAGTTCGTGCATCCCCTCGATCCGCGCCACCGGCACGACGTTGCGGTAGGTGAGGCCGTGTCCGGCGTTGAGGACCAGGCCTGCGGCCCGTGCCCGGGCCCCGGCCCGCGCGAGCGCCTCGAGGCTCGTCCTCCGCTCGTCGTCGGTGCGTGCCTCGGCGTAGCTTCCGGTGTGTAGTTCCACCGCCTCCACGCCCAGGCCCGCCGAGGCGTCGATCTGCTCGGGCGCCGGATCGACGAACAGCGACACCGTGATGCCCGCGTCGCGCAACCGGCGCACCGCCTCGGCGGTGGCCACGCGGTGCGTGACCACGTCGAGCCCGCCCTCGGTGGTGATCTCCTCCCGCTTCTCAGGCACGAGCGTCACCTGATCGGGGCGCACCCGGCAGGCGATCGCCACCATCTCCGGCGCGATCGCCCCCTCCAGGTTCAGCTTCACCCCCACGGTGTGCCGCAGCACCTCCAGATCGCGGTCCTGGATGTGGCGACGGTCCTCGCGGAGGTGGACGGTGATGCAGTCGGCGCCCCCCAGTTCCGCAAGCGCCGCCGCCCACACCGGATCGGGCTCGACGGTGCGCCGGGCCTGGCGCACCGTGGCGACGTGGTCGATGTTCACACCGAGCGCGGCCATGGATCCTCCGGGAAAGGGCGGGCGGGGCGTCCGCGGGAAAAAAGGGCGACGGCCGACCCCTCGCAGGGGCCGGCCGTCGCGGATTCGCGGGGGCGAACCGGCGGGCGGCGTCCGCCCGGCCGTCAGCCCCCCTTCTTGAGCAGGATCACCGAATTGCCGCGGGCGGTGCGCACCGAGAGCATCACCCCCTCCTCGAGCGATTCCCGCTCCACGGCGGCGGCGAACTCGGCGATCGTCGTCACCGGCGTCCGGCCCACCCTGCGGACGAGCATGGCGGGGCCGAGCCCCGCCTGGTCGGCGAGTCCACCCTCGTCGACGCGGTCGATGATGACGCCGTCGAAGTCGGCGAACGGGTCGGCCTTGCCGCCGGCCCCCTTGTCGCGCACCTCGAGGCCGAGCTCCTTCGAGTAATACGTCTCGGAATCCATCTCGCCGCGCAGGGGACGGGCGGGCTCCGCGTCGGCGAGCTTGTCGGGCAACGGCCGGACGGCGATCTCTACCTCCGACTTGCGCCCGTCACGCAGCAGCGTGATCCGGTGCGGCTTGTCGAAGTCGGATCGCTCCACCACCTCCTGCAGCGACCGCGGGCCGTCGACCGGCTGACCGTCGAAGCTCGTGATCACGTCGAGCTCCTCGACGCCCGCCTCGGCCGCCGGCGACCCGGACACGACGTCGTTGACGAGCACGCCCTTGCGGTCCTTGACGCCGAGCTTCGACGCCATCTCGTTGGTGAGGGCGCCGATCTGGACGCCGAGGTAGCCGCGCTGCACGCGACCCTTGTCCACGAGCTGGCCACCCACCCACTTCGCCAGATTCACCGGGATGGCGAAGCCGATGCCCTGGTACCCGCCGTTACTCGAGGCGATCGCGGTGTTGATGCCGATCACCTCGCCGGCCAGGTTCACGAGCGGCCCGCCGGAGTTGCCCGGATTGATCGCCGCGTCGGTCTGGAGGAACTTGGCCCGTCGCACGCTCCCCAACTCGCGCCCCTTGGCGCTGATGATGCCGGCGCTGACGGTCGTCTCCAGCTCGAAGGGATTGCCGATGGCGATCACCCAGTCGCCGATCTCGAGCTTGTCGGAGTCGCCGAGCCTGGCCACGGGCAGGCCGTCGGCGTCCGCCAGCCGCACCACCGCCAGATCGCTCTCGGGGTCGGTCTTGATGTCGGTGGCCTTGAACTCCCGTCCGTCGGCCAGTTCGACGGTGACGCTGTCGGCACCCTCGACGACATGGTTGTTGGTGAGCACGATGCCCGACGCGTCGATGATCACCCCGGAGCCGACACCGGACCGGCCGGGCATCCGTCGGCCCCCCTCGCCGTCCGGCGCGTTGAACTCGAATCCTTCCGGCATCCCGTCGGGGAACATGTCCTCGAGCGGCGTGCCGCGGAAGGGATTCGCCCCGCCGCGCCGCCCGCCGCGGGGGCCGCGGTCCTGGTCGCGCGGCTTCGACTCGCTGCGCACCACGACGACGCTGGGGGTGGCCTTCTCCGCGGCGTAGCGGAAGGCCTTCGAGAGGGCGCTGGCATGTTCGAGCGCCGCGGCGGGGGGTTCGTCGCCGAGGGCGGGGCGTGGCGCGGCGGGAACGAGGAGGGAGAGGAGCAGGAGAATCGCCGCGGGCGTCCTGCGGCCGCGGGAGTGGTGCTCGTGCCACCGGTTGGGAACGACGGTCATGGAGGACTCCTTCGGGGAAAGACAGGGTGGGGAATTGTATCCGGCGCGCCGGTTCGGGACCGCCACCCAGGGGGATGTCGGCCGGACAGGCGCGCGCGTGCACCGGCGGGAGGGGCCCTCGTCGCGGGCTCCTCCGCCGGTTTCCGGCGGCAGGGTGGGGATTCCGTGGCGGACGTCGAGCCCGCAGGGGGAACCCCCGACCGCGCTCGGATGCACCCGACCAGTACGGAGCGGCCGGGCCGCCGGTTCGGTCCGCGCGGAAACCGGCCACAAGTTCGGCCCTTCCAGGGGCCGCCGGTGGCCATGGATGGAGGGGACGGGGAAGGTAGAATCGACGCGTCCGGTCCGTCGGGGGCCGGACGGGCAGCCCCGCCGCGTCGCGCACGCGGCGCGGCCGCCCGCCGCGATCGAACGGAGAGGGCCATGCTTCGCGGAGACGCGGGGTGTCGGCCGCGGGGCGGTGCGACGCATGAAACGAGTGAAGAAGGCGAAAGCCGCCGGGGGCCGGCCGGCCCCGGCGCCACGCGGCGGCCGGCCGCCGCGGAAGAGCCGCCGGGGCGCGGGCGTCGACGCCCCGCCGCCGGATGCCGACGGAGCCGCCGTCGGATCCCGGCCCCCGGAGCCCGCCCCGACCGGCGGCGTCGTCGCCGGGGGCAAGCCGCCGCGGACCGAGCGCCTCGGGGAGGGACCGGTCGATCTCGAGGCCTGCCAGGAGCGCATCGGCTACCGCTTTCGTGACACCTCGCTCCTTCTGGCGGCGCTGACGCACGCCTCCGGGGCGCTGCACCGCCTGGCCTCGAACGAGCGCCTCGAGTTCCTCGGCGACGCCATCCTCGGCTTCATCGTCTGCGAACGGCTCTACGGACTCTTCCCCGAGTCGCTCGAGGGGGACCTGACGCGGATCAAGTCGGTCGTCGTCAGCCGCGAGACCTGCGGGCGGATCAGCGAGCGGCTCGGTCTCACCGACTTCCTCATCGTGGGGAAGGGTCTGGCCACCAACCGCTCGGTGCCCGCCTCGGTGCTCTCCGACCTCTTCGAGTCGGTGGTGGCGGCGGTGTACCTCGACGGCGGGATCGATCCGGTGCGCGTCCTCGTGGGGCGCTGGCTCGAACCGGAGATCCTCGACGTGTCGAGCGGCGCGCAGGGGGCGAACCACAAATCGCTCCTCCAGCAGATCGCCCAGCGCGACTTCGGCGTCACGCCGACCTACGAGGTGGTCGAGGAGGCGGGACCGGACCATTCCAAGACGTTCCACGTCTCGGCGTTCGTCGGCGACCGTCAGTACGCGCCGGCATGGGGACGCAACAAGAAAGAGGCGGAGCAGCGGGCGGCGGCCAACGCCCTGGTGGAACTCCGCGTCGGCGAGGCGGAGGAGCCGCCGCCGTCGCGGGGCTGATCCGGGGCGCGGGCCCCGCGCCGGAAGCACCCGGGGCGTGCGGGTGTCCGGCGCCGGAGGGCCGGTGGCGGGTCGGGCGCGACCGCCGTCAGTGGTCGTACGACGGGGGGATCGAGAAGCGTCGGTCGCCGACCGCCTCGTAGCGGCCTGCCGAGACGCGCCATGCGTTGGTGCCGGTGCCGTGGATCACCGGGAGGGGACGGCCGCCGTGCCACTCCCAGCGCTCCCCGGTCTCCAGGTCGAAGACGCGTCCGCGCGTCGCGTCGGGCATGAGGGTCCAGCGTCCGTCCTCGCCGAGCCGGAGCGAGGGCTTCGCCCCGCTGATCGCCAGCCGCTTGGCGAGTTCGGGAGCCTGTTTCTCGAGCGCCTTGGTCCGTTCCTCGGACGAGGCGGGCATGTCGAACAGCGCGGCCGGTTGGGAGGAACCGGGGCCGAAGGCGTAGCGCAGCACTCCATCGCGGTCGGCCTTGCTCCACACCCAGCGGCCGAGGCGCGGGCTGTGGCGGTAGTAGACGCGGTCCTTCTTCAGATCCTTCCGCGCCACCGGCGTCCAGGTCACCGTGACCGGGTCGAAGCGGTAGACGACGCTCGTGTCGGAGCCGGGCTTCCAGGTCTCCTTCGCCGCCGCCTTGACCGTCTCCGGCGCGGTGGCGGCCTTCCCCGCCGGTGGTTCGGCGGCGGCGGCGGGGAGGGCGGACGCGGCGAGCGCCACGAGCGTCGAGCGGAGAAGGTGGGTCATGGGGCGGGCGGGAGGAATGGTGGACCGTCGGCCGGGGGAAGGGAACTGCCTCGAAAGACTAGTTCGGCCCACCGGCGAAACAATCCCCGCGACGCCGGCGCGCAAAAAAACCGGAGGGACCCTCGCGGATCCCTCCGGTTCGTGATTGAAACGACGTGATCAGGACGTCGCGTGGAGCACGCCGGATCAGTAGCGACGGCCGCCGCCGCCACCGTACCCGCCGCCGCCACCGCCGCCGTAGCCACCACGACCGCCGCCGCCACCGCCGCCGCCGCCGTAGCCACCGCGACCACCGCCACCGCCTTCGCGGGGCTTGGCCTCGTTGACCGTCAGACGACGACCGCCGACTTCCTTGTCATGGAGGCTGTCGATCGCCCGCTGGGCGGCGTCGTCATCCTGGATCTCCACGAAACCGAAGCCGCGGCTGCGACCCGTCTCACGGTCCTGCACGACCTGGGCACTCGTCACCGTGCCGAACTCCGTGAACATCTCCGCCAACGCGTCGTCGGTGATGCTCCAGGGGAGATTGCCGACGTAAAGCTTCTTCGCCATCGAAACCGAACTCCTCGAAATGACCCTGTGTTTCGCTTTCCGGGTCAGGGCGAAAGCGACTGAAAATGGCAGCCGACCAGAGGGTGGAGGAAGGGGGCAAAGAACAACTGCAGGTCGTGTCGATCGCAAGGCTGTACTGTGTCACCGGCCCATCCGTCACCTTTCATTCTACCCCGTGGAGGGCGGCGCCTCAACGTCATTGCGGCCGATCAAGTCCCGGCGGGCGGGGAGGGGGGCTGGAAAGCCCGGGGGATGGCGGGGGCCGGGGCATTTTTCCGCGTCCCGGCACGGTCCCCCCGAAAGGTAGAACGGAGCCGATCCGACGCAACTCCGACCGGGCCGGCGGCGTTGGAGGGGCGATGGCACACCTCGCCCCGCTCCTCCCCTGGCTCTCCCTGGCCCTCGCCGCCGCCGCATGGATCGCGGTGGCGGCGGGGTGGTTCCGCGGGAGGGGCCGCCGCGGCGGTGGGCCGCTCCTCCGCCGCGCGGCGGTGGCGGGAGCCTGCTCGGTGTTCTTCTGGTGGAGCGTCCGCACCGCCGATCTCGACCCACGCGACCTCGGCATCTCCGCCCTTTCGCCGGTCGGCGACGTGACGGCGCTCACCGACGGCGGCAGCGAGGTGAGGCTGTCGACGCTCGACACGGTGGTGGCGACGGGGGAGGTTCCGGTCGGATTCGCCGGCAGGTTGATCGTGGCGCGCGGGGGCACGGCCCGTTCGAACTGCCATGGCTGGGTGTTCACCGGCGGGCGGTACGTGATCCCCGGCGATCGCGTCGACACGATCCTCCGGGAAAACGGCTACGAGACGGTGTCGAGTCCGCTCCCCGGGGACCTCGTCATCTACCGCGACGACGCCGGGACGCCGGTCCACACCGGGATCGTGAAAGCGATCGGCACGGATGGATTCGTGCTCGTCGAGAGCAAGTGGGGGCAGCTCGACGTCTTCTGGCACATCGCCGAGGAGCCCGCCTACGGCTCGCGCTTCGAATACCGGCGGAGCGGCCGGGAAGGCCATCTCCTCCGACTCTCGCGCCACGCGGATGCGGGGTCGAAGGTCCTGCCTGCCCCGACGCGCGCGGGCTGACGGGCGGTCCGGCCGGTCGCTCGGGCCGGACGAGGCCCGAGACGCCCGTTGACGCGGGCCCACCGACGGCGGTCACCACGTGTCCGCGGATCGATTCCGCGGCGTGTCGGGCCATCCGACATGCCTGATTGCCCGTCGCACCGCGCGGGCCGAGTGTTGGGTCGAGCGGAGTCGTTCGCGATCACCTGCCCCGAGGGGTGGGGGATCGTTCAGGGCGTCCAGTGACGGGGGCCGACCCGCTCCTTCTCGGGCCGACGAGCGCCGGGTGTCCCTCTTGCAGCGGGGCGCCGGGCGGGACGGGGGCCACCGCGGGAGGTGCGTGGGACACGCGCCGAAGAAGCCCGCGCGCCAGGCACGGCGGACCGGAGTTCTCTCCTCCCCACCGCCCCCGAGGCCGCCATGCGCCTTCGTGTCCCCGCCCGCATCGCCGCGCCATGCGCGCTCCTGCTGGCCGCCATCCCCGCCGGCGCCGCCCGGCCCGATCCGGCCGACGCACCGCTCGACCCGCCGATCGACCTCGTCGCCCGGGCGATCGACGCCGTGCCGGAGCATGGCGAGGGGATCGGCCGGCTCGTCCTCACCGAGGGCGCCACATGGGATCTCGGCGCGTCGGGCTCCGGGATCGACCTGCGCGGCAGCGGCATGCTCGCCTCGGTCGCCGCGTTCGGCGAGGCCTGGAGGGATGCCACCCTGATCCCGTCGCGTGTCCATGCCGTGCGCCCCGGCCTCCCCCTCCCCGGCTGCTCCCTCGATCTCCATCCGCGGCCGCGGCCGGGGCGGCGACCGCCGCTCCTCCCCACCGCGACCGCCCTCGCCGTCGGCGCCTCCTGGGCGCTCGCGATCCTCCACCTTCGGCGCGCGCCGCCCCGTGCGGCCGGGCCGACGCCGTCCATATCCGGCGGACCGGCACCGTCGGTGCCGAGGGACGACCGCCAGCCACGGGCCGGATCCCGCCACGCCCGAACCGGGGAGAAGCCAGCATGAAGACCGACCGACAGCTCCAGCACGACGTCCTCGCCGAACTCGAATGGGATCCGAGCATCGATGCCGCGAAGATCGGCGTCGCCGCCGCGGACGAGGTGGTGACGCTCACCGGCACCGTGGCCACCTTCCGCGAGAAGGCCCACGCGGAGGCGGTGGCGAAGCGGGTCTACGGCGTCCGCGGCGTGGCCAACGACATCGTGGTCACGTTGCCCGGCACCTTCGCACGTTCCGACGCCGACATCGCCAAGGCGGCGGTGGCGTCGCTCGAATGGGATTCGCGGATCGACGAGAAACGGATCACCGTCGGCGTGCGCGACGGCTGGGTGACGCTCGAGGGCACGTGCGACTGGAAATACCAGAGCGACGCCGCCGAGAGCCACATGCGCACCCTCACCGGCGTCCGCGGGGTGAGCAACAAGATCGCCATCGTCGCCTCCGGGCGCGCCGCCGACGTGAAGCTGCGGATCGAGGACGCCCTCCGCCGCAGCGCCGACGTCGAGGCGCGGCGGATGTTCGTCGACTCCACCAACGGTCGCGTGGTGCTCCGCGGCCATGTCCGCTCCTGGACCGAGCGCAACCAGGCCCAGGCGGCGGCGTGGTCGGCCCCCGGAGTGACGGAGGTCGACAACCAGCTCGTCGTGGTGCCCTGAATCCCGTTCGGCATGGCCGGGGAGACCCTTCCCCCGGCGCTCGATGCCGGTCCGGCGCCGTGCCGGGCCGGCTTTCCTTCCCCGGCGTGCCCTTCACGCCCCTTCCGGAGATCACCCATGTCCCTGTCCACCGTCCGCAAGCCCTGGCCGGCGTCCGAGTTCGCCGGCCTCCCCTCCCTGTCGAGCGTCCGCGACGAGATGAATCGCCTCCTCGACGGGATGTTCCTCCGCCCCTTCAGCGCCCCCGCGATGGCCGGTCCGGTGGAGGGTGCCTCGTGGATCCCCGCCATCGACCTCGCCGAGACCGACTCCGAGATCCAGGTGCGCGCCGAGTTGCCCGGCGTCGCGCCGCAGGACGTCGACGTCAGCGTCACCGGGGAACGGCTGGTGATCTCCGGCGAGAAGAAGATCGCGAAGGAGTCGCAGGGCAATGGCTGGATGCACCGGGAGAGCGCCTGCGGCGTCTTCGGCCGCACCCTGACGCTGCCCGAGTCGGTCGATCCGGCGAAGGTCTCGGCGAAGTACGAGAACGGCGTCCTCATCGTCACCATGGCGAAGCAGCCCGCCGGCAAGGCCCGCCGGATCCAGGTGGCCTGCGCCTGACGGCGTCGATCGATCCTGCCTCGCAGTCCCGTTCCCCGAGAGTCGCCAGGGCCGGCGCGATCCTGGAGATCACGCCATGTCCCCCGGT
>CAZMOU010000092.1:0-18302 GCA_964567835.1 uncultured Chitinophaga sp. | reverse complement strand
CGGCGGTCTTCCACTCCTCCGATCCGGTCGGGTAGGCCTTCGACTTCTCGTAGAGGGCGTTGCCGACGAGGAGCCGTGTCTGGAGGAGTTCGGCCCGGAGCTGGTCCTGACGCTCCTCGAGCCTCTCGAGTTGTTTGACGTCGCCGGCGGACTTCTTCGCCGGCCGCTTCTTCTTGCCCCCCCCGTCGTCCCCCTCCTTCTCCTTGGCCGGACCCTTGAGCGCGGCGATCCGCGCATCGACCTCGCGCAGCGCCGCCAGCACCGCATCCTCGGCATTGGCAGGGGGAGGGATCTCGGCACCCGCCTCCCTGGTCGGCGCGCCGAGCAGGGCGATCGCGGCGTCGAAGAGCGGGATCGCCTGCTGGGCGAGCGCCGCGCCGTCCTCCCCCGGCCGCTTCGCCTGGAGGAGCTTGAGCCGGCCCCGCTCGACGAGCAGGTTGCCCTTCTGGGTGAAGGCTTCGATCGCCTCGCTGCCCGAGGGGGACGCGGCCAACGTGAGGTCGATCTGTTCCCCCGCCTGCTCGAGGAGCGCCGCCCGACGGGGGCCCGCCGCCTCCCGGCGGGCGAGGCCCGCGAGCGCCTGGGCGCGGCGCAGCGGGATCCCGCGGCGGAAGTCCGCCGTGAGGGACGTATCGGCGGCGGCTCGGTCGAGGACGATGAGCGTGACGTCGTGCAGCCGCTTCTCGGCGAGGCCGTCGAGCAGGCGCCGGGTCGCGATCTCCTCCGTGCCGGCGACCTCGCGGGCCGCGGCCCGCTCCTGCACCGCGGAGACACGGCCGGCGGCGAGCATGGGAAGGAGCGCCGCGAGGGTCCCCGCGGCGAGCATGCAGGCCATGCCGTCGGGCACCCGTCCGCAGGGGCCGGTCGATCCGCGGCGCGTCGTCATCGTCGAATCGCCCCCGTCCCTCTCCCCGGAGGCGGCCCATCGGCCCGGATCTCCGCCGTGCCGGCCGCCCCTTCAGGAGCATTGTCCGCATCGCCGGCGGACCGTCAAACGGGCGACGCGGCCGCTCCGACCCCGACGCGTTCGTTCAGGGGCGGACGACGCGACCGGCGGCGGACGACGCCGCGAGCCAGTTGGGAAGCTGCCCGGCGGCCGGCATCCGCACCAGCTTGACCGAGCGGATGCCCGGGACCGCGGCGACGGTGGCGATCGCCTCCGCGGAGGGCTCCTGATCGAGGTTCAGCACCCCGATGGCGTCACCGCCGGGCGCGGAGCGTCCGACGGTCATCTGCGCGATGTTGACCCCGAGGCCGCCGAAGGCGGTGCCCACCCGGCCGATGATGCCGGGGACGTCCTGATGGGTGAAGACCAGGAGGATGCCGTCGAGGTAGGCCTCGAGGCGGTGCCCCTCCAGCTGCACGAGCCTGGGCATCGCATGGCCGAAGAGCGTCCCGGCGGCGCGGTGGACGCGGCCGTCCGCCACGAGGTCGACCGCCACGACCGAGCTGAAGGCGCCCGGATCGGTGCGGCTCTGCTCGACGAGGTCGATGCCCCGCTCCCGGAGAAGGACCTCGGCGTTCACGATGTTCACCTCGTCGAACGCCGACTCGAGCAGGCCGGCCGCGAACGCCGCCGTCACCAGTTTCGTGTTCCGCGCGGCGATCTCGCCCCGGTAGGCGATGGAGCAGGAGCGCGGATGTGACTCGTCGAGCTGCGAAAGGAGCAGCCCCAGGCGCCAGGCGAGGTCGAGGAACCCGCGCACCCCCTCGAGCGTCGCCGCATCGATGGGGCTCGAGTTGACCGAATGGCGGATGGCACCGGTGGAGAGGAAGTCGACGAGCAGGCCGACGCCCTCCACGGCCACCTGCGACTGCGCCTCCTCGGTGCTCGCCCCGAGGTGCGGGGTGACGAGAACGCCCGGCTTGTCGAAGAGCGGCGACTCGGTGCACGGCTCCTTCTCGAAGACGTCGAGGGCCACGCCGGCGATCACGCCCCGCTCGAGCCCGACGAGGAGGGCCTTCTCGTCGTAGATCCCCCCCCGGGCGCAGTTGATGAGCCGCACGCCCGGCTTGAGGATGTCGAGTTCCTCCATGCCGACGAGGTGTCTGGTCTCGTCGGTCAGCGGCGTGTGGACGGTGAGGTAATCGACCTGGGGGAGCATGTCGCGCACGCTCGGCACCAGATCGATGCCCAGTTCGGCGGCCCGCTCGGTGGAGAGGAAGGGGTCGTAGCCGAGGATCCGCATGTCGAAGGCCCGGGCCCGCGCGGCGACCGCCTGTCCGATCCGGCCCAGCCCGACGATGCCGAGGACCTTGCCCGCGACCTGCACACCCATGAACCGGTTGCGGTCCCAGCGGTGCGCGCGGAGGCTCGAGTCGGCGGCGGCGACGTTCCGCGACAGCGCGAGCAGGAGCGTGAAGGCGTGCTCGGCGGTGCTGACGGTGTTGCCCGCCGGCGTGTTCATGACGACGATGCCGAGCCGCGTGGCCGCATCCTTGTCGATGTTGTCGGTGCCGACCCCGGCGCGGACGATCGCCTTGAGCCGGGTGTTGCCGGCGAGGGCGTCGGCGGTGATCTTCACGCCGCTGCGACAGATGGCCCCGTCGTGCCGCGCGAGCGCCTCCCGCAGCGCCTCCCCCGAGAGACCGGTGGCCACCTCGTGGACGATGCCCTGGGCACGGGCCGCGTCGAGGAGGGCCAACCCGTCGGGGCTCAGCGTGTCGAGGACGATGATCGAGGGCATGGCTGTCTCGCGGCGGTGGGGATGGTGCGGTGGTCGGGGGACGCTCGGGGCCGGAGGGACCGGGCTCCGCGACGGCTGCGGCACGGGTGGTGCGGCAGACCGTTCAGGCGCGGTGGGAGTCCTGGAACTCGAGCATGTAGTCGCGGAGTTTCTCGACACCGGCGATCGGCATCGCGTTGTAAATGCTCGCGCGGATGCCGCCCACGGAGCGGTGGCCCTTCAGATCGACCAGTCCGCGGGCCTTCGCCCCCTTGGCGAACGCGGCGTCGAGATCCTCGGTCGCCATGCGGAAGGTCACGTTCATGTCGGAACGGCATTCGGGCCGGGCATGGCCGCGGTAGAACCCGCCGGAGCGATCGATGACGTCGTAGAGCAGCCCGGCCTTGACGGCGTTGTGGCGGGCCATGCCCTCGAGGCCTCCCATCCGGTCTCGGATCCATTGGCAGACCAAGCCGAGGACGTAGACGGCGAACACCGGCGGCGTGTTGGCACGGGAGCCGTTCTTCACGTGCGTGCGGTAGTCGAGCATCGTGGGGAGATCGTCCCGGCAGCGATCGAGGAGATCCCGGCGGACGATCACCGCCGTCACCCCGGCGATGCCGGCGTTCTTCTGGGCGCAGGCGTAGATCAACCCGTACTTCGACATGTCCACCGGGCGGGAGAGGAAGTCGCTCGAGCAGTCGCAGACCAGCGGTGCACCGCCGAACACCGGGTCGGTCTTCCACTGCACCCCCTGGATCGTCTCGTTGCTCGTCACGTGGACGTAGGCGGCGTCGGGAGAGAGTTTCACCTCGGCGGGCGCGGGGAGCCGGTCGTAGTTGGTGGCGCCGCCATCCCAGGCGACGTGCGTCCTCCCCTCGCGTTTCGCTTCCTTGAGGCCGGTCTGCCCCCAGGTGCCGGTGACGACGTAATCGGCCGGGCCGGGCTGCCCGCGGAGCAGATTCATCGGGACCATCGAGAACTGCAGGCTCGCCCCCCCCTGGAGGAAGACGAGTTCGTGATCCGCGCCGATGCCGAGGAGCGAGCGCAGGTCGCGGGTCGTCTCCTCGAGGATCGTGTCGAACGGGGGACTGCGATGACTGATCTCCAGCACCGACATACCCACGCCGGGCAGCGAGATCATCTCGTCGCGGATCCGCTCGAGCACCTCCAGCGGCAGCACCGCGGGCCCGGGGGAGAAATTGAAGACGCGTTCCACGGCGGCAGGGGCTGTCATGCGATCCGTCACGTCCGCCGCGGGTGGCTGTCCGGCGACCGGGACCGCGCGAGCGGCCGATCGGCGTCCCGGGACGAGCCCGTGCGGGCGGCGCACCGCCCCGCGCAACCCGTCGCGGACTCCCGGAACGCCGCAGAATAGGAAGCCCGCCGGGAAGGGTCAACGGGCCGGAACGACCGCCGCGGCAGGGGGCTGTTGCGGCCATGGCGGCGGCGCCGCGGGCGCCGTCGGAACCGGGCCGGCTGGCAGGGCCGCGGTCCGGACCATACCCCCGGTCGAAACCCCGCCGAGCGACGCCACGCGGGCCGCGACCACCGGTTGGCGGGCATCGACGGCGAGCGCCCGGGAATAATCGGCCAGCGCCCCGGCGGTGTCCCCGCTCGCCTCGCGGATCTGGCCGAGCGCGACGAGCGCACGGGGATTGGAAGGATCGATCGCCAGCGCGTCGACGAGATGGTTCTCCGCGTCGCGCAGGTCGCCATGCTCCTCGCACAGACGGGCCAGTTCGATGCGCGGATCGGGGTCGTTCGGCTGGCGGCGGGCCCAGTCCTCGAGGAGCGCCACCGCCTCCGGGCTCCGCTTTTCCTCGACCAGGAGCACCGCGAGACCGCGTTGACAGGCCTCGTGATCGGGATTGCGCGACAGGCAGAGGTGGTAGTACTGCTCGGCCGCCCGCCAGTCACCGGGCTGGCCGAAGACCTTCGCCTGCTGGTGATAGGTGGCACCCAGGTTGTAGAAGCAGTCGGGGCTGCCCGGCTGCCTGGCGAGCGCCTGCTGGAAGGAGTTCACCGCACCGAGGTAATTGCCCTGCTGGTAGAGCTTGACCCCTTCGGCGTTGTCGTTGCGCACGAGCGACCCGCAGCCGGCGGCGAGGGTCGCCACGATCGCCACGATCGCCACGACGCCGACACCGACGGCGCGCGGCATCCTCGGGGATTCGCTGGGGAGGGCAGTGGGCATCGACGAGGCTCCGGACGGGCCGGGGACACTACCGGGCCTCCTCCGGGGGGACAAGGTCGGCCGGGGGCCGGCCGCTCATCCCTGGACGGTCTTCGCGTAGCCGAGCGAACGCAGCACCCCGAGGACCTCGCTGCAGGTGGGGAACGTCCGGCCGCTCGTCCGCTTGTACCGCTCGAGGGCCTGCATGAACTCCACCTCGTCGGCGGCGTATTCGCGGTCGCAGGTGGTGGGATCGACGAACCGGCGGCGTCGGCCCCCCTTGCCCACGGCGCGGGCGGCGTGGATGGCCCGCTCGGTGGAGCGGGAGGCGCGGAAGGGGACGGCGAGCGAGGGGGCGGCGACGGCGGACATGGGTTGTGGCTCCGGCGAAGAGTCAGGTCGGGAAAGGAGGGGCGACTGGCGAAACTCTGCCGGAAGTATTCCCGCTTCCTAGGGCGCGGCCTGTAACGCGGGGCGAAAAAATGCCGGTCCCGGCGAGTTTTCCGTCCTCCGGTCCCGCACGACCGGCACGACCGGCATGCGCGGGAACGTCACGATGGGAGCGGACGGCACGTCGCCCGGAATCGGGGCTGCACGACGGTACCGGACGATGCGAGATCAGGAACGAACCCCGGTTCCATCTCCACACCGCGATCGGGAGAGGATCGAGGGATCCTCGGGCGATCGTCGTCTCGCATGGCGGGCGGTGGGACGCGTCGCCACGCTGCGGACGGTCACCGGTTGCCGAAGAACTTCTTCAGCGCCTCGGCGGCCGCGTCGCGGGAGTTGACCGACCCTTTCTTGGCCGCCGCGGGAAGGGCGCCGGGTTTGGCGTTCGATTCCTTGAGGGCCTCGATCGCCACCGAACTGTCCGACTTCGATTCGCCCACGGTCTGGGTGATCTTCGTCGAACTCGCGTTGCCCTTCGTGGTCGCCGATCCGGAACCGCTCGTCCCCCCGACGCTCGTGATCCCGGACACGGTCGAACCGTGCACGTCCCCGGGGGCGTGCTGGACAGAGTGGATGGAACTGGAGTCGGTCTCGGCAGGGGCGGATTTCGGGGCGTCGGCCGTGGCCCGCAGCGAACGCGTCGTGTCGAACATCCCCGCGGGGGCGTCGTCGGCCATCAGCCACTTCGACACATCGTCGTCGCCGCCGGCCTGTGGGGCGGGTTCGCTGCACGAGACCGTGAGTTCGAGCGCTCCGACGCGGATCAGGTCACCGTTGACCACCTTCGTCTTGGCCGAGATCTTCTCGTTGTTGACGAAGGTGCCGTTGCGGCTGCCGAGATCCTCGACCCACACGTCCGCGGGGCCGACGTGAACGGCGGCGTGGCGCCGGCTCACGTCCTCGCTCAACGGACGGATGTCGCACTCCTCGGCTCGGCCGATGAGGAGCGTGTTCTTCTTGACGGCGATCGACCGACCGGCGCTCTTCCCGGTGGCGACGATCAACTTCGTGATCATGGTACGGTTCTCTTCCGACCGATCCCGACCCGCGTCGCCCCCACGGAACCCGCTCCGAGAGAGGCGCTCCATCACCCAATCCTAGCAAAGAATCGTTTTCAGCGAACAGGGAAAGGTTCCGGCACCGATAGGCACCCCACCCTGGAGAGGGGAAACGGGTGTTCCCTGGGGCGGCCCTGCTCACTTCCTGCCGATCCATTCCGGCGAGGAATAACGGACGAGCGTCTCGCGGAAACCGCTTCCCTCGCCCGGGGCGAACGGCCCCGGTTCCGCCGCCGCGGTCGATCCGAACCCCCGGGAGATGCGCGCGAGCCATCCGTCGACGAGCGCCTCGGTGCCCCCCGCGGTCGCCGGGACGAGGTCGAAAAGTCCTGGGTGCCGGGCCGCCGGCGGCACCCCCCGGTTCGCCTCGAGGAGCAGGCTGCCGTGCTGGAGGACGGCCCCCGGGAGACGGCGCTGGGCGCTCCCCAGGATCTTCGCGTCGCCGCGGGGATCCCCGCCGGACGAGGGAATGACGACGTCGCCGACGGCGCGCCGGTCGAAGCAGAAGAGCGGGCCGTCCGGGGTGGCGGAGCGATCCTGCGGGCCCCCCACCCCGGCCGACAGCCGCGCCTCCACGCCACGTTCGGCGAGTTCCGCGACGAGTGCGCCGTGGACGAGGTCGTAGAGCGACTGCGGCGTGTGCCCGAGGGGGTGGCCGCGGGGGACGGCGATGGCGAGGGTGACGTCGCCGCCGTGGACGATCGCGCCGCCGCCGCTGGGACGGCGGACGAGGTCGATCCCGGCGACGGCCTGGCACGCGCGCGCGTCGGCGATCCGCTGGAACGCGCCGAGTGACAGCGTCGGGCGATCCCAGGTGGAGAGACGCACGAGCACCGCGCCGAGCCGGGCCGACTCGGCGGCCAGCGCCTCGTCGAGCGCCATGTTCACCGCCCCCACGGCGGGCGGGTCGCGCCAGACGCGGAGCAGGGAATCGCCGGTGTTCGCCATGCCGGGTCGCGTCGGATCAGTGCTTCTCGCCGCCCACGATCGCGTCGTAGGCGGCACGATCGAGGAGCCGCCCCATCTCGGCCGGGTCGTCGGGACGGATGCGCACGATCCAACCCTCGCCGAAGGGATCCTTGCCCAGCGTCTCCAGCCGGTCGGGAAGGGAGGCGTTGACCTCGACGATCTCCCCCGACACCGGGGCGTAGATGTCGCTCACCGCCTTCACGCTCTCGATCTCGCCGATCGACTCCCCCGCCTTCACCTTCCGCCCCACGGCCGGAAGCTGCATGAAGACCAGATCGGTGAGCGCCTCGACGGCGTAGGCCGAGATGCCGACGGTGGCGACGCCGCCCCCCTCAGGTCGGATCCACTCGTGGGACTTCGCGAACCGCACTTCCGCAGCCATCGACCTCTCCCTCTCCGCTTCGGGACCCATGGACCACCCGGCCGCTCCTCCGACCGGACGGCCACCGGAGCAGGATATCGGCTCGGACCGATCCCGACACTCCCCCTGGCGACGGCGGGTCAGGTGCCCGCGGCGGGCCGCCGGTAGAAGGGGAGGGGGACGACGCGCGCGGGCTGGCGGGCGTCACGGATCGCCACCACCACCTCGGTGCCAGGCGCCGCGACTTCCGCGTCGACCATCGCCATCGCCACGGCCCGGCCGAGGGTGGGGGCGAAGCTGCCACTGGTGACTTTCCCGACCTCGAGAGCGCTGCCCGCCGCGGCGAGGACTGGGCTCCCTTCGCGGGCGCTCCGCTTCGAGGCGAGGTCGAGCCCCACCCGGACGCGGGCCGGCGGACGGGACTTCATGCCGCGGAGGACCTCCGCGCCGGGAAACGAACGACCGTCGAGATTGACCGCCAAGCCGAGCCCCAGCGCGAACGGATCGCTGTCGGCCGTCAGCTCGTGGCCGTAGAGCGGCATCCCCGCCTCGAGACGCAGCGTGTCGCGGGCACCGAGACCGCAAGCCCCGCCCCCGAGCGGCAGGGCGCGCCCGAGGATCGACGGCCACGCCGCCACCGCGGCGGCGGCGGGCACCGTCACCTCGACGCCATCCTCGCCGGTGTAGCCGGTGCGGCTGACGGCGGCGGCATGGCCGGCCACCGTGGCCGACGTGCCGCGGTAGTTGCCAAGCGCCCGGATCCGTACGCCGTCGGCCGGCGGGCAGAGGGCGGCGACCGTCTCGACCCCCTTCGGCCCCTGCACGGCGATCATCGCCGTGTCGGACGTGTGGTCGACGAGCGTCACGCCGGCGGCGGGGAGCCGCGAGCGCAGCCAGGCCACCACGCGCTCGCGGTTGCTCGCGTTGACCACCAGCCCCATGCGCGGCGTGCCGTCGGCGGCGTCCCCGTCTCGGCTCACGAGCGCGTCGTCGAGGATGGCGAACGCCGGTTCGTCGGCGGTGACGAGCGTGTAGCGGTACTGCCCGGGCTGGATCCCCTCGACCCTGCGCGTGAGCAGCGACTCGAGCCAGGCGAGCGACCCCGGCCCGGTCACCGAGAGCCGGCCCATGTGGGAAACGTCGAAGAGCCCGACCGACGCCCGCGTGGCGAGGTGCTCGTCGACGATCGACGCGTACTGCACCGGCATGCTCCACCCGGCGAAATCGACCATCCGGCCGCCATGGGCCGCATGCCACGCCGAGAGCGGCGTCGCGCGGAGGTCATCGATCGGTTCGCTCACGGTTGAAAGGCTCCGACGGAGGGCAGGGGGGCCGGGCCCCGGGATCGCGGGTGGATTGTAGGGGGTCTCCCCGCGGCCGCCAGCGAGGGGGCTAGCGGCCGCGGCGATGGCGTGCGGAGCCGCGCTTCCCCTTCGCGCCGCGGCCGCCGGCGAAGCGCGACTTCTTCGCGTGGCGGGCCGCACGCACGCCGCGGGGCTGGCGGGCACGTTCCCCCGCCAGCCGGAACTCGAGCGTGCGCCGGTCGAGGTCGACCTTCTTCACCGCGACGCGCACCCGGTCACCCAGGCGCCAACCCTGGCCGGGACGACGCCCCGAGAGGCTGTGGCTGGCGCGGTCGAATCGGTAGCTGTCGGCAGGGAGGTCGGCCAGCGCCACGAGCCCCTCCGCCGGGAGCGCCAAACCCTGCACGAAGATCCCGAAGGCCTCGACGCCGGTGACCACCGCGTCCATCTCTTCGCCGATGCGCGAGGAGAGGAACCAGAGGATCTTGAGCTTCACCAGCTCCCGCTCCGCCGCCTCGGCACGCCGCTCGAGCTGCGAGCAATGGAGGCCGAGATCGACGAGCCCCTCCTCGGGAGCGCGACGGCCCTTGTCGAGCAGATCCAGGGCCCGGTGGACGACGAGGTCGGGATAGCGGCGGATCGGCGAGGTGAAGTGGCAGTAGCAATCGCTCGCCAGCGCGTAGTGCCCCTCCGGCTGCGGGCCGTAGACGGCACGGGCCAGGCTCCGCAGCACGGCGAAGTGGATGGCGTGCTCCTCCGGCCTGCCGCGCGCGACGCCGAGGAGCCGTTGCAGCTCGAAGCGGCTCTCGAGGGAGTCGACCTCGAAGCCGAGCTCCGTGACGAACTCCGTCAGCTGGCGGAGGCGGCGCGGGTCCGGGGGGGCGTGGACGCGTCGGAGGAATCCCGCCCCGGCTCCGGCCAAACGCTCGGCGACCGCCTCGTTCGCCGCCAGCATGAACTCCTCGATGATCCGGTGGCTCTCGGTGTGCTCGACGACGTGCGCCCCGGTGACGCGGCCGTCCCGATCGAGGTCCACCTTCACCTCCGGCATCTCGAGCTCGAGCGCCCCGCGGCCGAGCCGACGACGCCGGAGGATCCTCGCCAGATCGCGCATCCTGCCGAGCAGCGTCCGGACCGCGTCGCTCATCTCCACCGCCCGCGTGTCGGGATCGGCGAGGAAGACGTCGACCTCCTCGTAGGCGAACCGCCGGCAGGAACGGATGGCGGACCGCTCCACCTCGGTGTGCACCGGGATGCCGTCGGGGGTGAACTCGATCCAACAGGTGCGCGCGAAGCGCACCTTCCCCGGCTGGAGGCTGGCGAGGTTGTTCGAGACGATCTCCGGGAGCATGGGGATGACCCGGTCGGGCAGATAGACGCTGGTGCCGCGGGCGAGTGCCTCCTGGTCGAGCGCCGTCCCCTCGGGCACGAACCAGGTGACGTCGGCGATGTGGACGCCGAGGAGCCAGTGGCCGCGGTCGATCGTCTCCAGGGAGATCGCGTCGTCGAAGTCGCGGGCGTCGACCGGATCGATCGTCACGACCGTCCGTGCCGTCAGGTCGCGCCTCCCCGCCGGCACCTCCTCGGCGAAACGCGTCGCCTGGTCGCGTGCGCAGGCCAGAGCCTCCTCGGGAAAGGGGCCCGGAAGGCCGAACTCGTGGATGATCGAGAGCGTGTCGACGCCCGGTGCGCCGCCCCGCCCGAGCACCTCGACGACCACCCCCTCGCCGTCGCGCGTGGCGGTGGGGAAGCGGACGATCTCGACGACCACCTTGTCGTCGGCACGCACGTCCTTCGCGCCGGGATCACCCACGGCGATCGGCCGCGGCAGGGCGGTACCGTCGACCTGCACCCAGCCCGAGCCGGCGGCCACGAAAAAGCTGCCGACGAAGCGCGTCGTGCGCCGCTCCACCACCTCCACGATCACCCCGGAGGGGCCGGGGCGCCGGACGTCGCGGGCCCGCGAGACCCGGACGCGCACGGTGTCGCCGCTGACGGCGTCGAGGCAGGCCGACTCGGTGACGTGGATGTCGGACTCGCGCGTGCCGGCCGGGGCCGCCGCGAGCGGACGGACGAAGCCGTAGCCGCCGGCGGCGCGGCGGAAGACGCCGACGACGTGGTCGCCACCGCCGGCGGCGTCGCCGCGGCGTCCCCCGTCGCGTCCCTCGGGCCCGAGCCGCGGCACGTCCCCCTCTCTCGCCCGTGATCGAGACGTCAGGCCCTGCCGCGGAAGAACTTCCGCCCCAGCGACTGCTGGTACTGCGTCCAACCGCCGTCGATGGCCGCCTCGTTCTGGAGCAACTGCAGCACCCCGGCCAGGCGCGCGTCCATGTGGTCGAGGTGGTGCAAGGCCAGCGCCTCGAGCGTCATGGGGAGCTTGGGGGCGCCGAACTCGTACTGCCCGTGGTGGCTGGCGACCATGTGCTTGATGCGAACCGAGAGTTCCTCGTCGAAAGGGGCGCCGGTCCGCGCCTCGACCTGGCGGATCTTCGTCTCGAGCTGCTCGAGGCCGAGAAGCACGTGGCCGAGGAGTTGGCCGGCGTCGGTGTAGGAGAAGCCGCGCTCGCTCTCCAGCTCGAGCGTCTTGCCGAGATCGTGGAACAGGACGCCGACGAGGAGCAGGTCGCGGTCGATCGCGGGGTAGAGCGGCGCCACCCGATCGGCGAGGTGGAGCAGGTTGACGACGTGGGCGAGGAGGCCGCCGGCGTGGGCATGGTGGTGCTTGACCCCGGCAGGGCTGCGGCAGAAAGTCGCCATGAGGGGGCCGTCGCCGAGCACCTCGTCGCACAACTCGCGGAGGGGGCCGGGGCGGATCGAGCCGAGCAGCCGCGCGAGCTCCTCCCGCAGCCTGCCGACCTCGGCGGCCGAGAGCACCTGGAACTCCGACTCGTCGATGCTCCGCGGATCGACCCGTCCGATCGCCTGGATGATGAGCTGGAGATTGCCCGAGTAGAGTTGTGTCATCCCCTCGACACGCACGTAGTCGCCGTCGTCGAACGCCTCGAACTCCTCGTCGGACGCGTTCCACATCCGTCCGGTGATCGATCCGCTCCGGTCGGCGAGTTCGACCTGGAGGTACAGCTGCCCGTTGCGATTCGGGCGGAGCTGCTTGTGGGTGGCGAGGAACACCTGATCGACCGGTGTCTGCGGCGCGAGCTCGGTGACTTGGCGGCGCTGCGCCGCTCGGCCGGCACGGGAGGGGGGATCGGCGGGGGCCATGGGGGAGCCGGCGAGGGGGCGGCGGAAACCACTCCGCAGAGTCTACCAGCGTTCGGGACCGCGGCCCGGGCTCCGCGGATCGCCCCCCCAGCGACTACAATCCCGCCCCGTCCGCGTCTCCCCGCGTCCGACCGCCAGCCCCGGAGCCCGCCATGCCCGAGCACGCCATCTCGCCGACCCGCGCCCAGGACTACCCCGAGTGGTACCAGCAGGTGGTGCGTGCCGCCGATCTCGCCGAGCAGTCGCCCGTCCGCGGCTGCATGGTGATCAAGCCGCACGGCTACGCCGTGTGGGAGCGCATGCAGGGCATCCTCGACGGGATGTTCAAGGCCACCGGACACCAGAACGCCTACTTTCCCCTCTTCATCCCGCTGTCCTACCTGGAGAAGGAGGCCAAGCACGTCGAGGGCTTCGCCAAGGAGTGCGCCGTGGTGACCCACCATCGCCTCGAGCTCTCCCCCGAGGGGAAACTCATCCCCACTGGCAAGCTCGAGGAGCCGCTCGTCGTCCGCCCCACGAGCGAGACGATCATCGGCGCCATGTTCGCCCGCTGGGTGCAGTCGTGGCGGGACCTGCCGCTCCTCATCAACCAGTGGGCCAACGTCGTGCGCTGGGAGATGCGGCCGCGGGTCTTCCTCCGCACCGCCGAGTTCCTCTGGCAGGAGGGACACACCGCCCACGCCACGCGCGAGGAGGCGGTGGAGGAGACGCTGCGGATGCTCGACGTCTACGCCACCTTCGCCGAGCGAGATCTGGCGATGCCGGTGATCCGCGGCCCGAAGCCCTCCGCCGAACGCTTCCCCGGAGCCGTCGATACCTACTCGATCGAGGCCATGATGCAGGACGGCAAGGCCCTCCAGGCCGGTACGTCCCACTTCCTCGGCCAGAATTTCGCCCACGCGCAGGAGATCAAGTTCGCCGGTCCGTCGGGGGGCGAGGAATATTGCTGGACGACCTCCTGGGGTGTCTCGACCCGCCTCATCGGTGCCGTGATCATGACCCACTCCGACGACGACGGCCTCGTCCTGCCCCCCCGGATCGCCCCCACGCAGGTCGTCCTCCTCCCCATCCATCGCACGCCGGAGGAGCGCGAGAGCGTCCTCGCGGCCTGCCGGACGATCGAGTCCGAGTTGGCCGCGACGGAGTTCGGCGGCACTGCGATCCGTGTCCGTACCGACGCCCGCGACATGCGGGGCGGCGAGAAGACCTGGCAGCACGTGAAGCAGGGGGTGCCGGTGCGCGTGGAGATCGGACCCCGCGATCTGGCCGCCGGGACCGCCAGCCTCACCCGCCGCGACCGGCCGCCGAAGGAGCGCACGAGCCTCCCGCTCGCCGGCCTCGCGGCCGCCCTTCCGGGGATCCTCGGGGAGATCCAGCAGGTGCTCTTCGACAGGGCCCGCGACTTCCGCGACCGGCGCACCGTCCGCCTCGGATCGCTCGCCGACGTGCAGGGCTTCTTCGGGGGGGAGGGGGAAGGGCAGGTGGGAAGCGGCGGCTTCGCCTGGGTGCACGTGGCCGACGACCCGGCCGTGGCGGCGGCGCTCGACCCGCTCAAGGTCACCGTGCGCTGCATCCCCATGGAGGGGGAGGACGAGCCGGGCCGGTGCGTGGTCACCGGGCAGTCGGTGCCCCGGCGGAGCGTGCTCGCGCGATCCTACTGACCGCGGTGCGGGCGCTCGCCCGCGGCCGCCGCGGCATACAATCCTGAGGTCGCCGCCGCGGGCCCGCGGGGCGCATGGAGTGCGGTCGGGAGGCCATCCTCCGGGATGGGAACGGCGATGCGTGGACGGCGGAGGGGGGGCGTGCGGTCACCGGGGATCTGGAGCGTCGTCTCCGTGGCGCTCGCCGCCGGGGCGGTGCTCGGGGTGGGAGCGCCGCTGCTCGACGCGGCGCTGCGTCCCTGGCGTCTCGGCGAGTTCGATCCGGCGGGCCTCCGGGTGCAGGCTGGCGTGTCGGCGCCGCAGGTGGAGGCGGAGACGACGCAGTACGCCTTCGGGACGATGCCGGAAGGCTCGGAGCAGACGCACGAGTTCGTGATCCGCAACGTCGGCGAGGCGCCGCTCAAGATCACGCGTGGGGCCACCTCCTGCTCGTGCACCGTGAGCGACTTCGAGGCGCGCGAGGGGGGGGAGACCGAGGGGGAGAAGTTCGTGGCCCCCGGGGACGCCGCGAAACTGCGCCTCAAGTGGCGCGGCAAGAGCGGCGGGCCGTTCCGACAGCAGGCGACGGTGTTCACCAACGACCCGCGACGGCCGGAACTCGTCTTCGTGGTGGAGGGGTTCGTGGTGCCGGTGTGGAGAGCCGATCCGCAGTCGATCGTGTTCAGCTCGATCTCCACCCAGGGGGGCACCAGAGGCTCCTCCCGCATCTTCACCTACGGGACCGAACCCCCGACGATCGTGGGGGTGACGCCCGCCGACCCCGAATCCCCGCAGATTCTCTCCTTTTCCACGCGGCCGCTGACCCCCGAGGAGTTCGCCGACGAGCGTGGCGTGACCGGTGGCGTGCTCGTGGACGTGGAGGTGCTTCCGGGAGCGCCGCTGGGGCCGCTGCGGAAGACGCTCCGGGTCGCCCTCCGGATGCCGGAGGAGGTGACCGTCGAACTGGTCGTCGAGGGATCGGTGGCGGGTGACCTTGCCCTGGCGGGCCCGGGATGGGATTCCTCCCTCCAGGTCCTGAAGCTCGGCACCGTGTCCGGGCGCTCCGGGACGAAAGCCCAGTTGTTCATCACCGCCAAAGGACCCCATCGGGAATCGGTCCACCCGGTGGTCCGTGACGTGGTGCCAGGGTCGATGCAGGTGGAGGTCGGAGAAGGGAAGCCGGTGGGTGCGAGTGGCGTGATGCGGTTCCCGCTCACCATCACCGTCCCGCCTGGCAGTCCGCCGGCCAACCATCTCGGTTCCAGCCAGGCCCCGGCCGGCAGGATCGTGCTCGACACCGGGCATCCCGAATCCCCCACGATGACCATCCCCGTCAGCATCGCCATCGGGCCGTGAGGACCACGGTACCGGGGCCTTGTCCCACCGTCGGAACCGTGCCATGCCCCGCGTCGCCGCTGCCGTTCCCCTGGTCCCCCCGGGTCTCCTCGCGGTCCGCGCCGCGACCGTGGTGCTCGCATGGGCCGGCGGAGCCCTGGCCCAAGCCCCCGCCGTTCCCGACCGCGGCCCGGGGGTCGGCGACGAGGTCGTGGAGACGTTCCGTGCGCGCAACGGCGACCTGTTCCGCGACTGGCCGACGCCGCGGGCGGTGATCGTGTTCACCGGCGAGCTCGACGGCTACATCGAACCGTGCGGCTGCACCGGCAAGGAGAATCAGAAGGGGGGCTTGAGCCGCAGACGGAACTTCCTCGCGGCCCTCGAGCGGGCCGGTTGGCCGGTGGTCGCGGTCGATCTGGGTGATCAGGTGAGCCGGTTCGGCCGCCAGACGGAGATCAAGTTCCGCTCGATCGTCGAGGGGCTCGACGCCATGAAGTACGCCGCGGTGGGATTCGGCCCCAAGGATCTGCGGTTGCCCGCCGAGGAGGTGGTCGCGGCGGTGTCCCCGGTGGGGGATCGACCGACGCCCTTCCTCTCGGCGAACGTCGGACTCCTCGGCTTCGACGCGGGGATCACCCCCACGCACCGCGTCGTCGACGCGGGCGGCCTCAAGGTGGGGGTCAGCGCCGTCCTCGGGGACGGCGAGGTGAACGGCATCCGCAACGATCTCATCGCCACGGCGGCGGCGGAGGAGTCCCTCGTCGAACCGGCCAAGGCCCTGGCGGTGGCCGGATGCGATCGACAGGTGCTGCTCTCGTTCGCCCCCCCCGAGGAGACCAAGCGCCTGGCGGCCCGCTACCCGCAATTCGATTTCGTGGTCACGGCGGGGGGCGCGGAAGAACCCCCGGCGGAACCGGAGAAGCTCCCTGCACGGCGCGTCGCGGGGTCGCCCGACCGGCCGCGTTTCCTTCTGGAACTCGGCCACAAGGGGATGTTCGCGGTCGTCGTGGGACTGTTCGACGGGCCCGGGCCCGACCTCCGCTGGCAGCGCGTGCCGCTCGACGCCCGCTGGGGGGAGGCCGACGACATGATCCGCCTGCTGGGCCAGTACCAGGCCCAGCTCGAGACCCTCGGACTCGCCGGGCTCGGCCTCTCACCGGTCCGTCACCCGACGGGAGGGCGGTTCGCCGGCAGCGCCGCCTGCGCGGAGTGCCACGCCTCCTCCTTCGACGTCTGGGATGCCTCGGGGCACGCCCGGGCCCTCACCACGCTCGAGGAGCAGTCGCCGCGGCGCGACGGCGACCCGGAGTGCCTCTCCTGCCACGTCGTCGGTTGGGCACCGCAGAAGTTCCAACCCTACCAGGGTGGATTCATGGGGATGAAGGCCACGCCCCATCTGGCCCAGCAGGGCTGCGAGAACTGCCACGGACCGGCCGCGGCCCACGCCGCCGCGGAACGGGGTGAACCGCGCGTCACCACCACCGAGCGCGACCGGCTGCGGACCGAGCTGCACCTCGACGTCGACATGCCGCAGGAGCGGCAGCGGGTGATCAACAATTGCCTCGAGTGCCACGACCTCGACAACAGCCCGAAGTTCGACTTCGACGAGTACTGGCCCGAGGTGGAGCACTCCGAGGAGCCCGGGGAGGCGGAGGCGGCGGCCGAGGCGATCCGCGCCAAGGCGGGGAACTGACCTGCGGCACGATCAGCCGAGTTGGGCCATCGCCTCGTCGGGGATGTTGAAATTGGCGGCGACGCTCTGCACGTCGTCGTGGTCGTCGAGACGCTCCATGAGCGTGAGCACCCTCCGCGCGGTGTCGACGTCGTCGACGTCGACGGAGTTGGTGGGGATGCGGACGATCTCGTTCGACTCCACCGCCAGGCCGGCCCTGTCGAGGGCAGCGATCACCTCCGCCATGACCGTCGGCTCGCAGATCACCTCCCAACGGTCGCCCGACGCCTTGACGTCGTCGGCTCCGGCCTCGAGGGCCACCTCCATGAGGCGATCCTCCGTCACCGCGGCCTGGGGCAGCCGCACCGCCCCTTTGCGCTGGAAGAGATAGGCCACGCAGCCGGTGGCGCCGAGCTTCCCGCCGCACATCTCGAAGATCTTGCGGATCTCCGGGGCGGTGCGGTTCTTGTTGTCGGTGAGGATCTCGCACAGCACGGCCACACCGCCGGCGGCGTAGCCCTCGTAGATCGACTCCTCGAGATCGCCCCCCTTCAGCTCACCGGTGCCGGTGCGGATCGCCCGCTGGATGTTGTCCTTGGGCATGCTCACCGCCTTCGCCGCGTCGATGGCGTAGCGGAGCCGGAGGTTGGCGTCAGGATCGGCACCACCATGCTTGGCCGCGACGATGATCGCCTTCGCGAGCTTGCTCCACAGCTTGCCTCGTTTGGCGTCGATGAGCGACTTCTTGCGGGCGATGTTCGCCCAATGGGAATGGCCGGCCACGCGTAGCTCCGGATGGCGATGAGGGCTGTGGGGAAGGGTGGGGCGGGAAGGACACCGGCCGGTCCCCGCCGCGGGGGCCGCGCGGCGCCACGGTCAGCGGGGCTTGCGCCGGTGGAGATCGTCCGCCGGGCGGTCCCCCGCTGCCGGCTTCTTCCCCTTGGGGGGCGCCGGCGGCCGCGGCTTCGCCGCCGCGGATCCCTTGCCGGCGGCCCCCTTGTCGGCGGGACGCTTCTCGTGCCCCGCCTTGGCCTGTCCCGGCTTGTCGGCACCGTCCCGCTTCGGCGGGGACTTGGCAGCGGCTTTCTCCGCGTCCGACTTGGCCGCCGGTTTCCGCGGCGGCTCCGCCTTGCGGACCGGCTCCGGCGCGGGCGGGGGCGAGGACTCGGGCTTGATCGTGATCGGACGGCGCGGCATCGGCCGCCTTCTGGGCCTCCTTCCCGGTCGCCGGAGGCGGGGGCACGGGGAGGGGAAGCGGTTCGCCCCGCTTCGGCATCCGCTTGGCGTCCGGATTGACCGCCTGCAGGACCTTCTTCACCGCGGCGCCGTGGAGATTGGTGAGCACGTCGATGCCGAACTGGTGGAGCAGCGACCCGAACTCGAGACCGGCCTTCTTGGGGATGAAGCGATCGAGACCGGGGGGCTTCCCGGCGTCGTACTCCTCCTGCGAGA
>CAZMOU010000091.1:0-18748 GCA_964567835.1 uncultured Chitinophaga sp. | reverse complement strand
CTCGTCATCACCACGATCGTGTTGGTGAAGTCGACGGTGTGGCCGAGGCTGTCGGAGAGGCGTCCGTCGTCGAGGACCTGGAGGAGGACGTTGAACACGTCCCGGTGGGCCTTCTCGATCTCGTCGAGGAGCACCACCGAGTACGGACGCCGCCGCACCGCCTCGGTGAGCCGCCCCCCCTCCTCGTAGCCGACGTAGCCCGGAGGCGCGCCGATGAGCCGCGCGACCGTGTGCTTCTCCATGAACTCGCTCATGTCGATGCGCACCATCGCCGACTCGTCGTCGAAGAGCACCTCGGCGAGCGCCTTGCAGAGCTCCGTCTTCCCCACGCCGGTGGGCCCGAGGAAGATGAAGGAGCCGACGGGGCGGTTCGGGTCCTGGAGCCCGGAGCGGCTGCGGCGCACCGCGTCACTCACCGCCTCCACCGCCTCGTCCTGGCCGATGACACGCTGGTGGAGACGCTCCTCGAGCACCAGGAGCTTGGCGCGCTCCGTCTCCTGGAGGCGCGTCACCGGGATGCCGGTCCAGGCGCTCACCACCTCCGCGATCTCCTCCGGTCCGACCTCGCGCCGCAGGAGCCGCTTGGGCGAAGCGGCCTCCTTCGGGCCCCCCTTGGCATGCTCCTGTTCCTCCGACTCGGCCCGCGCGGCGAGCGAGCGGCGCTGCTGGTCGAGCTCGTAGAGGCGCTGGTAGAGATCCTCGCCGACCGGCAGCCCCGAAGCCTGCCGCTCCTTGATGGCGACGTTGGCCTGGTCGAAGGCGAGCTGGGCCGCGTCGAGCTGCTTGCGGAGCTCCTCCGCGCTCCCCACGCCCGACTTCTCCGCCTCCCACTGCTCGCGCAGGCTGGCGAGCTTCTTCCGCAGGGAGACCGCCTCCTCCTCGATCTCGCGGAGCCGCTCCCGGGCGTGCTCCTCCGTCTCGTCGGCGAGTTGCCGGGCCGCGAGTTCGAGCTGCACCAGCCGCCGCTGCACCTCGTCGATCTCCGTCGGCACGCTCTGCAATTCCATCGCCACGCGGCTGGTGGCCTCGTCCATGAGGTCGATCGCCTTGTCGGGGAGGAAGCGGTCGGCGATGTAGCGGTGCGACATCTCCGCCGCGGCGACGAGCGCCGAATCCTTGATCTTCACCCCCTTGTGGTGCGCCTCGTAGCGCGGCTTGAGGCCGCGGAGGATGGCGATCGTGTCCTCGACGCTCGGCTCGCCCACCGTCACCGGCTGGAAGCGGCGCTCGAGGGCGGCGTCCTTCTCGACGTGCTTGCGGTATTCGTCGAGCGTCGTGGCGCCGATGCAGCGCAGCTCGCCGCGGGCGAGCGCCGGCTTGAGGAGGTTCGCGGCGTCGGAGCCCCCCTCGGCAGCCCCGGCACCGATCATGGTGTGCAACTCGTCGATGAAGAGGATCACGCCGCCGGCCGCGGCCTCCACCTCGCGCAGGATCGCCTTGAGCCGGTCCTCGAACTCGCCCCGGTACTTCGTGCCGGCGATGAGCGCACCGAGGTCGAGCGCGATGACGCGTTTGTTGCGCAGCGTCTCCGGCACGTCCGACTGCACGATCCGCAGCGCCAGCCCCTCGGCGATCGCCGTCTTGCCCACGCCCGGCTCGCCGATGAGCACGGGGTTGTTCTTCGTGCGGCGCGAGAGCACCTGGATCACGCGGCGGATCTCGGCGTCGCGACCGATGACCGGGTCGAGCTTCCCCTGGCTGGCCCGCTTCACCAGATCGATGCCGTACTTCTCGAGCGCCTGGAACTTCTCCTCCGGGTTCTGGTCGGTCACCCGGGCACTGCCCCGCACCGCCTGGAGGCCGGCGAGGAGTTGCTGCTCGTCGATGGCGGCGAGCTTGAGGACGTTCTTCGCCTTCGAGGGGGTCTTCACGAGCCCGAGGAGGAGATGGTCGGTGGAGACGAACTCGTCCTTCATGGCGTCGGCCTCGGCCGACGCGCCCTCGAAGACCTTGATCAGGTCCTGGTCAGGCTGGGGCTGCGTGCCCCCCGAGACCTTGGGGAGATGGGCGAGTTCCGCCTCGATGATCCTCTCCAGATGGCCACGGTCGACGCCGATCTTCTCGAACAGCGGCCGGACGATCCCCTCCCGTTCGGCGAGCAGCGCCTGGAGGAGATGGACCGTGGTGGCCTGCGGATTGCCCCGCGACGCGGCCAGTTCGAGGGCCCGCTGCACCGCCTCCTGGGCCTTGATCGTGAACTTGTCGAAACGGAACGGCATCGTCGGGTCCCCCCCGAAAAAAGGAGGAGAGACGGCGACAGCCACCGTCTCTCCCCGGACCGTCCAGTGGTTCACGACCCCGGGCGGCGGCTGTCACCGGCCCGGCGGCTCGGCCTCGCGGGCCGGTCAGGCCCCCTTCCCCACCCCGACCTCCGCGTCGCTGGTGTCGCCGGGGGCCGGCTTGCCGGACGCCCCGCCCCCGGTGCCCCCCCGGGCCGCGGTGGCGTCGTAGAGCAGCTTGGTGAGGGCGTGGGCGGCCTGCTCGAGGGCGTCGTGCGCCGACGTGATCGCGTCCACGTCCTCCCCCTTGGCGGCCTCACGTGCCTTGGTGATCGCCGCCTCGAGCGGGGCCTTGTCGGAGCCCGAGAGCTTCTCGGCGTTCTCCTTCATCAGCTTTTCGGTCTGGAAGCAGAGCGCCTCGGCACGGTTGCGGGCCTCGGCGAGCCGCTGCTTCCGCTTGTCCTCCTCGGCGTGGAGTTCGGCGTCCTTCCGCATGCGCTCGATCTCGCCCTCGTTGAGGCCGCTCGACTGCTCGATCCGGACCGACTTCTCCTTGTTGGTGCCCAGATCCTTCGCGCTCACCGCGAGGATGCCGTTGGCGTCGATGTCGAACTTCACCTCGATCTGGGGCGTGCCACGCGGGGCCGGCGGGATGTCCTCCAGGTTGAACTGCCCGAGGAGGCGGTTGTCGCGGGCCATGGGGCGCTCCCCCTGCCACACGCTCACCGTGACCGCGGTCTGGCCGTCGGCCGCGGTGCTGAAGACCTGCTTCCGTTCCGTGGGCACCGTGGTGTTGCGCTCCACCAGCTTCGTGAACAGCCCCCCCTCGGTCTCGATGCCGAGGGAGAGGGGAGTGACGTCGAGGAGGAGCACGTCCTGGACGTCGCCGCCTAGGACGCCCCCCTGGATCGCCGCACCCAGGGCCACCACCTCGTCCGGGTTGACCCCCTTGTGGGGCTCCTTGGAGAAGAGCCTCTTCACCAGCTCCTGCACCTTGGGGATGCGGGTGGAGCCGCCGACGAGCACCACCTCGTCGATGTCCTTGGGGTCGAGCTTCGCGTCCTTGAGCGCCTGGATCACCGGGCCCCGGCAGCGCTCCACGAGCCCGTCGCACATCTGCTCGAACTGCGCCCGGGTGATCGTCGTCTGCAGGTGCTTCGGCCCGGTGGCGTCGGCGGTGATGAAGGGGAGGTTGATGTCGGTGCTCTGCGCGGAGGAGAGTTCCTTCTTCGCCTTCTCGCAGGCCTCCTGGAGACGCTGGAGGGCCATCGTGTCCTTGCGCAGGTCGATCCCCTGTTCCCGCTGGAACTGGTCGGCGACGTGGTTGATGAGCGTCTGGTCGAAGTCGTCGCCGCCGAGATGGGTGTCGCCGTTGGTGGAGATGACGCGGAACACGCCGTCGGCCACCTCGAGCACCGACACGTCGAACGTGCCGCCGCCGAGATCGAACACCACGATCTTCTCCTGGGCCTTCTTGTCGAGCCCGTAGGCGAGCGCGGCCGCCGTCGGCTCGTTGATGATGCGCATCACCTCGAGGCCGGCGATCTGCCCGGCGTCCTTCGTGGCCTGGCGCTGGGCGTCGTTGAAGTAGGCCGGGACGGTGATCACCGCCTTGTTGACCTTGTGGCCGAGGTAGCTCTCCGCCGACTCCTTGAGCGAGCGGAGCACCTTGGCCGAGATCTCCGGCGGCGTGCTCGTCTGGTCGCCGGCCTTCACCTTGACGTAGTCCTCGGGGCCCCCGACGACCTCGTAGGGGACCATCTTCTCCTCGCCGGCCACCTCGTTGTGGCGCCGTCCCATGAAGCGCTTGATCGAGTAGATCGTCCGCTTCGGGTTGGTGACCGCCTGGCGCCGGGCGGTGTCGCCGACGAGCGTCTCCCCCTTGTCGTTGAAGGCGACGACGCTCGGGGTGAGGCGGTTGCCCTCCTTGTTGGCGATGACCTTGGGCTCCTTGCCCTCCATGACGGCGACCACGGAGTTGGTGGTGCCCAGGTCGATGCCGATGATCTTCTCGCCCTTCTGGGTGGCCATGCTTCGTTTTCCTGGATGGGTGGGGTGGTCGGGGATGCCGGTCGCCCGGGCCGGCGACGACGGCGTGCCGGGGGGCGACGGTGGGACGGGAGCAGACCCGCGACGGCACCCGGCCGGGGCCCGCGGACGGGTCCCCTACCGGAAGCGGCCGGAGCGCGACGGCTCCCGGCCCAACACCCGGGAGGAGGTGCAAAGATCGTGCCATCACCGTTTGTCGGCCGGAGCGTTTTCCGCGGCGGCCGGCCCCGCGCCCGCGCGGCCGGTTTACGCCACTGCCATTCCGACTACAGTGGTCACTTCCACCCCACACCCAAGCCGCCGGCTGCCATTTTGGCCGGTGATCCCCACCCGCCGTGGCCCCCGGCCCGATCCACCCCATGGCCAAGTCTCCGCGCCGTCCGACCCCCACCCCCGCCCCTTCCGCACCCGGGGACGGGACACCACAGGCCGCCGAGGACCCGGGCCTCCCCGGGCTCCGCGCCGAGATCGACTCCATCGACCGGGCGCTCGTGGCGCTCATGAACGAGCGGGCCACCGTGGCGCGGAAGATCGGCCACTGGAAAAGGGCCACCGGGCAGGGCACCTACGACCCGTCGCGCGAGGAGACGGTCCTCGAGCGCGTCGCCTCGACGAATCCGGGGCCGCTGTCCGGAGAGAGCCTGAAGGCGGTCTTCCGCGAGCTGATCTCCGGCTCGCGCGCCATCGAGCAGCACCTGCGCGTGGCCCATCTCGGCCCGGCGTGGACCTACAGCCACCTCGCCGCCCTCCACCGCTTCGGGACGTCGGTGGAGTTCGTCCCGGTGGCGAGCATCAGCGCCGCCTTCGAGGAGGTCAACGCGGGCCACTCGCACTACGGCGTCGTGCCACTCGAGAACTCCACCGACGGCCGCATCGCCGACACGCTCGACAACTTCTCCCGTCTTCCCGTGAAGATCTGCGCGGAGGTGCCGCTCCGCATCCACCACCACCTCCTCGCCGCGTGCGACCGCACCGCCATCGACACCGTCTACAGCCGCCCGCAGGCGCTGTCGCAGTGCCGCAACTGGCTCGCCCGGCATCTTCCCGACGCCCGGCTCGTCGAGGTGGCCAGCACCAGTGCCGCCGCCGAGACGGCGGCCCGCACGCCGCGCGCGGCCGCCATCGCCAGCCGGCAGGCGGGCGTCCACCACGGCCTCGACATCCTCGCCGAGAACATCGAGGACGTCGCCGGCAACACCACCCGCTTCGCCGTCATCGGACACGCCGACGCGTCGCGCACCGGCCACGACAAGACCTCGCTGATGTTCGAGATCGAGCACCGTCCGGGCGGGTTGGCCGACGCCCTGGCGATCCCCAAGAAGCAGCGCCTCAACCTCACGTGGATCGAGTCGTTCCCCCTTCCGGGCGAGGAACGCGGGTACGTGTTCTTCGTCGAACTCGAGGGGCACCGGGACGACCCCCGCGTGCGCCGCGCGATCCGCTCGCTCGAGGAGCGCTGCAAGCGCGTCGTGATCCTCGGATCCTACGCCTGCGCCGCGCCGGTCGGCTGACGCCCCGGGCCGGGCCGCAGTTGCCAAACGACGCGGAATCTGCTTCCCTCTCCGATCCGGTCCCGGCGTTCCACGCTCCCCCATCGTCCCACGCTCTCCCGAGATCCCGCCCATGCCCCCCACCCGCAAGGCGATCGTCGCCGGCAACTGGAAGATGAACCTCGACGCCGCCAAGGCCCGGTCGCTGACCACGGCGGTGGCGGCCGCCGCGGGCGATCTCCCCCGCGTCGATCTCGTGCTCTGTCCCCCGGCCCCGTATGCCACCACCGTCGGGGCCTCGCTGGGGCTCGCGGGCGACGTCTCCCCCTCGGGCGTGGCCCTCGGCGGGCAGAATTGCCACGACAAGGAGAACGGCGCCTACACCGGCGAGGTCGCCCCGGGGATGCTGCGCGACGTCGGCTGTCGGTACGTGATCCTCGGCCACTCCGAACGCCGTAGCCTCTTCGGCGAGACCGACGCGGTCGTGAACGCCAAGGTCAAGGCGGCGCTCGCGGCGGGCCTGACGCCGATCGTCTGTGTCGGCGAGTCGCTCGCCGAACGCGAGGAGGGGCGCACCGAGGCGGTCGTCACCGGACAGGTGCTCGGCTCGCTCGCCGGCCTCCCGGCCGAGGACCTGGCCAGGATCGTGGTCGCCTACGAACCGGTGTGGGCGATCGGCACCGGCCGGGTGGCCACCCCCGCCCAGGCGCAGGAGGTCCACGCGCTCGTGCGGAGCCTCCTCGCCCGGATCTCCTCCCCCGCCGTCGCCGGGACGATCCGCATCCAATACGGCGGCAGCGTGAAGCCCGACAACGCCGCCGACCTCGCCGCCTGCCCTGACATCGACGGGGCGCTCGTGGGGGGGGCGAGCCTCAAGGCGGACGATTTCCTGGCCATCGCCCGGGCTTTCGCCTGACCACCCGGCCCCGGCCACGCGCTGTCGGCGCGCGGCGGGGACCGACGTAGACTGTTCTCCCGATCGCCATCGTCGTCCGTCGCCAGTCCGGAAAACCGCCCCCATGATCGTCCGATTCCTCCTCGGCCTGTTCCTCGTCCTCTCGTCCCTGTTCCTCATCCTGCTGGTCCTCATCCAGCGCGGCCGTGGCGGCGGGCTGGCCGGAGCCCTCGGGGGAGCCGGCGGCCAGAGCGCCTTCGGCACCAAGGCGGGGGACGTGTTCACGAAGATCACCGTCGGGGTGGCGGCGTTCTGGATCCTGCTGTGCATCCTCGCGCTCAACGTGCTCGGACGGCAGGCCTCGAAGTTCGACCGCGGCGCGCTCGGCGGGGCCGCCCCCGTCTCCACCGGGAACACCGCGCTGCCGCCGGCGGCCGGCACGGCCGCCGAACCGGCCGCTCCGGCGGGCGACGCCGCGCCGGCCCAGGCTCCGGCCGGGGGCGCCGGTTCGGCCGAGGCCGAGGCGAAGGCGCCTGCTGAGACCGGCGCTCCGGCCGAGTGATCCGCCGGGCGATTCTCCCCCTCACCACGGGCACCCCATGCCTTTCAGCATGACCGGCTGTGGCGACGCCGTCGCCGTCGACGGGGAGAGCACCTGTCGGGTCGAGGTGCGGAGCGTCAACAACCGCTTCCTCAAGGTGTCGCTGCGGGCCCGGGACGGCTTCGGTCTCCTCGAGTCGCGCGTCGAGGGGACGATCCGCGAGCGGATGCGGCGTGGGGCGGTCCAGGTGACGATCGACCTCGACGGTCCGGCCGCGCCGGCCGCGCGGCGGATCGACGCCGCCCAACTCGCCACCTACCTCGACCAGCTCGCCGACTTCTGCACCGCCCGTTCCCTGCCGGCACCCACGTCGGTCGACGCGCTGCTCGCGCTCCCCGGGACGCTCGTCGAGTCGGCTCCGTCCCAGGAGACGGTCGAGGCGGCATGGCCGCTGGTGAGGCGGGCGCTCGACGCGGCGCTCGACGGCCTCGACCGGATGCGACGCGCCGAGGGGACGACGACGGCCCGCGAGATGCTCTCGCTGTGCGCGGCGGCCCGCGAGGTCGCCGAACGCATCGGACGCCGCGTCCCCGCCGTCCTCGAGGAGCATCGGCAGCGGCTCTCCGAGCGGGTGGGGCGGGTCCTCGAATCCCACGGCGTCGACCTCGCCCCCGGTGACCTGGCCCGCGAGATCGCCCTCCTCGCCGACCGCTCCGACATCGCCGAGGAGCTCGTCCGCTTCGGAAGCCACGTCGACCAGTTCGCCCGCCTGCTCGGCGAGGATTCCCCCGGGCGGTCGCTCGACTTCCTCTCCCAGGAGCTCGCCCGGGAGGCCAACACCATCGGCTCCAAGTCCTCCGACGTCGAGATCGCCCATGCCGTGGTGGAGCTGAAGACGCTGGTGGAGCGGATCCGCGAGCAGGTCCAGAACCTGGAATGACGCCCCCCGCGGCGCCCCGGGGCCGCGGATCGTGCCGGGCGGGGTCCGCCGGCTTTCCCTGCCGCCACGGCGGCGGCTACAACATTCCGATGGCGCCCACCCTCCATCCCGATCAGGTCCCCCAGCGACCGGGGAAGATCGTCGTCATCTCCGGGCCCTCCGGGGTCGGCAAGACGACGATCCTCCGCCGCGTCCTCCACGACCTGCCGCAGCTGATGCCGAGCATCTCCGCCACCACGCGCCCCCCCCGGGCGGGCGAGCGGGACGGCGTCGACTACCACTTCCTCTCCCCCGCGGAGTTCGAGCGGAGACGGGAGGCGGGGGAGTTCCTCGAGTGCTGCCGCGTCTACGGGCGGCAGCATTGGTACGGCACGCTCGCCTCCGAGGTCGATCCGCGGATCGCCGCCGGGGACTGGGTGGTGCTCGAGATCGACGTCGAGGGTACACTGTCGATCCTGGAACGTTACCCGGCCGCGGTGACGATCTTCGTCGAGCCGGCCGTCCCCGAACAACTCGGCGAACGCCTCCGCGGCCGCGGCACCGAATCGCCCGACGCCATGGCGCGACGGCTCGAGGTGGCGCATCGCGAATTGCGCGAGGCCCATCGCTACCGGCACCGCGTGGTCAACGACGACATCGACGCCGCGGTGGCCGCCATCGAGGGGATCCTGAACGCCGCCGGACTGCCCGCCGCCCGATCCTCCGCCCCGAAGCCTTCCCCGGCAGCGCATCAACAACCGATCCGATCGACGGAGAGTCGATCCGTGTCATCCGAGGAGCCCGTCCATGATCGACGACCTGCGTGAAGAAGAGATCGTCAACAAGGTGGGGGGGCGTTTCAAGCTCTCCACGCTGATCCAGAAGCGTCTGGTGGCGCTCAACGCCGGCGGCCGCCCGCTCGTCGACGTCGACACCGACGACAAGATGCAGATCGTCATCGAGGAGATCAAGCAGGACAAGATCTACCTCGACACCTCGTCGAACCTGCGGATCACCGGCGAGTCGGGCGAGGCCGGCGGCCCGCTCGACTTCGACCCCACCACGCTCTGACCACGTCCGTGAACGGCCAGTCCCTCGCCGGGCGCGAGATCGTCATCGGTGTCGCCGGAGGCATCGCGGCCTACAAGGCGGCGGCGCTCACGAGCCTGCTGGTGCAGCACGGCGCCCGCGTCTCCGTCGTCCTCACGCGGAACGCGCGGCGTTTCGTCGGCGCGGCGACCTTCGCGGCCCTCTCCGGACGGCCGGTGGCGACGCGATCGTTCGATCCGGCGGCCTTCCCGCTCGGCGCCCACATCGAACTGGCCGAACGGGCCGAGTGCCTCGTGGTGGCCCCCTCCACGGCCGACCTGCTCGCCAAGGCCGCCCACGGGATCGCCGACGACCTCCTCGGCACGCTGCTGCTGTGCGTAGAGTGCCCCGTGATCCACGCGCCGGCGATGAACGCCGCGATGTGGGCCAAGCCGGCGGTGCAGAGGAACGTCTCCCGGGTGGCCGAGGATGGGGCAAGAATCGTCCCTCCGGGGGAGGGCTGGCTCTCCTGCCGGAGGTCCGGCACCGGTCGGATGGCGGAAGCCGAGGCCATCGCCGCGGCGATCGAGACGGTCCTCGAGGGGGCGCCGCGTTCCGGCCCGCGCTAGCTCTCGGTGGAAAAGTCATCCATGCCCTTTTTCCACTTCGGACACCGACGAAAAAGCCGAGGTTTTTCGGGAGTCCGCCGCCGCATCCCGCCGGCGGCGCACCCGATCCACAGCCCGCCGGAATCGCCATGGCCACGATCCTCCTCACCGCCGGGCCGACGCGGGCCTACCTCGACGACGTCCGCTACCTGACCAACGGGTCGAGCGGCCGGATGGCGGCGGCGCTGGCCCGGGCCGCGCTCGCCGCGGGCCACCGGGTGACGATCGTCAGCGGACCGGTCTCCGTCCCCTACCCACCCCGGGCCCGTGTCGTGCCCGTGGTCACGACCCGGGAGATGCTCGCCGCCTGCCTCGCCGAACTCCCCGACGTGGACGGCGTGATCGCGGCCGCGGCGCCGTGCGATTTCGAGCCGGCGCGGCGGGTCCCGGGCAAGATCCCGCGGGAGGGAACGCGGCTCCGCCTCGAACTCGAACCCACCCCGGACATCATCGCCACGCTCGCGCGGAAGGCGCGGCAGGGTCAGTGGATGGTGGCCTTCGCGCTCGAGCCGGGGGCCGATCCGCGCCGGGCGCTCGAGAAGATCGACGCGAAGGCCTGCGACCTGATCGTCGTCAACGACCTCTCGGCCGTCAGCTCCGGATCCACCGCCGTCGCCGTCTACGATCACCGCCACGCCAAGGTGGGGCAGCGTCGCGGGACGAAGGGCGCGGTGGCCGCCTGGCTCGTGCGGCTCGTCGCCACCCACTGCTCGACCGCGGTGGGGCGCCGGCCGCGGCGGCCGGGATGAGCGCCCGCCACCTGACCGGCGGCCGAACGGCCGCCCGCCGGGGGCGTAGAGGGATCGGGGCGGTCGCCGCTATAACACCACCGATCCAGCCTCCTCGAGGAACCCCATGATCAAGGTCGCCGTCCTCGGTGCCACCGGCTACACGGCGCTCGAGCTGCTCAAGATCCTCCTCCGTCATCCCGAGGTGCGGATCGTCGCCGTGACGAGCCGTCAGGAAGGGAACACGCCCGTCTCGAGCGTCCATCCGAGCCTGGTGGGCCGGCTCGACCTGCCCCTCGAGGATCTCTCCCCCGAGGAGGTCGGCGCCCGTGCCGACTGCGTCTTCGGATGCCTGCCGCACTGCGCCAGCGCCGAGATCCTCCCCCGCGTGGTCGCCGCGGGGGCGAGGGTGATCGACTTCTCCGCCGATTACCGCCTCGACGACCCGGCCTCCTACCTGGAATGGTACGGCCACGCGCACCCCGATCCCGAGCGGCTGGGCCGCACCGCCTACGGCCTGCCGGAACTGTTCCGGGAGACGATCCGCGGCGCCGATCTGGTGGCGAACCCGGGCTGCTATTCCACCTCCGCGATCCTCCCGCTCGCGCCGCTGGTGAAGGCGGGCCTCGTCGAGACCGACGACATCATCGTCGACTCCAAGAGCGGCGTGAGCGGCGCCGGCCGGAGCCCGAAACTCACGACGCACTTCCCCGAGTGCAACGAGAGCATGTCGGCCTACAACGTCGGCCGGCACCGCCACACCCCGGAGATCGAGCAGGTCATCGCCCGGTTCGCCGGGGTGCGTCCGGCGGTGATCTTCACGCCGCAACTGGCCCCGATGGACAGGGGGATCCTCTCCACGATCTACGTCCGGCCGCGCGGCGGTGCCACCGAGGCCGGCGTGATGGAGTGCCTCCGCGACACCTACCGCGGCGAGCGCTTCGTGCGCGTGGTCGACCACCTGCCCGGCACGAAGGACACGGTCGACACCAACTTCTGCGACGTCACGGCGCGGGCGGTCCGCGGCCGGATCCTCCTCATCTCGTGCCTCGACAACCTCGTCAAGGGGGCGTCCGGCGCCGCGGTGCAGAACTTCAACTGCCTCCACGGTTTCCCGGAACACACCGGCATGCTCTGATGCCGCTCCCGTTCCCGAGCGCCCCCTCCAGCCCCGCCCCCTCCCACCTCGCCGCCGCCATGCCCATCGCCGAGACGCCGATCCGACTCCCCATCCCCGCGCTGCCCCGCGGCTACCGCGTGGCCGGTACCCATGCGGGACTCAAGCGCAATCCCACCCGCGAGGACATCGCGCTGGTCGTCTCCGACCGTCCGGCGACGGCGGCGGGCGTCTACACGACGAACCTCGTGTGTGCCGCGCCGGTGGTGTTCGACCGGGCGCGCACGCCGGGGGAGGGTTTCCGGGCCGTGGCGGTGAACTCCGGCAACGCCAACGCCTGCACCGGAACGCGCGGGCTCGCCGACGCCGAACGGATGGCGGCATGCGCCGGCGAACTGGTGGGGGCCCCGCCCGGCTCGGTGCTCGTCCTCTCCACCGGCATCATCGGCGAGTTCCTCCCCCTGGCGAAGATCGAGGCCGGGCTCGGCGCGGTGGCGGCGAAACTCGGTGACGACGCCGACGCGGTGGTCTCCGCGGCGCGGGGCATGATGACGACCGACACCCGCCCCAAGCTGTCGGGGTCCACCTTCGTCGCCGACGGCACGACCTGCACGCTGTTCGGGATGGCCAAGGGGGCGGCGATGGTCGGGCCCCGCCTGGCGACCATGCTCGGCGTCGTGCTCACCGACGCGGCGCTCGCCCCCGACGACGCGCAACGTCTTCTCGGCGCGTCGGCCGAGCGGACCTTCAACTGCGTCAGCGTCGACGGCCACACCAGCACCAACGACACCGTGCTCCTCCTCGCCAACGGCGCCGCCGGCGCCCCCCGCCTGCGCGGGAAGGGGCTCGAGGCCTTCGCCGCCGCGCTCCACGACGCCTGCGAGACGCTGGCCCGCGAGATCGCCGACGACGGCGAGGGGGCGACGCACGTGCTGCGGATCGAGGTCAGCGGATGCCGCACGCGCGACGACGCCCGCACCATCGCCCGCACCATCGCCGACAGCCCCCTGGTGAAGACGGCGATCTGCGGGGCCGATCCCAACTGGGGCCGGATCGTGTCGGCCGCGGGCTACTCCGGCGTCCGGTTCGAGCCGGAGCGGATGGTCCTCCGCCTCAACGGCACCCTCCTCTTCCGCGACGGCGCGCCGGTCGCCTTCGACGGCGACGCCGTCTCCGATTCCATCAAGGGATCCCGGGAGACGCTCATCGAACTCGAGATGGGGGCCGGAAGCGAGGCGATCCGTTTCTATTCGAGCGATCTAACCGCCGAGTACGTCCATCTGAACGCCGACTACCACACCTGACCCTCCGCCGGCCCCCGGCGTCTCCAGCCCGCCGTACGCCGCTTGACGCGGCATCGACCAGAGGTTTCTCTGGACGTCCCTCCCTCCCGCCGCCCCCCCCGCTCCACCGGCCCTCCCATGACGCTCGTCTCCGTCCGTCCGACGCCAGTCCCCGTGACGCTCCCCCGCGCCGTCGCCCTCCGGTCCCCCCGGCCCCGTCCCGTCACGCCGCCGCGCGTCACCGCCGGGGACGATCCCGACGAGTCGGACGACGACCTGGCGGACGACGAGGACCTCGCGGCCCAGCCGATCCCCGAGGAGGAGTCGGCCTTCGAGGATTTCGACGACGACTTCGACGACGACTTCGAGGAGGAGGAGAACGATCCCGACTGGGATCACCCCGAGGAGAACGAGCCCCCGCCGCCCCCCGCGAAGGGGCCCGGCAAGCGGAAGTGACGCCCGGGCTCCCCCGTCCCCCATCCATTCCGCCGCCGTTCCCCGACCGGCGACCCGCCGAGATGACCAACGCCGACGACCAGCCGGGCGCCGACTCCTCCGGGGAGGATCCACCGGCCCCGCCGCCGGCGGCCGATGACCCCGCCTGGTTCGGCAACCTCGGGCAACTCGATTTCGACATCGATTTCTACGAGCGGCTCCTGGCGCGCAGCCCCGACCGGGTGGAGGTGCTCCGCGTCCTCGGGGAACTGGCCTCGCGGCGGGGCCTCCTCGTCCGCGCCCTGGAACTGGACCGGCGTCTGGTGGCGCTGCTGCCGGGGGACGCGCTCGCCCGCTACAATCTCGCCTGCTCGCTGGCGCTGTCGGGGCGCGACGACGAGGCGCTCGAGAGCCTCGCGGAGTCGTTCCGGCTCGGCTACGACGACGTGGCCCACATGGAGGTCGATCCCGACCTCGCGTCGCTCCGCGGGCGCCCGGAGTTCCGCGCCCTCCTCGGCCGCGTTTGACGCCGGGCTCCACACCCCGGGACCGTCACCGGGGGACACGACGTCACGGCGGAAGACCATGCTCGACCTCTACGACAAGATCACGGAGGCCGCCGCGGCCATCCAAGCGCGGTGGGCCGGGATGCCGACCGTGGGGATCATCCTCGGCAGTGGCCTCGGGGGGGTGACGGCGGCGATCGAATCGCCCGTCACGATCCCCTACGCCGAGATTCCCGGATTCGCCCGCTCCACCGCCACCGGCCACGCCGGCCAGCTCGTCTGCGGCAGCATCGGCGGGGTGGGGGTGATGGTGATGGAGGGGCGGATGCACGCCTACGAGGGCTACCCGCTCGCCCAGATCACCTTCCCGGTGCGCGTCCTCGAGCGCCTCGGCGCCACGCTCCTGGTGGTCACCAACGCCTGCGGCGGGCTCAACCCGCACTACCGCACCGGCGATCTGATGATCATCGACGACCACATCAACCTCATGAACGACAACCCGCTCGTCGGCATCAACGACGACCGGCTCGGGCCGCGGTTTCCCGACATGTCGGCCCCCTACACGCCGGAACTGATCGACGCGGCGCTGGCGGTGGCGCGGCGGGAGGATTTCGTCGCCCACCGCGGCGTCTACGTCGCCGTCACCGGTCCGAACCTGGAGACGCGAGCCGAGTACCGCTTCCTCCGCGGCATCGGCGCCGACGTCGTCGGCATGTCGACCGTGCCGGAGGTGATCGTCGCCGTGCACGCGGGCCTCCGCGTCCTCGGAGTCTCGGTGGTCACCGACATGTGTCTCCCCGACCACCTCGAGGTGGCCACGGTGGAGCGCATCCTCGCCGTCGCGCGTGGTGCCGAACCGAAGCTCCGTGCCATCGTCACCGCGGCGGTGCTCCAGGCCGGCGAGTCCCGCGGCTGACGCCCCGGGGTGTCCCCCGCCCCTCGTCCCCCACCCCCCCGCCCCGGCCCCCCCCCCGGGCCGCCCCGTGTCCCCTCCCGTCCGGATCCTCGTCGTCGGCTGCGGCCACATGGGCACCTCGCACGCCAAGGCGTACCACGCCATGGAGGGCTTCGAGATCGTCGGCGTCGTCTCCCGCGGGGAGGCCTCGCGCCGGGCGCTGCTCGACACCATCGGCAAGGACTATCCGCAGTTCTCGGACTACGCCACGGCCCTCGCCGCGACGAAGCCCGACGCGGTCTCGATCAACACCTACCCCGACACCCACGCCGAGTACGCCAGGATGGCGTTCGCCGCGGGGTGCCACGTGTTCCTCGAGAAGCCGGTCGCCCCGACCGTCGCCGAGGCGCGCGGCGTGGTGGAGGCGGCCCGGAGGGCGGGCAGGAAGCTCGTCGTCGGCTACGTCCTCCGCGTCCACCCCACCTGGACGCGCTTCATCGACGTGGCCCGCACGCTCGGCAAGCCGCTGGTGATGCGCATGAACCTCAACCAACAGTCCTCCGGGCCGCAGTGGCACACCCACAAGCAGCTCATGAACTCGATGTCGCCGATCGTCGACTGCGGCGTTCACTACGTCGACGTGATGTGCCTGATGACCGGCGCCAGACCGGTGCGGGTCAGCGCCATCGGCGCCCGGCTCACGGAGGACCTGGTGCCGGGGATGTACAACTACGGCTGTCTCCAGGTGACCTTCGACGACGGCTCCGTCGGCTGGTACGAGGCGGGCTGGGGGCCGATGATGAGCGAGGTGGCCTACTTCGTGAAGGACGTCGTCGGCCCGAAGGGCTGCGTGAGCATCGTCGGCACCAAGGAAGGGGAGGCCGCCAGCGACGACGTCAACGCCCACTCGAAGGCTGCCCTGCTCCGCGTCCACCATGGCGAACTGAAGCCCGACGGCTCCTTCGCCCGGTCCGACGAACTCCTCGACTGCCTCGACGAGCCCGACCACGACGGCCTCTGCCGGCTCGAGCAGGAACTGTTCCTCGACAGCATCCGCAACGACCGTGACCTCTCCGCCCACATGGAGGACGCCGTCAACAGCCTGCGGATCGTGCTGGCCGCCGACGAGGCGTTCCGCACGGGGAAGACCGTCGAACTGGTTTGAGCGGTCGTCGGGGCGCTCCCGCCCCGATGCACCCGATCCGCCCCGGAGACGCCGGGGAGCCCCGGGGTCCGGCCGCAGCGTGCGGCCCGGTCGCCCCCTCCGATGCCGCCCGCCACGATCGCCACCCATGTTCCAACCCGTCCGCGGCAAGCCTGACTTCCCGAAGAGCGAACTGGCCATCCTCGACTTCTGGCGGAGCGCGGGGATCTACGCCAAGTCGCTCGAGCAGCGCCGCGGGGCGAGACGATTCGTGTTCTTCGAGGGTCCGCCCACCGCCAACGGTCTCCCCCACCCCGGCCACTGCCTGACGCGGACGATCAAGGATCTCTACCCGCGCTACCGGACGATGCGCGGCGAGTATTGTGAGCGCAAGGGGGGGTGGGACACCCACGGACTGCCGGTCGAGGTGGAGGTCTGCAAGGCGATCGGCATCCACTCCAAGGCGGAGATCGAGGCCTACGGGGTGGAGCCCTTCATCCACGAGTGCCAGCGCAGCGTGTGGCGCTACATGCGCGAGTGGGAGAGCGTCACCGAGCGCATCGGCTTCTGGATCGATCTCTCGCAGGCCTACGTCACCTACCACCGGGCCTACGTGGAGAGCGTGTGGTGGGCGCTGGCCGACCTGTTCGACCGCGGCCTCCTCTACCGCGGGCACAAGATCGTCTGGTGGTGGGCGCAGGGGGGGACGGCGCTCTCCAGCGGCGAGGTGGGCCAGGGCTACCGGGAGGTGCAGGACCCGAGCGTCTACGTCGCCTTCCCGCTCCTCGACGCCGCGGGCAGGCCGACCGGCCGCAACCTCGTCGCCTGGACCACCACCCCCTGGACGCTCCCCTCCAACCAGTTCGCCGCCGTGAAGCCCGATCTCGAGTACGTCGTGGTGCGCGAGGCGGGGGTGGCGGGGGCACCCGAATACGTGGTCGCCGGGGCGCTGGCCGCGACGCTCGCCGAGAAGCTCAAGATCTCCTTCGAGACGCTCGCCACCGTCCGCGGCGTCGATCTGGTCGGCCTCGACTACCAGCCACCCTTCGACACCTTCCGCCCCGCCGGGCCGCCGCGGCCGGCCGAGCTCGCCGGGGGAGGGAGGCAGGCCCCCGCCTGGCGCGTGGTCGCCGCCGACTTCGTCACCACCGACTCCGGCACCGGCGTCGTCCACGTCGCCCCGGCCTTCGGCGAGGTCGATTACGGCGTCCTGCTGGCCGAGCAGCCGCGGTTCGTCTCGGGGGGGCCGGAGCTGCTCAATTGCGTCGCCCCCGACGGCACCTTCACCGACGCCTTCCCCATGGGGAGCGGCCGCTTCGTGAAGGAGTGCGACCGCGACATCACCCGTGACCTGCGGGCCCGCGGGCTCCTCGTGCACCAGGAACAATACGTCCACGACTACCCCTTCTGCTGGCGGGCCGACGCCGACCCGCTCATCCAGTACCCCCGGGCCAGCTGGTTCATCCGCACGTCGCAGTTCCGCGACGCGATGCTCGCCAACAACGCCCGCATCGACTGGCTCCCGGAGCACATCAAGGACGGACGTTTCGGGAACTTCCTGGAGACGAACGTCGACTGGGCCCTGTCGCGCGAGCGCTACTGGGGGACGCCGCTGCCGATCTGGGTCTGCGAGGAGACCGGCCGCGCCGAGGCGGTGCCGGGCTACGACGCGCTCCTGGCGAAGCCGGGCGTCGCCGGCACCGACGTCTTCGACCGGGTCAAGGAGAAGGATCCCACGCTCTCCGACGACCTCCGCGTCCACAAGCCCTACATCGACGCCGTCACCTACGACTCCCCCTTCGCCCCCGGCGCCAGGATGCGGCGCGTGCCGGAGGTGATCGACTGCTGGTTCGACTCGGGCGCCATGCCCTTCGCCCAGTGGGGCTGGCCGCACGCCGGGCGGGAGGAGTTCGCCGGGCAGTTCCCCGCCGACTTCATCTCCGAGGCGATCGACCAGACGCGCGGCTGGTTCTACAGCCAACTGGCGATCAGCACGCTGCTGTTCGGCGGAGAGGGGCCGAGGAACCTCCCCGCCGGCGTCGGAGCCCCGCCGGCCGACTGGCCGCACCCCTTCCGGACCTGCATCGTCCTCGGGCTGATGCTCGGCGAGGACGGGCAGAAGATGAGCAAGAGCAAGCGCAACTACAAGGAGCCGGCGGTGATCTTCGACGCCTACGGCGCCGACGCGCTGCGCTGGTTCTTCCTCGCCGGCCAGCCCCCCTGGACCACGATCCGCTACAGCGAGCGGTCGATCCGCGAGAGCGTGCCGGAGTTCCTGCTGCGTCTCTGGAACGTCTACTCCTTCTTCGTCATCTACGCGAACATCGACGGCTTCGATCCGGCCGCCCTCCTCGACTCCCCCGGCGGCCTCGACCACGCCGACCTGGCCCGGGCCAGCGGCTGGAGGCCGGTCGCCGAGCGGTCGGAGCTGGACCGCTGGATGCTCGCCGAACTCTCCGCGACGGCGTCGGCCGTCGTCGAGCGGATGGACGCCTTCGACCATTTCGCCGCGGCGGGAAGGATCTCCGAGCTCGTCGACGGGGTCAGCAACTGGTTCGTGCGCCGCAGCCGTGACCGCTTCTGGGCCGCGGGCAGGGCCGACGGCGGACCGGAGACCGACCCCGACAAGCTCGACGCCTACTGGACCCTCTACGAGACCCTCCTGGGGGTGGCCCGCCTCGCGGCCCCGTTCGTCCCCTTCGTCACCGAGACGATGTGGCGGAATCTCGCGGTCGGCCCCTTCGGCGCGAAGGTGGCCGAGAGCGTCCACCTCGCCGATTACCCCGCCGGCGACGCGATGCTCCTCGACGAGGCCCTCGTGCGGCGCATG
>CAZMOU010000090.1:0-18756 GCA_964567835.1 uncultured Chitinophaga sp. | reverse complement strand
AGAAGGTGGTCCGCGACGTGATCCGCGACGTCGGCTACACCGACGACGAGATGGGGATCTGCGCCGACACCTGCTCGGTGCTCGTGGCCGTCGGCAAGCAGAGCGGCGACATCGCCATGGGCGTCAACGAGGACGAGTCGAAGGGCAAGGACATCGGCGCCGGCGACCAGGGGCTGATGTTCGGCTACGCCTGCAACGAGACCCCCGAGATGATGCCGCTGCCGATCGCCCTCTCGCACCGGATCCTCAACCGCCTCACCGAGGCGCGGCAGAAGGGGGAGGTCGACTGGCTCCGCCCCGACTCGAAGAGCCAGGTGACGATCGAGTACGAGGGGAACAAGCCGAAGCGGATCGACACCATCGTCGTCTCCACGCAGCACGCCCCCCACGTCTCGAACGAGGAGATCCGGCAGTTCGTCGTCGAGAAGATCTGCAAGCCGCTCCTCCCCAAGGACCTCGACACCTCGAAGATCACCTGGCACGTCAATCCCACCGGGCGCTTCGTGGTGGGTGGTCCGCACGGCGACTGCGGCCTCACCGGCCGGAAGATCATCGTCGACACCTACGGCGGCTGGGGACGCCACGGCGGCGGCGCCTTCTCCGGCAAGGATCCGACGAAGGTCGATCGCTCGGCCGCCTACATGGCGCGGCACGTGGCCAAGAACATCGTCGCCTCGGGCCTCGCCGACCGCTGCGAGGTGCAGCTCGCCTACGCCATCGGCGTCAGCGACCCGGTGAGCGTGAAGGTCGACACCGAGGGGACCGGGAAGGTGAGCGACGAGAAGCTCTGCGACCTCGTGCGGAAGACCTTCCCGCTCAAGCCGCGCGGCATCATCGACTACCTCGAGCTGCGTCGGCCGATCTACCGGAAGACCGCCGCCGGCGGGCACTTCGGTCGCGAGGGCTTCCCCTGGGAGCGGACCCACCGCGCCGAGGAGCTTTCCAAGGCCGCCGGCAAGGCCTGACCGATGGCTGCCGCGGTGGCGTCCGCAGCGGGGGGCGGTGGCGCGGGGCGCGCGACGCGCCGCCCCCTCCGCCGCGGGACGGTGCCGGGGCGGAAGAAGTCCTTCCCCGCCGGACTGTCCCGGCGGCTGCTCCGATCGGCCGCGGGCTGGGGTGCCGCAACGGCCGCGGCGATCGGGGTGGCGCTCCTGGTGCGGCGTCTGTCCGGGGGTCTGGCCGCTCCCGCCGGCGCCGCGGCACTCGCCGCGGTCACGGCGGCCGGCATCGGCCTTGCGGCGCTCGCGGATCGTGTCAGGCGCCACGACGTCGCGCCACGCTTCGCCTCCCGGCTGGGCCTCGCGCTCGCGATGGCCGCGCTCTGCCCGCCGTTCACCGGGCCCGCCGTCCCCCTCGGCCACCGGCTGGCGGCGGTCGTCCTCCTCGTCGCCGGCACCGCGGCGCTCCTGGCCCCCCTGCGGGGTGTCCGCGCTCCCACTCCGGCTCCGCGTCCCCGTCGCGCCGCACGGTCGGCGCGGGACGGCCGACGGGGCGGGCGGAAGCGGGCGGAGCGCGCCGACGCGGGCGTCGGGGAGACGGGTCGTGCCATCCCCCTTCCCGATCCGGGGCGCGATCCGCTCCCCGCGCCCCCGCCGCCGCTCGCGGCCGTTCCCGCGCCGCCGGCCGTGCCGGAGCCGGGCACGATCCTCCTCCAGCGGTTCGAGCGATGGGTGCGGGGGGAGGATCGCGCGGAGATCGTCCGCGGCACGATCCTCCTCCATGTCGCCGCCGGGAGTCGCGCCGCGGTCGGTCACGTCGGCTTCTGCCCCCCGTTCCGGCACGTCCCGCGCGTCGAGGTGGGCACCTCCTGCGAGGAGATCGAAGCCACGGTCGTCGCCGCGGAGGTGCTCCCCTGGGGCGTGCGGGTCGAATGCCGGCTCGACGAAGCGGCCGACGCCTCGGTGGACGTGCCGGTCGACGTGCTGGCCACGTCGACGATCGCCCCGCCGGCCGAACCACCCCCGCCCTGACGCCCCGCCCACCCTCACCGGCGACCCACCATGGCCCGTTGGCCCAAGCATGTCTGGACGACGCTCTTCACCTACGGCGTGATCTTCGTCGGTTTCCCGCTCCTTTGTTTCCTCCTCTGGTCCTGGGTGCGCGGGCGCATCTGACGCGCCGCCCCGGGGCCCCACCGCCGCGAGGCATCCGCATGGACACCCTTCCCGCCGCGATCCTCTCCGCCATCCGCTCCGCCGGACAGGAGCACGTGCTGCGGTTCTGGGACTCCCTCGACGGCCCGTCGCGCACCCGGCTCGCCGGGCAGCTCGAGGGTGTCGACTGGCCGGGGCTCGACCGGCTGCGCGGGCTCGCCCGCGGCCTCGCGGCGGGGGCCCCGCCGCCCGGCGTCGCCTTCGACCTCGCCGCGGCCGAGACGCCCCCCTGCACCACGCTCGACGGCGACGGTGCGGCGGGGGAGTCGCTGCTGGCCGGCGGGCTCGTCGGCGCGATCCTCGTGGCGGGCGGGCAGGGATCGCGGCTCGGGTGCGCCGGCCCCAAGGGCACGGTCGCGGTGGGCCCCCTCTCCGGCGACACGCTCTTCGAGCGGCTGCTCGGGAAGCTCGGCGGCATCCGCCGGCGCTACGGCCGGGCGGTGCCCCTGGCGATCATGACCAGCACGGCGACCGACGCCGAGACGCGTGCCTGGCTCGCGGCCCACGGCCACTGCGGGCTCGACCCCGCCGACGTGCTCGTCTTCCGGCAGCGCGATCTGCCCGCCCTCGACGATCGCGACTCGAACCTGCTCCTCGAGGCCCCCGATCGGATCGCGCTGGCGCCGGACGGTCACGGCGGCCTGCTGCCGGCGCTCGTCGCGGCGGGGGGGCTCGGCTGGTTCGCCGACCGTGGCTGCCGCCATGTCGTCACCTTCCAGGTCGACAATCCCCTCACCATGCCCCTCCATCCCGGGTTCCTGGGGGCCCACCTCCGGGGCCACGCCGACTTCACCACGCAGGTGGTGCGCAAGCGCGAGCCCCAGGAGCGGGTGGGCGTGGTCGTCCGCGACCGCGAGCGGACCTTCGTCGTCGAGTACAGCGACCTGCCTCCGCACCTCGCCGCCGAGCGCCGCCCGGACGGTGAGCTGCGCTTCCACGCCGGAAGCATCGCCGTCCACGCCTTCGCCCTCGACTTCCTCGCCCGCGCCGCCGCCACGCCCGATCCCCTCCCGCTCCATCTGGCCCACAAGGCGGTGCCGTTCGTCGACGCCGACGGCACGCGCGTGCAGCCCCGCTCCCCCAACGCGGTCAAGTTCGAGCGCTTCGTCTTCGACCTCATGCCGCTGGCCGATCGGGTGGTGCTCGTGGAGATCGACCCGGCCGACGGCTTCGCGCCGCTCAAGAATCCGCCCGGGGCGGCCGCCGACACGCTGGCCCACGTCCACGCCGCGATGGACGCCTTCGCGCGGCGGCTGCTCGCCCGGGCCGGCGTCGCGGTCGCCGAGGGGGTGTCGGTGGAACTGGCCCCCTGGATCCTCGACGAGCGCGACGTGGGGCTCCTCTTCCCCCGGGGGAAGCGGATCGATTCGGCGACGATCGTGGGAGGGGGCACCCCGGGCTGACGGGCCGACGCGACCCGGAATCCACGTTGCCAAGCCGGTACCCGAGCGGCGACATTCAAGGGAGGGTTCGTTCCCCGTACGGTTGCTTCCCCCGTCCGACAGGTGTCCCTCGATGCTCCACGCGATCGTCATGGCCGGCGGATCCGGAACCCGATTCTGGCCCGCCAGCCGCGCCGCGCTCCCCAAGCAACTCCTGCCGCTGGCGGGTTCCGCCACGCTCCTCGAGGAGACCGTCGGCCGTCTCGACGGGCTCGTGCCGCCGGAGCGGGTGATGGTGGTGACGTCGGAGCGACTGCTCCCCGCCGTCCGCGCCCAGCTGCCGACGATCCCGGAGCGGGGCCTCGTCGGGGAGCCCTGCAAGCGCGACACCGCCCCCTGCATCGGCCTCGCGGCGCTCCTGGTCGCGCGTGACGATCCGGCCGCGACGATGGCGGTCATGCCCTCCGATCACGTCATCGCCCCGGCCGCCACCTTCCGCGCCGCGATCCGCCAGGCCGCGGCCCTCGTCGACGCCTCCCCCGGGCGGCTGGTCACCTTCGGCATCCGTCCCACCTATCCCGCGGAGGGCTTCGGGTACATCCAGGCGGCGGAGGCGCTCGAGACCCCGGCGGCGGGGGACGGCGTCGACCGGACCACGGCGCCGGTCCACCGGGTGGCCCGCTTCCGTGAGAAGCCGCCGGCGAGCGTGGCCCGGGAGTACCTCGCCGCCGGCAACTACCTCTGGAACGCGGGGATCTTCGTGTGGCGTGCGGCGACGATCGTCGAGGCGATGCGGCGCGAGCAGCCGGAGTGCATGGCGTGCCTCGAGCGGATCGTCGCCGCCTGGGACACGCCGCGCCGCGACGACGTGTTCGCCACCGAATTCGCCGCCATCAAGGGGATCTCGATCGACTACGCCGTCCTCGAGCGGGCGCCCGACGTGGCGGTGATCGAGGCGCCGTTCGGCTGGGACGACCTGGGGGGCTGGTCGGCGGTGGCGAGGCAGCGCGGCACCGACGCCGAGGGCAACACCCTCGTCGGTCGCCACCTCGGCATCGGCACCACCGGGTCGATCGTCCACTCCGACGGCGACCACCTCGTCGTCACGCTCGGCCTCGACCGGGTGCTCGTCGTCCACACCCCCGACGCCACCCTCGTCGCCTCGCGCGACCACGAGGAGGGGGTGAAGAAGGTCGTCGCCGAGCTCGAGAAGCGCGGCTGGAGCGGGTATCTGTGAGGATCCGTCCATGACTCGTCTGAACGTCGCCCTCCTCGGATGCGCCCTGGCCGCCCTGCCCGTCGCCGCGCAGGATCCGGCGCCCGCAACCGGCGGCGCCGGGCCCCTCCCCGCCGCGACCGACGGCGACGCCTCGCCCCACCAGAGCGCGGCCTGGAACGAGAGGCTGCGCCGCCTGGCCGAGGCGATGGAGTGGACCGACGAGCTCGTGCGCCACGACTGGCGCGTGCAGCGCAGGGCGGGGAGCGACGGGGCGCGCGTCCTCGACCCGGCCGACCGGGTGGTGTGCGAGGGGAGCGCGGAGGAGTGCCGCAGGACGTTCACGGCCCTCGGGACCGAGGGACGGATCCCGGCCGTGGAGGGGCACGCGGTGATCCTCCTCCACGGCCTCGGCGAGGGGCGGGGCTCGATGCGGCCGCTCGCCGACGCGCTCCGCGACCGTCTCGACGCCACGGTGATGACGTTCGGCTACGCGAGTCCCCGGGCGGGCATCGGCGACCATGCCGCGGCCCTCGCCGACGTCGTCGCCGGCCTGCCCGACGCCGATCGGATCAGCTTCGTCGGGCACAGCCTCGGCAATCTGGTCGTCCGGCGCTGGATGGCGGACGCCGGGCCAGCCGACCGGGAGCGCCTCCACCGCATGGTGATGCTCGGCGCGCCCAACCAGGGATCCCAGATGGCCCGCGAGGCGGCCCGCGTCTGGGTCCTGCAGCGACTCTCCACCGGAGCCGCCCGGGAACTGGTCCTCGATTGGCCGCGGATCGCCGCCTCGCTCGCCGTCCCCCCCTGCCCTTTCGGCATCGTCGCCGGCGGCGCCGGCGACGGCCGCGGCTACAGCACGCTCCTCGAGGGGGACGACGACGCGGTGGTCCGCGTCGAGGAGACGCGTCTGGAGGGCGCCGACGACTTCGTCGTCCTCCCGGTGCGCCACGCCTTCATGATGCAGGACCCGGACGTGCAGCGGGCCACCGGGGCGTTCCTGGAGACGGGGCGCTTCCAGCTTCCCGGTGCCGCGTCGGAGGCGGCGCCGTGAGCGACCACCCACGGTCGGTGCCGATTCCCCCCGGCCGGGTCGCGGCGGTCGACTATGGCCGCAAGCGGATGGGGCTGGCGATCTGCGACGCGGAGCGGATCATCGCCAGTCCGATGCCGATGCGCGAGCCGGGCGCCGACGTCGGCGCCGAGGAGGCCTTTTTCCGCCGCCTCGTCGCGGAGGAGGGGATCGTCGGGTTCGTCGTCGGCCTCCCCGTGCACGCCGACGGCAACGCCAGCCGCATGTCGGCCGAGGTGGAACGCTTCGCCGCCTGGCTCTCCGCCACGACGGGCCTTCCGGTGACCTTCCAGGACGAGCGCTACAGCTCGCGCGAGGCGGCGGGAAAGCTCGCCGGCCTCGGCCTCTCGCGCGGCAAGAAGAAGGCCCGCAGCGACTCCATCGCCGCCCAGATCGTCCTCGCCGCGTGGATGGAGGACGAGGCGGCCCGGGACCGGTCGGGTGCCCCCGCGCCGTCGTCGCCCGGAGCGCTCGACGGATGACGCCGCCCCCCGCCACACCCTCCCCCGGGCCCCCCCCTCCCCGCGTGGCAAGCGCCTTGGTCGTTGGATGCGGCTACCTCGGCCGTCGCATCGCCGCCCGTCTGGCCGCGCGCGGCGGCCGCGTTCACGGCATCGTGCGCGGTGCGCCCAGCGCCGCGCTCGCGGAGGCCTCGGGCGCGCGGGCGATCCTCGCCGACGTGGCCGACCCCCGGGTGCCCCTCCCGACGCTCCCGGAGGTCGATCTCGTCGTCTGGTCGGTCGGCTTCGACCGTGCCGCGGGGGTGGGCTACCGCGACGTCCACGTGACAGGACTCGCGCGCCTGCTCGAAGCGCTGCCGGCGAGTCCGCGCGTGGTGTTCGTCAGCTCCACCGGGGTGTGGGGCCGGGACGACGGTCCGGACGTGGACGAGACGACCCCCGCCCACCCCGATCGCGAGGCGGGACGGGTGCTCCTCGAGGCCGAAGCCCTGCTCGGCGGCCATCGCCTCGGCCCCGGCACGACGCTCCGCCTGGCCGGCATCTACGGCCCGGGGCGGTTGCCGCGCCTGGAGAGCCTGCGCGCGGGGGTGCCGATCGCCGCCGATCCCGACAGCTGGCTCAATCTCGTCCACGTCGACGACGCGGCGGCGGCGGTGGTGGCGATCGGCGACCATCCCTCCCCCGGCCCGCTCTACGTCCTCTCCGACGGCCGTCCGCTGCGGCGCCGCGACTGGTACGGACGTCTGGCCGCGCTCACCGGCAGCCCCGCACCACGGTGGACGGCGCCCGATCCGGCGGGGCGCGGCGGCGACAAGCGGGTCGATCCGCGGCGCCTGCTCGCCGAAGTCGGCGTGTCGTTCGCCCACCCCGACGCGCTGCGTGCGGTCGGCGGTATGCTCTCGGGGGAGTTCGACGCGTCGGCGACCCCCCGCCCGACTCCCCCGCCGGCGGGCGAACGATGAACCTCTCGCGACGATCCTTTCTCCGGGCCGAAGGGGCGATGCTCGCCCTCCCGTTCCTCCCGTCGCTGGCGGCCGCCGACGGACTTCCCCCCGAGTCCGCAGAGCCGCGCAAGAAACTCGCGATCGTCTATCTCCCCAACGGCATCGTCCGCCGCAGCTTCTTTCCGGGAGAGGGGCACGTCGAGTCCCCGGACTTCATCGGCGGCTTCGACGCCGACAAGATCAAGGACGACCGGCGGATCAAGCACGCCCCGGGCATCCACCCCCTCGAGCTGACACCGACGCTCGAGCCGCTCGCGGACCACGTCGCCGATCTCACGCTCGTCACCGGCCTCGATCGGAGCCACAAGGACGGTCAGGACGTCCACGCCCAGGGCGCGTCCTGCTACCTGACGAGCCTTTCGCCGGCGATGGCCGCCGAGCGGGGGATCGCCCACCCCAACGGCCGCACGCTCGATCAGGTGATCGGCGACGCGGTCGGTCACGCGACGATCTTCAACACCCTCGAGATCAGCTGCAACGGATTCACCGCGCCGAAGGAGCCGATCGAGTTCGACAACATCTCCTGGTACGGGCCCGGGAGGATCGCGCCTTCGATCCGCGAGCCGCAGAAACTCTACGACCGGCTCTTCCTCCGTCAGGGTTACCGCGATCACGTCGCCGACGTCACCGACCTCGTCCTCTCGGACGCCGCCTCCCTCGCGCGCCGTCTCGGCCGTGACGACCGGCGCACGCTCGAGGAGTTCATGGAGATGATCCGTGGCATCGAGCTCCGCATCGGGAAGATGGACCGCCTGCTCACCGAGGCCGACGTCCGCATCCCGCCCCGGGAAGTCCTGCCGCGCGGCGAGTACATCCGCCTCCAGATGGACCTCATGCTGACCGCCTTCCGGATGGGGATCACCGACGTCTGCACCTTCATGATCGGCCCGGAGCGCTGGGACGCGACGCTGATGTACGAGGGGGTGTTCGACCAACCCGTCCAGCACCACGAGATGACGCACAACCAGAAGGCGGACGGCTCCCGACAACTCCAGAAGATCGACCGCTTCCATCTGGAGCAGTACGCCTACCTCATCGGGCGGATGAAGGAGATCCGGGAATCCGACGGCAAGTCCCTGCTCGACCATTCGCTGGTCGCCTTCGGCGCCGGTCTCGGGGACGGCGCCACCCACCAGTTCTTCGACCTGCCGATGATCCTCGCCGGCACCGCCCAGGGCATGGTGCGGCAGGGGCGATTCCTGCGGATGCCGAGCGGCACGCTCAACTCGAATCTCTGGCTCACGATCGCCCGGGTGATGGGGCTCGAGATCGATTCGTTCGCCGACAGCACCGGCGTGATCTCCGAACTGCTGGCCTAGCGGGTGTCGACGAGCGCCGCCCCGTCGGGCGGAGCACAGCGGGAGGCGGCGGTGATCGCGACCCTGAATCGAGTCCCGGCGTCCCGCCGCCGCCGTCCCTCCCTCGCGGCCGCGATCGCCGGCGCCCTGTCGATCCTCCTGGCCGGCCCGGGGGCCGTCCCTGGCGCGGAGCCGGGACCGATCCTTCCGCCGTCGCTCGCCGGGCGGTGCATCGGCTGCCATGGTGACGGCGACGCGAGCGCGGGGGTCGATTTCGAGTCGCTCCCGGCGCATGCCCCGATCGGGGAACGGGCACGGCTCCTCGCCCGGGTGATCGACGTCGTCGAGACCGGCGCCATGCCCCCCGACGGCGAGCCGCCGCTCGACGCCGCGACGCGCGACGAAGCCCTCGAGTCGCTCCGACGACGCCTCCGCGACGTGGCCGGCGCCATCCCCACCGCGCCGCTGCCGCTCCAACGGCTCAACCGCTTCCACTACAACAACACCGTCCGCGATCTCTTCCGGCTCTCCCGGGATCCCTTCCCGCTCCCGGAGAAGCTGATGACGCGGCACGACCCGTACCTCCAGGCGCAGGCCAACGCTTCCTCCCCGCCGCGGCTGCCCGACGTCGTCCAGGTCGCGAGCCACGCCCTCGAGCCGGCACCCGGGCTCGAAGGGGTGAAGCCCTACCCGAAGGATCCCCGCGCCGACCACGGCTTCGACAACCAAGCCGACGAGTTGACCCTCTCCCCGCTCCTCCTCGACGCCTTTCTCCGGCTGGCCCATTCGATCGTCGAGAGCCCCGACTTCAACGCCGACACCGTCGGCATCTGGGGGGAGTGCTTCGCCGCACCGGCGGAGGGGAGCGACCGCGAGGCCGAGGTGCGGGCACGCTTGGGTCGTATCCTGCGGATCGCGTTCCGGGGGCCGGTCGAAGCCGACACGCTCGATCGCTACGCCGCCTTCACGCTCGCGAAGCTGGAGCGGGGCGTCCCCTTCCCCGAGGCGATGAAGAGGACGGCCGCGGCGGTGCTCTCCTCGCCCCGCTTTCTCTACCGTGTCGCCTCCTCGGCCCACGACGACGCCCCCTTCGCCCTCGCCTCACGGCTGTCCGCTTTCCTCTGGGGAAGCTGCCCGGACGAGGCGCTGCTGGAGCTGGCCGAACGGGGGGCGATCCTCCATCCCGACGTCCTCGATCGGACGGTGACGCGCATGCTCGCCGACCCGAGGATCGAGCGTTTCCTCGACTCGTTCCCCGCCCAGTGGATGCAACTCGAGAGTGCCCTGGCGGCCACCCCCGATCCGCGTCTCGCCCCCGGATTCCACGCCGTGCCGGGCGTGCCGGCGAGCGTGCAGATGGTCCTCGAGCCGCTCCTCCTCTTCGATGCGGTGTTCGCCGAGGAGCGGCCGCTCGCGGAACTGATCGCGCCGACGTCGCACTACCAGAGCGATTTCCTCCACGCCTGGTACCACGAAGCTTCCGAGCCGCCGGCACCGGCGGCCGATCGGGCGGCCCACGACGACCTGCTCCGCCGGCGACTCCGCTCCCGCGAGTTCCGCCGTGTCCCGTGCGACGACCCGCGCTTCGGCGGTATCGTCACCAACGCGGCCGTCGCGAGCATGACTTCGGGCCCCGCACGGACCCATCCGGTGGCGCGCGGGGTGTGGATCGTGGACGTCATCTTCAACGATCCGCCGGCCCCGCCCCCCGCCGACGTCCCTCCCCTCGCCGAGGACGCGGCCGACCCGAACCTCACCATCCGGGAGCATTTCGCGGCCCATCGCGAGCATCCCTCCTGCGCGGGCTGCCACACGAAGCTCGATCCCCTCGGCTTCGCGCTCGAGAACTACGACGTCGTGGGGCGGTGGCGTGACCGTTACGCCAACGACCGCGGCGTCGATGCCAGCGGCGTCCTCTTCAGGCGGCACGCCTTCGACGACGCCGTCGGGTTCAAGACCGCGATCCTCGCCGAGCGGGAGCGGTTCGCCCGGGCCTTCACGGCGCATCTCCTCCGCTTCGCCATCGGCCGCGAACTCGCCCCCTCCGACAGGATCGTGATCGACGAGATCGTCCTCCGGACCGCTCCCCAGGGCCACGCCATCAAGGCCCTCATCCGCGGTTTGGTGCAATCGGCGAGTTTCCGGGATTTCGGGCGGTCCGCGGAGGGGCTCGCTCGTTGACGCGGCGGGTGGGTCGATCTACCTTCAGGGACGTCCCCCGGCGGAGTGGCTCCCCTTGGCCGACGGGACGACCGGGGGCGACCGCTCGGTTTCCCGCATGGAACGTGGGCCGGCACTCGATCCGCTTCGGCGGCCGCCGTCCCCCGTCGTCCCCTGCACGACACGGCGAACCGCCATGAGCCTCCGCCAGTCCACGCCGATCCTGATGGCGCTCGTCGCCGTGATCGTGTCGTCGACGGGTGCTTCCGCGGCGGAGCCGAACGCCCCCGCCGCCGATTTCGACCGGCGGATCGCCCCGCTCCTCACCACGCGCTGCCTGGAATGCCATTCGGGCGCGGCGCCCGAGGGAGGGCTGTCGCTCGTCGACGCCGCCGCGGCCGCGAAGGGTGGTGACAGCGGCCCCGCCCTGATCCCGGGCAGCCTCGAGAGCCCGATCTGGACCCGCGTCGCCGCCGACGAGATGCCCCCCGATCACCCGCTCGACGCCGCCGAGAAGGATCTCCTCCGCGACTGGATATCCGCCGGCGCGACGTGGGACGGGAGGACCCTCGACCCGCTCGCCGTGGGCACGGCCACCCGGGCGGGACGGGACTGGTGGTCGCTGCAGCCGATCGTGCGGGCACCGCTCCCCGACGCCGCCGGCGATCCGTGGGTGCGCGGCCCGGTCGACGCCTGGGTCCTCGACGCGCTGCGGCGCCACGGCCTCTCCCCCGCTCCGCGCGCCGATCCGCGCGTCCTGGTCCGTCGCCTGTTCTTCGACCTGATCGGGCTGCCGCCCGCCCCCGAACAGGTCGAGGCGTTCGCCGCCGATCCCTCGGAGGCCGCCTGGGAGCGCCTCGTCGACGAACTCCTCGCCTCACCGCATCACGGCGAGCGCTGGGCGAGGCACTGGCTCGACGTGGTGCGCTACACCGAGAGCGAGGGCTTCGAGTACGACCATCCGCGCGACCGGGCGTGGCACTACCGCGACTACGTGATCCGCAGCTTCAACGAAGACAAGCCCTACGACCGGTTCGTGAGGGAACAACTGGCCGGCGACGTCCTCGAGCCCGTGACCACCGACGGCATCGTCGCCACGAGCCTGCTGGTGTGCGGGGCCTGGGACCGGGCGGGCAACAACCAGGCCAACGCCACGCAGCGTGCCGCCACGCGCGAGGAGGAGATGGAGGACCTCGTCAGCGTCGTCGGCCAGACCTTCCTCGGCCTGACGCTCAACTGCGCCCGCTGCCACGCGCACAAGTTCGATCCCGTGCCGCAGGAGGACTACTACCGCGTCAAGGCGGTGTTCGACGGGGTCAAGCATGGCGAGCGGCCGATCCTCCCCCCCGCCGAACTGGAGGCCCGCGCCCGTCGGGCGGAGGCGCGGACGGCGGAGATCGCGGCCGAGCGGGCCACCATCAACGCCCTCGAACGCGAAGGGGCACGGCGCGCGACGGCGACCGCGGACGCGCCCGAGCGCGGCGCCGCGGAGCCGGGGCCCGTGCCGCTCCTCGACTGGACCTTCGCCGACGGGGTCCCCGCCGGCGGCACCCTCCACGGCGGGGCGGAGCTCGTCGACGGTCGCCTCCGGCTGCACCGGGAGGCACGGTCGTACTTCCAAAGCGCGCCGATCCCGGAGACGATCCGCGAGAAGACGCTCGAGGCCTGGGTCGTGCTCGGCGACCTCGGCCAGGGGGGGGGTGCGGCGATCTCGATCGAGAGCACCCCCGACCGCGACTTCGACGCCGTCGTCTTCGGCGAGCGCGAGCCGGGGAAATGGATCGCCGGGAGCGGGGGCTTCGCCCGGACACGGGATCTCGAAGCGCCCCCGGAGACGGTCGCGGACCGGCCCATCCACGTCGCCGCCGTCTACCGGGCCGACGGCTCCATCACGCTCTACCGTGACGGCGAGCGGTACGCGGCGCCGTACGTGCCGCAGGCGGGCTTGAGGACCTACGAGAAGGGGGCGGCGACGGTACTCGTCGGCCTCCGGCACCATGGAGCCGGCAACGGATTCCTCGAGGGGGAGATCCTCCGGGCCTCGCTCCACGACCGGGCGCTCTCCGACGCCGAGGTGGCCGCCGCCTTCCGGGGTGGCTCGGCCGGCGTCTCCCGAGCGGCCGTCCTCGCCGCCCTCTCCCCCGAAGAACGGGGGCGGATCGCCGGCGCCGAGGCGCGGATCGCCGAGCTGCTCGCGGAGGCCGCGGCCACCGCGGCGCCGGAGACGTCGTACGTGGGCAGCCGCGTCGAGCCCCCCCCCACGGCCATGCTCCGGCGCGGCAACGTCACCACGCCGGGGCCGATCGTGGCGCCGCGGGCGCTGACGGCGATCAGGGCCGTGGGTGACGACCTCGGGCTGTCGGCCGACGCGCCCGAGGCGGAGCGGCGCCGGCGATTCGCGGCCTGGATCACCGATGCGAAGAACCCCCTTCCGGCCCGCGTCATGGCCAATCGGGTCTGGCAGCACCATTTCGGCCGGGGGATCGTGGCCACGCCGAGCGACTTCGGATTCAACGGGGCACGCCCCACCCACCCGGAACTCCTCGACTGGCTCGCCGACGAGCTGGTCCGCGGCGGCTGGAGGCTCAAGCCCCTCCATCGTCTGATCGTGCTCTCCTCCGCCTACCGGCAGGCCTCGACGCACGACGCCACCGCCGCCGCGCGGGACGCCGACACGACGCTCCTGTGGCGCTACCCGCCGCGGCGGCTCGAGGCGGAGGCGGTGCGCGACGCGATGCTCGCGGCGAGCGGCGAGTTGAATCGCGCGATCGGGGGCCCGAGCTTCCGCCCGTTCACGACGACGAGCTTCAACGCCACCTTCTACCACCCCGTGGATCGCGACGACCCCGACTCCAACCGGCGGACGGTCTATCGGATGAACGTGAACTCGGGGAAGGAGCCGCTCCTCGACGTCTTCGACTGCCCCAGTCCGGCGGTGAAGACGCCGCAGCGCGGGGAGACGATCACGCCGCTGCAGGCGCTCGCCCTCATGAACAACACCTTCGTGCAGCGGCAGGCCGATCGCCTCGCCGCGCGGGCGACGCTGGAGGGGGCCGGAGGCCTGTCGGCGGCGGTCGATCGGGCCTACGCACTGGCGCTCGGCCGGCTGCCCGACGTCGAGGAGCGGCGCCGGGCCGTCGCCGCCGCGGGCCAGCGGGGCCTGGCGAGCGTCTGTTGGGCCCTGCTCAACTCCAGCGAGTTCCTCCATGTCCAGTGACGCCCGGCCCGACGTGCCGACGCCGCGCGGGGAGCCACGCCTCCCGCGTCGCCACTTCCTCCCGCGTCGCCACTTCCTCCCGCGTCGCCACTTCCTCCAAAGCAACGCGGGGGGGCTGGGGAGCGTGGCGCTCGCCTGGCTCCTGGCACGCGACGCGCGCGACGCCCGCGCCGCGGGCGCGACCGCCGGCGGAGGGCTCCACTTCCCGGCGAAGGCGAAGCGCGTCGTGCAGATCTTCTGCAGCGGCGGCGTCAGCCATCTCGAGACCTTCGACCCCAAGCCGGAACTCGAACGGCTCCACGGCAAGACGCTCGAAGGGAAGGGGGAGAACCTCGGCTTCTTCGGCCAGCCCGGCACGCTCATGAAGAGCGTCTATCCGTTCGCGCGGCACGGCGAGAGCGGCTCCTGGGTGAGCAGCCTCCTCCCCCACATCGCCCGCGTGTCCGACGAGCTCTGCTTCATCCATTCCATGGTCGCCAAGAGCAACAACCACACGCCGGCGACCTTCCAGATGAACAGCGGCTTCACCCTCAACGGCTTCCCCTGCATGGGCGCGTGGTTGAGCTACGGTCTCGGCACGCTCGACGAGGATCTTCCCGCCTTCGTCGTCCTCCCCGATCCGCGGGGCCAGCCCGCGGGCGGGTCGATCAATTGGACGAGCGGCTTCCTCCCCGCCAACCACCAGGGGGTCGCCTTCCGCACCGACGGCGGCGATCCGATCGCCGACCTGCGCGTCCCGGCGGGCATCGACCCGGCCCGACGCGACGCCGACCTGCGCCTCCTCGAGGAGATGAACCGCGACTTCGCCCGGCTCCATCCCGGCGACGACGCCTTCGCCGCCCGGATCCGCTCCTACGAGCTCGCCGCGCGGATGCAGGTCAGCATCCCCGAGGCGACCGATTTCGCCGACGAGACGCCGGCGGTGCGGGCGCTCTACGGCGTCGACGACCCGACCAACAAGGGATTCTCGCGGAATTGCCTGCAGGCGCGCCGGCTCCTCGAGCGGGGCGTGCGCTTCGTGCAGATCTTCAACGGCGGCTCGTTCGGCAGCCCGCGGATCAACTGGGACGGCCACGAGAACATGTCCGAGAACCACGACGCCCAGGCCGCCACCATGGATCGCCCCGTCGCGGCGCTCATCGAGGATCTCCGCGACCGCGGCATGCTCGACGACACGCTCGTCGTCTGGTCGACCGAGTTCGGCCGCAGTCCGGTGACTCAAGGGATCGGATCGACCGGCCGCGACCACCACCCCAAGGCCTTCACCTGCTTCCTCGCCGGTGCCGGCGTGAAACGGGGCCACCACCACGGCGTCACCGACGACGTCGGCTATTCCGTGGTCGAGGACGAGGTCACGATCCCCGACTTCCACGCCACCATCCTCTGGCTGCTCGGCATCGACCACGAGCGCCTCACCTATTACCACAACGGCGTCGACAGGCGGCTGACCGACGTCCACGGCCACGTCGTCCGCGGGGTCCTCGCCTGAGGCGGGGTCGAACCGGCCGGCCGGCCGGGGTAGAGTGCGTTCGGGAGGCGTTCCATGGATCCGTATCCGGCGCTGCGATCGGCGTTTGTCGTCGCGCTCATCGTGTGCGCGGCGATCCCGGCGCGCGCCGCCGACGACGCCGACCGTCACGCGGCGGTCCGTGCCCTGCTCGTGGCACGCTGCGTGGAGTGCCACGGCCCGGACGTGCAGGAGTCGGGGCTGCGGCTCGACTCGCGCGGGGCGGTCCTGCGGGGGGGTGATTTCGGGCCCGTGGCCGTGCCCGGTGCCGCCGGCGAGGGGGAACTGCTCGACCGCCTGCGCTCCACCGACGACGACGAGCGCATGCCCCCTTCCGGGCCGCGGCTCACGCCCGAGGAGGTCGAGGGTGTCGCCGCCTGGATCGCCGACGGCCTCCCCTGGCCGGGCGCCGAGGGGGACGCCGATCGCGACCCGCGGCTCGACCATTGGGCCTGGCAGCCGATCCGCAGGCCGGAGGTGCCGCCGCCGGTCGAGGCCTTCCGCGCCCTGCCGGGCGTCGAACCGGACCGCAATCCGATCGACGCCTTCGTGCGCGCCGGCCTGGCGGCCGTGGGGATGCGGCCGACCCCGGTGGCCGACCGCCGCACGCTCATCCGACGGCTGTCGTTCGACCTCCTCGGACTCCCGCCGACACCGGAGGAGGTCGAGGCCTTCGTCGCCGATCCCGATCCCGGCGCCTACGAGGCGCTCGTCGAGCGCATGCTGGCCTCTCCCCGCTACGGCGAGCGTTGGGCGCGGCACTGGCTCGACGTCGTGCACTACGGGGACACCCACGGCTACGACAAGGACAAGCCCCGTCCGAACGCCTGGCCCTACCGCGACTGGGTGATCGGGGCCCTCAACGCCGACCTCCCCTGGAGCCGATTCGTCGCCGACCAGATCGCCGGCGACGTCCTCCGCCCCGAGGACCCAGGCGCCCTCGAGGCCACCGGCATGCTCGCCGCCGGCCCATGGGATTTCATCGGCCATGTCGAGGTCCCGGAGACGAAGACCGACGGCAAGATCGCGCGGCACCTCGACCGCGACGACATGGTCGCCAACGCCATCGGATCGTTCGCCAGCGTCACGATCCAGTGCGCCCAGTGCCACGCCCACAAGTTCGATCCGGTCTCCCAGGAGGACTACTACTCCCTCCAGGCGGTGTTCGCCGCCCTCGACCGCACGGAGCGGACCTACGCCCCCGACGAAGCATCGATGCGGGCCCACGCCACGCTCGACGTCCGCCGCGCCGACATCGAGCGACGGCGGGGGGAGCTCGAGGCCAGGCGCGCGGAGGCCGCCGGCCCACGGCTCGCCGAGATCGACAAGGCGCTCGCGGCCCCCGGCGGCGGCAACGCCACCCCCGCCTTCGGCTGGCACTCCGCGATCGTCCCCGACACCGGCCCGGCGGCCGCCGACACGGAGAAGTGGGTGCAGGTCGATCTCGGCCGCGAGGTCCGTCTCGCGCGCGTCGTCCTCCACCCCTGCCACGACGACTTCAACGGGATCGGGGCCGGATTCGGATTCCCCCGGCGGTTCCGCATCGAGGGCTCGAACGATCCCTCCTTCGCGACCGGCGTCGTCCGACTGGCCGACTCCGGCGCCGAGGACGTGCCCGACCCCGACACGGCCCCGCAGTCGTTCGCCGTCGACCCGACGGCCGCCGGCCCGCTCCGCCACGTCCGCTTCACCGCCACCCGGCTCACGCCGAGGCAGAACGACTTCATCGCCGCCCTCGCCGAGATCGACCTCGTCGACGAGTCGGGGGCGAACGTCGCCCGCGGTGCGGCGGTGACTGACCTCGATTCGATCGAGGCGCCGCCGCGCTGGCGGGGGGCGAATCTCGTCGACGGCGAGTTTCCCGCCCCGACGCCCGACACGCTCGCCCTCCGGGCCGAGCGCGACGCCCTGCTCGCGAAGGTGCCGGCCGAGGTCTCCGCCGCCCTCGGGGCCGTCGGCGAGGAGCTCGCCGCGGTGGCGCGCATGCGCGGGGAGCTTCCCCCACAGCGGCCGCTCTACACCGTCACCGCCACGCAGCGCGGCGGCCTCCCCCGCCCGATCCACGTCCTCGCCCGCGGCAACGTCAACACCCCCGGCCGCGTGGTGGGCCCCGGGGCCCTCTCCGCGCTGCCGATGCTGCCGGCGCGCTTCGATCTCCCCGCCGACGCTCCCGAGGGGGCGAGACGGGCGGCGCTGGCGGACTGGCTCACGTCGGCCGACAATCCGCTCACCTGGCGCAGCGCCGTCAACCGCGTCTGGCTCCACCACTTCGGCCGTGGCATCGTCGACACCCCGAACGACTTCGGCCGGATGGGCAGCCCGCCGAGCGATCCCGCCCTCCTCGATTGGCTGGCGGCCGAGTTCCGCGACCGGGGCGGGTCGCTCAAGGGCCTCCACCGCCTCGTCGTGGGGAGCGCGACGTGGCGCCAACGGGCCGACGACGACCCGGCGATGTCGGCCGTCGACACCGGCAACGCCCGGGTGTGGCGGCAGAACCGGCGCCGACTGGAAGCCGAGGCGATCCGCGACGCGGTGCTCGCCGTCGCCGGCACCCTCGACGGGGCCGCCGGGGGCCCGGGCTGGCAGGACTTCCGCGTCGAGCATCCCGAGCACTCGCCCCATTACCGCTACGACCTCGCCGATCCGGCCGACCGGTCGACCTGGCGACGGAGCGTCTACCGCTTCATCGTCCGCAGCCAGACGCAGCCCTTCATGACGAGCCTGGACTGTGCCGACCCGTCGATGCGCGTCGAGAAGCGCAACGAGAGCCTCTCGGCGATCCAGGCCCTCGCCCTGCTCAACAACGGCTTCATGACGACGCAGGCGGTCGAGTTCGCGGGGCGCGTGGCCCGCGAGGCGGGTGAGGATCCTCCGGCGCGGATCGAACGCGCCGTCCGTCTCGCGTTCGGCCGTGCTCCGAGCGAGGAGGAGAGGACGGTGCTTCTCGACCTCCACCGCGACCATGGCCTCCCGGCCGTCTGCCGCACGCTCCTCAATCTCAACGAGTTCACGTTCGTCGACTGACCCGTCCCGCCGGCGGCCTCCGCCGGGAATCCACGAGCCCCCGATGCCAGCCCCCGTTCCCGGCGACCCGTCGTTCGCCCACCGGCCAGGTGCGGCCCTCCCGCCGGCGGCCTTCCCGCGCCGCGCGTGGCTCTCCGGCGCCGTCGGAGGCCTCGGAGGCATGGCCCTCTCGCAGCTCCTCGCCGGCGAGACGACCACGGCGGGCGGCGTCCATCCCGTCAAAGCGAAGCGGGTCGTGCAGCTCTTCATGGCCGGCGCCGCC
>CAZMOU010000089.1:0-18847 GCA_964567835.1 uncultured Chitinophaga sp. | reverse complement strand
CTCGTCCCGGAAGGAGAACACCCGTTCCTTCGCCCGGCTCTTCTCCTCGTCGCGGCGGGCCCCGCCGAAGGCGGCGTCGAAGCGATACTTGTCGAGGGCCTGCCGGAGGGCCTGGGTCTTCATGACGTCGGTGTGCACCTTGCTACCGTGCGTGATGGGGTTGATCCCCTGCGCCCGTCCCTCCTCGTTGACGTGGACGAGGAGTTCGAATCCCAGCTCCTTGGCGACGTACTCGTCGCGGAGCCGGTACATGTCGCGGAACTTCCACGTCGTGTCGATGTGCATGAGCGGAAACGGGGGCTTGGCGGGGAAGAACGCCTTCTCGGCGAGGCGGACCATCACGGCCGAGTCCTTGCCGATGGAATAGAGCATCACCGGATTCTCGAACTCGGCGGCCACCTCGCGGATGACGTGGATGCTTTCGGCCTCGAGCTGCCGCAGATGGGTGAGCGAGTAGGACGTCATGGGTGCTTCGGGGACGCGGGGAGCGGTGGGGCCGCCGACCGGCCGTGGGGACCCGAGGCCGGGTCGGGGTGGTGGGTTTCGCAGCGTAGCAGGCGTCCTCCTGACGAGTCTGCCGCACTCTGCGGAGCGCCACCCCGGGCGTGGTCTCGCCTTTCCCGAAGGTCAGCGGGAGGCCATTTCGGACAAGAAAGTCCGAACCCCAGGCCGTGCCCAGGGTCGTTCACTACGCCACAAGTTCTTGCCAGAAAATACTTTAGCTTCGAACGAGCCCCGTCTGTCGACGGTCGACTTTGCGGGGGAAGACGCTTTGGGGGATACTTCCCCGGTGCTGCGAGGGGTTTCCACCGTGGAGAAAGCCATGGCTTCGTCCGTGCTGCCGTCGTCCTCCGAGCGCCGCGCCCGTTCTCCCGGGTGGACGACCACCCTTCCCGCCGCGCTCTTCGCCCTGGCCCTCATCGGTTCCGCCCCGGCGGCCCTGGCCGCCGACGAGCCCTCCCGGATCGAGGTCTCGACCGGCGAAACCGACGGCGGTCCGGTGCGGATCGTGGGCACGGAGGGCCGTCGCCAACTGGTCGTGAGTGCCCTTCCCGCCGGCGGCGACTCGAGCCACTCCCGCGACATCACCCGGGCCGCCGTCTACCGCGTCGAACCGGCCACCCTGGCGACGGTCACCCCCTCGGGCGTGGTCGTGCCCGCCGCCGACGGCCACGGCGAGATCGTCGTCACGGTGTCGGGAATCCCGGGCATCGCCGACGGCACGGAGACCCGCGTCCCCCTCGCGGTGGAGCGCTTCGGCAACGATCCGCCGGTCGAGTTCTTCGGCCGCGTCGTGCCGGTGTTCACCAAATACGGCTGTAACGGCGGCGGCTGCCACGGGAAGAGCGGCGGCCAGAACGGTTTCAAACTCTCGCTCCTCGGGTTCGAACCGGCCGAGGATCACGAGCACCTCGTCAAGGAGGCCCGTGGACGCCGGATCTCCGTCACCGCCCCGGACGAGAGCCTGCTCCTCATGAAGGCCGCCGCGATCGTGCCCCACGGCGGCGGCAAGCTCATCGAGACCGGCTCCCCCTCCTACCGGATCATCGCCCGCTGGATCGCCGAGGGGGCCCAGCCCGGGAATGCCGACGCGCCGAAGGTGGTCGGGATCGAGGTCTTCCCCACCGAGCGCGTCATGCATCCGGGGCAGTCGCAGCAGGTGCGCGTCACCGCCCTCCTCTCCGACGGCTCGCGCGAGGACGTCACCCCGATGGCCCAGTACGAGGTCAACGCGCCCGATCTCGTCTCCGTCGACAAGACCGGCTTGGTCTCGGCCGCCGAGCGCGGCAGCGGCCCGCCGCGGAGCGGCAACGCGGCGCTCATGGTGCGCTACATGAGCCAGGTGGCGGTGTTCCGCACCTCGATCCCGCTCGATTCCCCCGGCAACGGCATCCCCGCCCGGGCCGAGTTCGCCCGCAACTTCATCGACGAACTCGTCCTCGACAACCTCGTGGCCCTCGGTCTCCCCCCCTCGCCCCGTTGCGACGACGCCACCTTCCTGCGCCGCGCGACGATCGACATCGCCGGCCGCATCCCCACGCTCGAGGAGACGCGGGCCTTCCTCGCCGACGCCGACCCGAACAAGCGCGACCGGCTGGTCGACCGGCTCCTCGACAGCCCCGACTACGCCGACGCCTTCGCCAACAAGTGGTCGGCGATCCTGCGCAACAAGCGCACCGACGACACGCTCCACCGCCACGGCAGCTACGCCTTCCACGACTGGATCCGGGCGAGCCTCGCGGAGAACAAGCCCTACGACCAGTTCGTGCGCGACATCGTCACCGCCTCCGGCGAGGCCGGCGGCAACCCTGCCACGATCTGGTTCCGGCAGGTCGCCGACACCAACCAGCAGGTCGAGGATCTCTCCCAGCTCTTCCTCGGCCTCCGTCTCCAGTGCGCCCGCTGCCACCACCATCCCTTCGAGAAGTGGAGCACCGAGGACTACTACTCCCTCTCGGCGTTCTTCTCGCGGATCGGCCGCAAGAAGGGGGCCCAGCCGGGCGAGGATCAGATCTTCCACAACCGCGGCACCCCCCAGGCGGCCGGTCCGAAGGGGACCCACCAGGCGGCCGTGCTCGGCGGCAAGCCGGCGGAGATCCCCTCCGACGTCGATCCGCGCGTGGCGCTCTCCGACTGGATGACCTCCGCGGAGAATCCCTTCTTCGCCCGTTCGCTCGTCAACCGCTACTGGAAGCACTTCTTCTCGCGCGGCCTGGTCGAGCCCGAGGACGACATGCGGCTCACCAACCCCCCGACGAACCCGGCGCTCCTCGAGGCCCTGGCGGCCGACTTCGCCCGCCACGGGTTCGACATGAAGCACCTCATCCGGACGATCTGCCGCTCGAACACCTACCAGCTCTCGGCGGAGCCGAACCAGTACAACGCCGAGGACCGCCAGAGCTTCTCACGCTTCTATCCGCGGCGGGTGCCGGCCGAGGTGGCCCTCGACGCCATCGACACGCTGACGGGCAAGCAGACCTCGTTCGCGGGAGTGCTCGCCGGGACGAAGTCGATCCAGCTCCCCGACCCCAACTTCAACAACTACTTCCTCACCGTCTTCGGCCGCCCCAACGGCGACAGCGCCTGCGAGTGCGAGCGCGTCTCGGAGGCGAACCTCGCGCAGAGCATCCACCTCATCAACTCCGCCGACATCCTCGGGAAGCTCGGTGGCGAGGGGCGGGCCTCGAAGCTCGTCGCCGACGCCGCCCGCGACGACGCGACGAAGGTGGCAGAGCTGTATCTCGTGTCGTTCTCCAGGGCCCCGACGGCCGAGGAGACGGGCCTGGTCCGGAAGTACCTCGAGGGCCACGCCGACAATCGGCAGTCGGCTTGGGAGGACGTCATCTGGTCGCTGCTCAACACGAAGGAATTCCTCTTCAACCATTGATCCCTCCGTCGATTCCCGCGCCCGGGGGAGCCCAGCGCCCCGGGAGGGAATCCCGGGAGCCGGGGCCCGCCCCCCGTTCCCGGTGCGGCCGGCAGCGACGCCACGGAGGGCACGCGGTCACCGCGCTCGAGTCCCCTTCCGCGGAACGCACCACCATGTCGTCCACCCGTCCCTCCCGCGTCCCCGCCACGGCGACGATCCTCGTCGCGCTGGCCGCGGCCGTCGTCGCTCCCGCCGTCCGTGCCGACTTCCCCCGCGCGGCGCTCACGGCACTGCAGCCCTCCGGCGCCAAGCAGGGATCGCAGGTCACCGTCACCCTCCTCGGGGCCGATCTCGACGACCTCGAGAAGCTCCTCTTCTCCCACCCGGGGATCACCGCCGTCCCGGCGATGACGCAGCCGACGGAGTACGACCCGCAGCCGCGGCCGATCGCGCGGACGATGGTGGTCACCGTCGCCCCCGAGGTGCCGGCCGGTCTCTACGACGTCGTGGCGGTGGGACGCTTCGGGGCGAGCAACGCGCGGACCTTCGCCGTCGGTGGCGGTGCCGAGGTGGCCAAGCCGGGCGAGATCGACGCACCGGCGAAGGCCCTCGAGATCCCGGCCGATGCGGCCGTCACGGCGCGGGCCACCGCCGGGAAGTCGGACCACTACGCCCTGGTGCTCGGGGCGGGTCAGCGCGTCCGGGCGGAGATCTGGGCCCGGCGGATCGATTCGCGGATGACCCCGGTGCTCGACATGCTCGACCCGGCGGGGAAGGTGGTGGCCTCGGCCCGGCGCCGGCACGACGACGATCCCTTCCTCGACTTCACCGCGCCGGCCGACGGCCGCTACGTCGTCCGCGTCCACGACCTCTTCGCCGGCGGCGGCGACGACGTCCATTACCGCCTCGGCGTCTCGACGGGGCCGCAGGTCGATTTCGTCTTCCCGCCGGTGGCGCGGGCGGGGGAGTCGGCGAAGGTCGACGTCTACGGCGTCGGCCTCCCCGGAGGCTCGCCCGCCGGTCTCCCCGGCCTCTCCACCGGCGACGGCACGGCCGGGCTCGAGAAGATCACGATCGACGCCCGCACGGGCGACCCGGCCAAGGGGGCGACGAAGCGCGTCGAGCACCGGCTCCTCGCCCCGCGTGACGCCACGGCCGATCTCGTCGACCTCTTCGGCGACGTCCCCGGTGCCGCGCAGCCGCTGGCTTCGGCGCTGCTCGCGGCGAGCGCCCCGGTCGTCGAGACCGAGCCGAACGACCAGCCCGCCGCGCCCCAGGCAATCACGCTGCCGGGTGTGGTCGCCGGCCGCTTCCACCCGCGCGGCGACCGAGACTGGTTCTCCTTCGAGGCCAAGGCGGGCGACGCGCTCGTCCTCGACCTGGTCTCCAACCGCCTCGGCCACGCCGTCGACCCCTGCCTCCTCGTGGAGAGCGTCACGGCCGGCCCCGACGGCAAGCCGGTGGGGAAGGAAGTCGCCTACGCCGACGACGGACCGGCGGAGTTCGTCGGGGGGGCGATCGACCGTCCCTCCTCCGATCCGATCCTCGATTTTCGGGCGCCGGCCGACGGCACCTACCGGATCCTCGTGCGGGATCTGAAGGCCGATTCGCGCACCTCCCCCGAGAACGCCTGGGTGCTCGTGGCCCGCAGGCCCGCCCCCGACTTCCGCGTCGTGGCGCTGCTGGCCGAGCAGAACCGGGCCGATGCCAACAAGGCGAACGTCGTCCCCCCGGTGATCGACGTCGGCGGCACGACGACGATCGACGTCCTCGTCTTCCGTGCCGACGGCTTCGCCGACGAGGTGACGATCGAGGCCGAGGGGCTGCCGGCGGGGGTGACGGCGAGCCCGGCGGTGGCGCCGGCCCGCACCAACCGCGCGCAACTCGTCCTCACCGCCGCCGACGGCATGAAGCCCTGGTCGGGGACGATCCGCGTCGTCGGGAAGGCGAAGATCGGCGACGCCGAGGCGGTGCGGCCGGCGCGCGTCGCCACGCTCCGCTGGAACGCCGACAACCAGAACCAGCCGCGCGTCCTGCGGGAACTGCACGAACTGCCCCTCGTGGTGACCGCCGACGCGGCGCCGGTGAGCGTGACGCCGACCGAGACGAAGGTCTGGGAGACCGCCCGGGGCGGGAAGGTGTCGATCCCGCTGGTGGTCGTCCATCGCCCCGGTGCCAAGGGAGAGGTGAAGCTCACCGCCCCGGGGCTGCCGGGCGAGCTCAAGGTGCCGGAGATCACGGTGGCGGAGGCCGCCACCACCGCCTCCGCCGAGATCGATCTCGACCCGAAGCTCCCCGCCGGGATCTACCAGATCCTCCTCCGCGGCGGGACGAAGATGGCCTACGCGCGGAACCCGCAGGCCGCGGAACTCGCCAAGGCCGACCACGAGCGGATCGCGGCGCTGGTCAAGGAGCGAGTCGCGGCCCACGAGGCGGCGAAGGTCACGCTCGCCGCGGCCGACAAGACGATCGCGGATGCCCAGGCCGCCGGCCAGCAGCCGACCGCGGAACAGACCGAGGCGAAGACCAAGGCCGAAGCGCTCGTCAAGGACCTCGAGGCCAAGGCCAAGGCCGCCGAGGAGGAACGCGTGCGGCGCGAGAAGGTGGCCGCCGACGCCGCGGCCGCGGCGGCACCGAAGGACATCGACGTGCCGGTGGTGGTGCCGTCGATCATGCTCCGCGTCGCCGAGACGCCGCTCGTGTGGGGCCCGATCCCCGAGCAGGTGGCGGTGAAGCAGGGGGCCGCGATCGACCTGCCGGTGCCCTTCGAGCGACGCTACGGCCTGGCCGGCGACACCCTCCTCGAGGCGGCCCCCGCCACCGCGGTGCCCGGCCTCGCCGTCGCGGCCGTCACGGTCCCCGGCGACCAGTCGCAGGGGGTGCTCAAAGTCGTCACGACCGGCGAAACCCCCCCCGGCCGTCACGAGATAACCCTGAAGGGTAAGGTGAAGTTTTACGATCGGGATGTCGTTACCGAGCGTAAGGTCGCCGTCGTCGTCGAGGCGCCGTGAGCCGCGCAGACCTAAGGGGGACCGACACCCCGCCGCATGAAGCGTCGATCCACGATCCCGCGGGGCCGCCCCGCGTCGATCGCTCCAGGACAGAGAGAGGATCCCCCGTGATGAGCACCCTCCGCATCCACCCGTCGCTGGCCCGCCTCGTCGCCGCCCCGGCGCTCGCCGCGCTCCTTCCGGCCGTCGCCGGCGCCGACGGCCTGCCGGTGACGCCCCCGGTGCGCACCGACGCCGTCCGCTTCCAGGACGAGATCCTCCCGATCCTCGCCGCCAACTGCACCGCCTGCCACAACCCGAAGATCCACGAGGGGGGCCTGATCCTCGACTCCCACAAGGCGATCGTCGCGGGGGGTGACTCCGGCCCCGGCGTCGTCGCCGGCAAGTCGGCCGAGAGCCCCGTCTTCCTGCGCTCGTCCCACCTCCAGGAGGACTTCATGCCTCCGCCCGACAACAAGGTGGGGGCCAAGGCGCTCAGCCCGGAGCAACTCGGGCTCCTCGAGCGCTGGATCAACGAGGGGGCCACCGCCGGCCCCGCCATGGAGCGCCGGGCGATCGCCTGGCGCCCCATTCCCCCCGGCACCGGCGCCGTCCTCGCCGTGGCGATGTCGAACGACGGCCGCGTCACCGCCGCCGCCCGCGCCGGCCGCCTGAGCCTCTACGACACCGCCTCCGGCGCCCTCCTCGGGGCGCTCGTCGATCCGGCCACCGCCGACGCCGGCGTCCCCGCCGACTCGGCCCACCGCGACACGATCACGGCGCTTTCCATCTCCCCCCTCGACGACACCCTCGCCTCCGGCTCCTTCCGCACCGTGAAGCTCTGGAAGCGCGAGCGGGCCGCCCGCACCTCCGAGGTCGCCGAGACGGCGGGGATCACCGCGATGGCGTCGGCCGGATCGAGCGCCGCCTGCGGCCGGCCCGACGGCGCCGTGATCCTCCTCGACGCGGCGAGCGCCACCGTCCGCAAGGCCTTCCGGGCACACACCGCGCCGGTCGCCGCCGTGGCCCTCTCGGCCGACGGGGCCACCGTCTACTCCGCCGGCGCCGACGGCAGCGTCGTGGCCTCGAGCGCCGCCGACGGCAGCGTCACCGGCCGCTTCATGCGTCCGGCCGGCGTCACCGCCCTGGCCGTGACCGCCGCAGGCACGCAGCTGGCGATCGCCGAGGCCGACGGGGTCGTCCGCACCTTCGCGCTGCCCCTCCCCGCTCCGCCCGTCGATCCGGTCGCCGCCGCACCGAAGCCGCTCAAGGAACTCGCCGGCGGCGGGCCGGTGAAGGCCCTCGTCGACACCCCGGCCCTCGCCGGCCATCTCCTCGCCGGCTCGGCCGACGGGACGGTGCGGCTCTGGAACCTCGAGGGGGCGAGCGTCGTGCGGCAATTCGCCCACGGCGGAGCCCTCGGCGGCATGGCGGTGAGGCCCGATTCGATGCGCCTGGCCACCGTGGGCACCGTGCCCGGGGTCAAGGTGTGGAACGTCGCCGACGGCGCGATGGTGGCCGAGTGGAAGGGGGACTCGCGCGTCGTCGAGAAGCTGCGCCTCGCCGAGGTCGACGCGGCCGTCCGCAAGCAGGACGTCGAATACGGCAAGGCGCAGGTGACCGCAGCCGAGAAGGCGATCGAGGCGGCCGGCACCGAGATCACCCAGTCCAACGAGAAACTCGCCGCCGCCGAGAAGACGCTCGGAGAGAAGACCGAGGCGGCGAAGACCGCCGTCGCCGCCGCCGACGAGGCGGCGAAGATGGCCGAGGGGGCGAAGACGGCGCTCGCGCAGTCGACCGCCGCCCACGAGGCGGCCACGAAGGCGGTCGCCGCGGTGGTCGCCGCCGCCGAGGGAACGACGGCCGGCAAGGACGCCTTCGCGCTCGTGGCCGCCAGCAGCGCCGGTGACGCCGCCGCCGCCGAGGCGCTCAAGGCCTTCGAGGCCGCCGTCGCCGCCGCCGCCGCCGCCAAGGCGGCCGCCGATCAGGCGGTCGCCCAGGCCGCCGCGCAGATCGAGCGGGCCAAGGCGAAGGATGCCGAGGCGACGAAGAAGATGGAGGAGATGAAGAAGGCCGCCACCGCCGCCGAGGAGGCGCGGAAGGGGGCCGAGACGGCCTCCACGAGCGCCAAGCGGGCCGTCGAGTTCGCCCAGGCGCAGAAGACGAAGGCCGACGAGGATCTCCCCAAGCGGAAGGACGAGGCCACCAAGGCCGAGGCCGACGCCGCCGCCGCCGAGCAGGCCCGCGCGGCGCTCGCCGAGCAGAAGACCGCGGCGGAGAAGCCGGCCGCCGCCGTCGCGTTCTCCCCCGACGGCCACTGGCTCCTCGTGGCGGGGGCCGACGGGGCCGTGGCGCTCCTGGGCGCGGCCGACGCCCTCCCACGCGACACGTGGGACGGCGGCGCCGGTGAGGCCAAGGCTCTCGTCACCTTCCTCGACTCCGGGCGGGCGCTGCTCGGCGGCGGCGCCGGGGCGGCCGGGGTGTGGCAGGTCGCGCCGCGCTGGACGCTCGCCCGCACGATCGGCGGCGAATTGACGCCGCCGGCCACCGAGGAGGATCCGGGTGTGCCGCCGATCGACGCGGTGACGGCGCTCGCCTTCTCCCCCGACGGGGCGATCCTCGCCACCGGCAGCGGCCGGCCGAGCCGCTCGGGCGAGATCAAGCTCTGGAACACCGCCGACGGCTCACTCGTCCGCGAGTTCGCGGCGCCCCACTCCGACGCGGTGACGGCGCTCGAGTTCTCCCGCAAGGGAGACATGCTCGCCTCGGGAGCCACCGACCGCTTCGTGAAGGTCCACTCCGTCGCCGACGGCAAGCACGTGAAGAGCTTCGAGGGGCACACCGGCCACGTCCTCGGCGTCGCCTGGCAGGCCAACGGCCGCCGCCTCTCGAGCGCCGGCGCCGACAACGCCATCAAGGTCTGGGACGTCGTCACCGGCGAGCAGCAGCGGACCATCAACGGTGGCAAGAAGGAGGTCACCGCGGTGAAGTTCGTCGCCCCGGGCGAGGAGGTGGTGGCCTGCTCCGGCGACCCGACGGTGCGCCTCTACAACGCCGGCAATGGCGGCACGGTCCGCGAGTTCCCTGGCGCCGCCGACTTCGTGCAGGCGGTGGCGGTGGGCCCCACGGCGCTCGCCGCGGCCTGCCAGGACGGCAAGCTCCGCCTCTGGACCCTCGCCGATGGCAAGCTCCTCCACACCCTCGAGCCCTCCCCCGCCCCGGCGAAGCAGTGAGCGTCAGCCGGGGGAAGCCGCGACTCTGGCTGCTTCCGTGGCCGGATCGCGGACGCTCCCCGATCCGCCACAACTCCCTCCCCTGTCTTGCCTTCCGCCGAACCGCCGTGACACGATCCGGCCTCCCTTGGCCGGATCTTTGGCCGGATGATGGCGGCCCGTCGCCGAATGAGAACCGGTTCGGTCAGAGCGGTTCCGGGATGCGCCGGATGCTCGGCGAGTGTTGATCGTCGAAGCGATCAACGCTCACGTGCGCACGCCCGGAACATCTCACTCCCGCCAGGGATCAGGGCCCCGACCGAAGGACGAAGTGATCGCTCGAACCTCCCGCCACACCCGGTGGGAGATGTTGGCGTTGACGCGGCATTTCCACCCGCCGGGCGACGATCAGGTCTTTTCGGCCACGACTTTCCCGTCACGCCAGAAATACACCGGAGTGCCGTGCATGTGCGCGATCCGGCGGGCGGCCCGCGCCGATCGCCGCAGCGCCCTGCCGACCGCTTCAACGAAAAGCTGTGAGGCCTGCGGCGAGCCACCCGGTGCCGAAAGGCCGACGGCAGGGCCCGTTTTCGGGGTCTTCTCCATTCGGATCGCTCCAGCAATTTCGGCCATCGTCCGGAATTATCGTACACGGCCCACGCATGCATGACTGGCCGGTAGTCCGATTGGAAGTTCGCCCAACCACAGTCGAACCGTCGCAACACGTCGTCACGGGGTACGTCATGACCACCCTGCCTGACTCTTGCAGCGATGCGTCTGAGCGCCACGGCAGGTGAACTGAGCCGCAGGCACCCCAGAACACTTGACACCCCCCCCCTTTTTTGTGGTACCGTCCCACCGGGGACGGTGATCGCTCGACACCACTGCGACACGTCGGGGGATTGGAGAATGAAATGCTCTGTCGTGCTTGCACTGACCGCGGCGATGAACCTGACCCTCGCGGCCAGTGCGTCGCAAGTGGCTGACTTGCGAGCCCGCTATCTCGAGACCGTCGGTGGTATCCATTCGCTCGACGTACAGTTCACGCTGCGGTCAGTGGCAAAAAACGGTTCCTTCAGCCAGCGAGGCCGCTGGGTCCGTGACGGCCTCCGTCAACTCCTGGTCGTGAGCGAGTCAGACTTCGGCCGGAACTGGGAGTCGTTCGACGGCGCCAAAGGGCACCAGGTAACGTACGATCCGGAACAACCAGGCCGGATCCGAGAGATTATTACATCGCCAGCGACACCTCCTCGCCTCCGTGAAGCTTACTGCATCGACACTTGGCTCGGCCTGCGACTGAAAGACTCGCAAACGGACCTGGCTGGCCAATTGGCTTCAGCAACCGCCCGTGTCGTCAGTGAAAACGGTGAACACGGTGATCGAACTTGGGTCATCGACCTCGGCGACCATCCTTCGCCCAACGGCACGATGTTCCACTGGACCGTTACCCTGGCGGAACACTACGGCTGTCTTCCGGTAGAGATGACTGCCACGCCCGTGGGAGAGAGTGCAGCCGCGCAGACATCGATTCGCAATCTCGGAACGGTTCGATACCGACTCTCCGACTGGACCGCGTACCCGGAGCCGTTCACGGGAGGCGAACAATGGCTTCCAACAAGGATGGATGTCGCATTCACCCTCGGAAGTTGGTCATTGATTCTTGACTCCGTCCGCCTAAACTCCTCGATCCCAGATGCTGATTATCGTCCACCCGCGCCAACCGTCGGCACCCAACTGATTACGGAGACAGTCGCTGGGCAACGAACCATCGAAGTCCATCGTAAAGACGAGTTGCTCCAAGAATACCTGCAGCAGCACGCCGCTGATGCGGCCGAGGAAATGCGGCAATTGGAAAGTGCCGGAGCCGCCGTTGCAGTCAGAGACGAAGGATTCCGTTGGCACCTTCTCCGTTGGGCTGCCATGTGCAGCCTTCTCGCTGCCGCAGCGGTGTACGCCTTCCGACGGAGACTTCACAGAACGCCCATTTGACGGGTCCGTATCCCAATCGCTTGATTACTCGGAGGTGAAAATGCGTCGCATCATTGGAACCATCGGCCTGTCGGCAGTGATCGGGCTTTTTCTGGCGGGGTCCTCGAGTCTGCAGGTGCTGAGTGAAAGCGCGCTGATGGCGGCTTCTGGGAGCGCCTTTTCCTGCAAGAACCCGGCCCTTGTAAACAGCAACTGCAACCAATGCCTGTCGAACGGCAATGGGGGCTCGGTGTTTTGTCTCAACACTCCTCAAGGCTATTCACTCACACCTTACACCAATCCCGCCATGCACTATGGGCCCGTGACCCAAGCCAGGACGTCTCCCTGCGAGGGCGACGCTTATAATTTCCTGAACGACACCGCATGCACCTACGGAAACACCTTCCAGATCATTCCCTGCGGCAGAAGTTATCCCAACGACTTCGTTTCAGGCGGTGCGGTCACTGTATGCCCGTGACGGGACATGTCTTAATGACTGCTCCTTCAGGAGGCGTCGCGTGCCACTCATATTGTTTTTTATCAGTGCACTTACCCACCTTACAGATGACTCCGCGAGCTATCCTCACGCATGTGGCGTAATCGCCGTTCAGGTCGTGCTGTCAACGCTTGGCGTCGAAGCGGCGCTAAGTGGGGGGATAGACGAGAATCTCGCGCGTCCACTGACCTTGAAGGACCTGCGCGATCAGGTTGCCAGCCACGGTTGTGTCGCGATCGGTATCTCGTCCCGCGACCGGATTCCCCGTTTTGGTAGTGGGACGACTGGTGGGGTCATTTCGCTGGTGCTGCCGACAGGTGAAAAGCACTTTGTGGCGGTATTGGAGAGCCGGGGTACGCAGATGCGAATCCTCGACTTCCCGAATCCTCCCGCTTGGGTGATGGGTGCTACCCTTAGGGAAAGATTCGCCTGGGACGGTTCGATTCTGCTCATCGCGAAAAGCGCTGCCGATTTGGATCGGGTCATAGATCTAGGAATCTGGTCGCTCGTTTGGCACGCAGGGTTGGTGATGGCGGCGATCCTTTTTGTGGTTGGCATGCTTCGCCACTCGCCAATCGCGTTCCCGCCTGCAAATACTCACAGTACGAGGACTAAGCACGGCAGTCGTGCCGGGTTCTCGTTGCTCGAACTGCTGGTCGTCGTTGGTATTATCGGGACACTGCTTTCTTTGCTCGGGCCGGGGGTGCAAAGCGCACGTGAAGCGGCTCGCTCCATCGACTGCCGTTCCCGCCTGCGACAGCTAGGCATCGGGCTGCACAACTACGCGCACGTGCACTCCGACTCTCTGCCTCCGGCTTCGCTGTATTTCACAGCCTTGCCGGCAGGAACGGTCTACCCGAGGAATCTTTCCATGCAGGCCCAGTTGTTGCCCTACCTTGAGCAGGTAAGCGTCTGGGACACGATCGACCTCGCCGAGGATGGGATCGGGGCGACTCAAGAGCCCGTTCTCTCTGCTCGAAATGCATCGTTGTTGTCCTTGCCGCTCGATTTGTTTTGTTGCCCTTCGGACAGAGTTCGCGCTGGTGGCAATAGTTATCGCGCATGCCGCGGAAGCAGTCCTGATGCCCACACGGCCCCTCCCGAAGGATCTCTCCTCGGTATCGCGAGATGGTCGGGTGTCCGGCTTTCGCAGATAACCGATGGGCTTTCGCGCACCGCAGCTTTCTCAGAGCGGGTTGTCGGGGACTTCGACAGAGCGAGGTTCTCCCCCTGGCGGGATCGAGCGATGGTGGCGGCGCTGCACTTCCCTGTCTCGCCAGACGATGGGCTCGATGTCTGTTCGCGAACACCTGCAGTTCCCCGAGAGCACTACTCGTCGGATGGCAGCACATGGCTGCTCACTGACTGGTCGCAGACGCTCTACAACCATGCGATGCCACCAAACTCGTCAGTTCCGGACTGTTTGCATGTGGTCACGGCGCGGAGTCAGCATCCTGGCGGCGTGCACGTGCTCGCCTGTGACGGAAGCGTACGGATCGTCGGGGATGATGTCAGCAAAGACGTCTGGCGAGCATTGGCGTCTGCGGACGGGGGGGAGTCAGCCGATCATGATTAACGAGATGGCGATGCTCCTCATCGGAGCGCCGAGGCAACGAGAACTCATTCAGCGTCAGAGTAGAAGTGCCTCGCGGCAAGGCCCATATCTTCCTGTCGGGTTCATGGCATGCTTACTCGTTGTCACCCTGGCGGGCTGCGGCCGATCCGGCACTCCGAGGGTAGATTTGCGACTTGAACCCGAGTCCGTGACCATCGGTACCGACGACGCAGACGCTGTGGATCTTTCACGGGATTTGGAGGTTAGGGTTACGAACAATTCTGGCAGGAGTTACCGAATCGTCGATGTCGCTTCATCGTGCGCCTGCACGCTTGCAGGCCCGCTGAGTGCAACGACATTGGCTCCCGGAGAGCACTGCACCGCGCAGTTTCGCGTAACCGTTCCTCGAGTCGGGAAGACCGTCACGTGGGCCGAATTCGTCACCATACCGGCGGCGGTGCCGCCATTGAGAATGAGGTTCGAACTGATTGGGGAAGACGATCTGCTCCCACGGATCGTGCTCTCCCCTTCTGGTATTCCCTTGATTGGTGAGATTGCGGGGGAGGCGGCCGAAACGTCGGCAACGGTGACGACTCTCGAACAATCGGGGGCGGAGCATTGGCTGTCCGGTGCGGAGGCGGATTCCAGCGACATCCAGGTTCGCCTGCAACCCGCGAGCGCGGACGAGGAACTGCCGAACGGTATCGTCCGCCGAACGTACACGATGGATGTTATCGGGTGCGTGCCGGCGGATCGTTTCGGCCAACGGGTTCAGATTCATCTCATCGCGGGCGGATCGCGAAGGGATAGGATCATTGCCAATCCACCCATCTGGGTGGGACCTGAACGTCGCTCCCCATGTATCGCGTTGCCGGCGGTGCTCACAGTCAATCGGAATGAGTTCGCGGCGTCTGGTGGCCAGACGAAAAGGGTGCAACTCTTCGGTCCGGCCGATGGCGGTTCGGGCGATTGGAATGTCAAGGCGCCAGATTGGGTTTCAGTGAAGATTCAACCTCCTGAGCAGATGAGAGGGGGACTTGTCGCTGTCGCTGTGATTGAGCCTGCAGGGCGCATTCCTTCCGATGTCACGGACGTCGAGATCATCGCTGGGCAAGGCGGTGATCATGATGGTCCATCAGAATGGAGAATTGTGCTGCACGTCAGGGACGAGTGAGCTCCCTCCTCGCCAATCCCCTTCCGAGAGGCGGAGGGTCGCGTAAGTCGCGGACCGTGGGTGCCGGACGCGGCGTACCTGCCGCTGCTCCGCAGCTTGGCTAATAGGCATCGATGTCGAGCACCCACCCGCTCAGAGCAATTCCGGGATCGCCGGCTTCTCGACGAGGTACTGCGGCCGGCCGGTGGTGTCGACGATCGTGAAGGTCTGCGTGTCGATGCCGAGGTTGTGGTAGAGGGTGGCGAGCACCTCCTGGACGTGCACCGGCCGGTCGGTGGCGTGCTCGCCGAGCCTGTTGGTGGCCCCGATCACCTGCCCGGTCCGCATTCCGCCGCCGGCCAGGAGCGCACAACTCACCTGCGGCCAGTGGTCTCGCCCGGCGTCCTTGTTGATCTTCGGCGTCCGGCCGAACTCGCCCCAGACGACGATCGAGACGTCGCCGAGCATGCCGCGGCCCTCGAGATCGTCGATCAGGGCCGAGAGGGCCTGGTCGAGCTTCGGCCCGTGGTCGCGCACCATGGCGAAGTTCTGGCCGTGGCTGTCCCAGCGGCCGAAGGAGAGGCTCACCACGCGCACCCCCGCCTCGACGAGCCGGCGGGCCACGAGGAGGTGGTCGTTGCAGGTGGGGGCGCCGTCGTACTGGAACTGGTACGGCTTGCCGTCGCCGTAGGCGGCCCGGACGGCCGGATCCTCCTTGGAGAGATCGAGGGCGTCGAGGAGCTTCGAGCCGGTGAGGACGTCGAAGGCACGCTGCTCGAAGGCGTCCATGCCCCCCATCATGCCGCTCGAGTCGGCGTCGCGGCGGAGGGTGTCGATCCCCGAGAGGAGCCCGCGCCGGTCGGCGAGACGCTCGAGCGAGACGTCCTTGAGTTGCATGTTGGCCATGTCGGGACCGTCGGGCCGGAAGGCGCCGTAGGCGGGGCCGAGGAAGCCGGCGGTGCCGGAGTCGCTCCAGGGGCCGTGCTGCGTCTTGGCGGCCAGGCCCACGAACGGCGGCACCGCCTTGTCGACCGGCCCGTGGATCTTGGCGACCGCGGCGCCGAGGGAAGGGCGGCCGCCGAGCGTCCGCAGGCTCGCCTCGGTCCAGCCGGTGTTCGTCTGGAAGGCGGCGTGGGCGCCGTCGCAGCCGACGATCGAGCGGATGATGGCGCACTTGTCCATCCGGGTGGCGAGGCGCGGGAAGACCTCGCCGATCTGGATCCCGGCGACGTTCGTGCCGATCGGCTTGAACTCGCCGCGGACCTCGCTCGGGGCGTCGGGCTTGAGATCGAAGAGGTCCTGGTGCGGGGGTCCGCCGCCGAGGAAGACGTTGATGACCGCCTTGTGGCCGAGCTTCGAGCCGGCGCCGGCCGCGGCTTGGGCCGCCTCGGCCCGGTAGAGCCCGGCGAGCGACAGCCCGCCGGCACCGAAGGAGAGGCCGCCGATGGCGAGGAAGTCGCGCCGACTGACGCCGTCGCAGAAGCGCTTCTGACCGCCGCGGATCGTGAGCATGGCTGGCCCCCTTGGTTGTCGTCGGATTCTACCCCGAAAAACCCCCGTCGATCCCCCCCGCTCCTCCCACCCTTCCAGGGCCCGATTCCAGCCCGCGCAAGTCTTTTGCCGATGGATATTTGCAACGGCTCGCGAGGCAGGCCGACCTGCCCGGTGCCGAACGGTTCCCGGATGCCCGGGTGCCGTTCGTGCCGGTCGATCGCGTGCGGTACAGTCTCGGTGCGGGGCGAAGGGCACCGCCGGGAGGCCGTCAACGATGCTCACCTTCGTCGATCCCGCGGGATCCACCGGACCCCGCTTCTGCGACGGCCTGCGCCGCCGCGACCTCCTTCGCATCGGCACCCTCACCGTCGGCGGGCTCTCCCTGCCGCGGATCCTCGCCGCCGAGCAGGCCTCGGGGCGGACGTCGCACAAGTCGGTGATCATGATCTACATGTGCGGGGCCCCCGGGCACCAGGACATGTACGACCTGAAGATGGACGCCCCGGCGGAGATCCGGGGGGAGTTCCGCCCCATCCCCACCAACGTCCCCGGGATCGAGATCTGCGAGCACATGCCCAGGCTCGCCCGGATCATGGACAAGTGCGTGCCGCTGCGGAGCGTGCATGGATCCCCCGACGGCAACCACGACTCCTTCATCTGCTACACCGGCCGCACCGTCCGCAATCAGCCCCCCGGCGGCTGGCCGAGCATGGGGGCGGTGACGAGCAGGCTCCTGGGGCCGGTCGATCCGGCGGTGCCGGCGTTCGTCGGTCTCTCCCCCGACGCCGGGCATCCCCCCTACGGCTCCCCCGGGCTCCCCGGTTTCCTCGGCGTCTCGCACGCCGCCTTCCGCCCCAACGGCGCCTCGAGCACCGACATCGTCCTCCGTGACCTCACGCAGTCGCGGCTCGCCGACCGGCGCGGACTCCTCTCCGGCCTCGATCGGCTGCGGCGCGACATCGACGCCACGCGGATGCTCGACGGCATGGACGCGCTCGCCCGCAGCGCCTTCGACATCCTCACCAGCGCCAAGCTCGCCCGGGCCCTCGACGTCTCGGAGGAGCCGGCGAGCGTGCGCGAGCGCTACGGCAAAGGCGACCCGAACCGCTTCGGCGACGGCGCCCCGCGGAACCTCGAGCACTTCCTCGTGGCGCGTCGGCTCGTCGAGGCCGGGGCCCGTGTCGTGACGCTCAACTTCGGCCGCTGGGACTTCCACTCCGACAACTTCCGCGGCATGCGCGACACCCACCTGCCGCAGTTCGACCAGGGGCTCTCGGCGCTCATCGAGGATCTCCACGCCCGCGGTCTCGCCGAGGACGTGGCGGTCGTCGCCTGGGGGGAGTTCGGCCGCACGCCGCTCATCAACAAGGACGCCGGGAGGGACCACTGGCCACAGGTGGGGGGCGGGCTCCTCGCCGGCGGCGGATTCCGCACCGGGCAGGTGATCGGCGCCACCGACCGGCTCGGCGGCGAGATCGCCGACCGCCCCGTCCATTTTTCCGAGGTCCTCGCCACGCTCTACCGCCACCTCGGCATCGATCCGGCCGAAGCCTCCCTCCGCGACCACACCGGCCGGCCGCAGTACGTCCTCGACATCCCGACGCCGCTCCCCGAACTGACCTGATCCGACGACTCCGACGCCCCACCGCAGGCCATCGACCATGCTCACGATCCCGGGCACCCCATCGGGCCGCTTCTGCGACCGTGCCGGACGCCGGCAGTTCCTCCGCATCGGCAGCCTCGCGGCGCTCGGCACCGCCGGGCGGGCCCTCACGCTCGCCGACGTCCTCCGGGCCGAGCAGGCCTCCGGCACGGGCACGCGGCAGAAGTCGGTGATCATGATCTACCTGCCGGGCGGCCCGCCCCACCAGGACATGGTCGATCTCAAGCCCGCCGCGCCGAGCGAGGTCCGCGGCGAGTTTTCCCCGATCGCCACCAACGTGCCCGGCATCGAGGTCTGCGAACTGATGCCGCGGATGGCGGCGATGATGGACAAGTTCGCCGTCATCCGCTCGATCGTCGGCGCCACCGGCGACCACTACTCCTTCCAGTGCCTCACCGGCCGCAGCCACCAGCGGCAGCCCCCCGGCGGGCATCCGGAGTTCGGCTCGGTGGTGGCGAAGCTGCAGGGGGCGGCGCGGCCTTCGGCGCCGCCGTACGTCGGCCTCTCGCCGCGGATGCAGCACCGCCCCTACAACTCCGGCAAGCCGGGCTACCTCGGTCCCTCCTGCACCCCCTTCCAGCCCAACGGCGAGGGGCGCGAGGATCTCGTCCTCTCGGGGCTCACGCTCGATCGGCTCGGCGACCGCGGCGGGCTCGTCCGCGCCCTCGACTCCTTCAACCGCACCGCCGACCGCACGGGCATGATGGAGGGGATGGACGCCTTCCAGCAGCAGGCCCTCGGCGTGCTCACGTCGAGCGCGCTGGCCGACGCGCTCGACGTCTCGAAGGAGCCGCAGAGCGTCCGCGACGAGTACGGCTACGGCACGGAGAAGCACCAGGGGGACGGCGCCCCGCGTCTCATGCAGCAGTTCCTCGCCGCCCGGCGCCTCGTCGAGGCGGGGGTGCGCTGCGTGACGTTGAGCTACAGCTTCTGGGACTACCACGGC
>CAZMOU010000088.1:0-18866 GCA_964567835.1 uncultured Chitinophaga sp. | reverse complement strand
GGCGTCCGCGCCGGCGACGACCACCGATACCCGCGGGGACACGTCGGCCCAGGCCACCGTCTCGGCGAGTTCCCGGTATCCGTCCGGGCACGGCAGCGCGTCGTCGGGGAAGGAGTCTGGCACGGACTGGCTCCGGAGCGGTGACGGGACCGGGGTACGGTGCAACCGCCGCGGCGCGCATGTCAACGATCGGGGAAAAAATTTTTCCCGCCGGGCGAACGACCCCGGTCCGATCGCCGTAGTGTCTGCTGTCGCGTCCGGCGAGGACGAGGCCGGCCACAGGGGCCCGAGCCCTTGCCGCCGTGAATAGAGTTCTCCGGCCGGACCCGTTGGCAAGGCGGGGTCCGGATCTGACGAGCGGCGTCCGCGTCGTTGTGCCCCGTCTCGCGCTTCCCCGTTTCGATGGTCCGCGCTCCCGGTGCGCCCGCACCCGGGATCCCGGAGCCCAAAGGAGTTCCCAGTATGGCCACGGTCCAGTGTGAAACCGGCTCGCTCGACGGCTTCGACGACGGCGGGCCGCGCGGACGGCATCCTTTCGCGGTCGCCGACGCCGGCATCTCCGACGTGGTGCGGGCCGAGCGCGACTACCTTCCCGAGATGGCCGACGCGGCACGGCCGCGGCGCCCGCGGAGGGAACACAAGCGGTTCCACCGTCTCGGCGAGGTCCGCCAGCAGCAGGGGGTCACCCTGCGCAACGTGTCGCGCCGGCTCGGCATCGACATGGGGGAGGTCCGTCGGCAGGAACAGAGCGACAGCGACCTGCGCATCAGCGACCTGCTCAATTGGCAGCAGGTCCTCGAGGTGCCGATCGCCGAACTGCTCGTCGAGGCCGAGGGCCAGCTCTCCGGCCCGGTCCTGGAGCGGTCGCGCATGGTGAAGCTCATGAAGACCGCGGCGGCGATCCGCGAACAGAGCGAGGGGACGCCGGCCCACCGTCTGGCGGTGATGCTGGTCGACCAGATCCTCGAGATCATGCCGGAGCTCCGCGACGTCACCCCCTGGCACAACGTCGGCCAGCGCCGTTCCCTCGACGACGTGGGACGGGCCGCCCGCTGCACCGTCTCGGACGACGTCTTCAGGGGGGACCGGGGCTGAAAACGAGGGGGAAACGGCGCTTGTGGCGAGGGAACCGCGTTCCTACGATGGTTCTTCCCCCGTCCCGATCATCCCTTCCGAGGTTCGCGCCGTGTTCTCGCTCCTGGGCGTGCTGGGCATCTGCATCGTGCTCTTCCTGGCCGTCGCCGCCACCGCCAAACTCGTGCTCGGCGAGTGATCGTCGCCCCCGTTCCGGTTCCGCGGACCGGGCCGCGTCGCTCCCGCCACCATCACCCCGAGGAACGCCCCCAACGTTCCCCCCATCACGAGCCACGCGGTGATCGCCAGGGCGACGTGATCCCGCATCCAGACGCGGGCCGGCGGCTCGGGGCTCTTGGGCACCTTTCTCTGGACCGGTCCCTGACTGCCGGTCTGTGCCCGCATGTCCCGGCGGAAGTCCTCCCAGTCCTCCTGGGCCCCGCTCTTTGGCAGCTCCGCGAGCCAGGCCGGTCGGGCACGGAGGAGCATCACGGGGGGAACGGCGAGGAGGGCGAGCCAGGCGAGGATGAACAGGCAGGTCGGCCACCGGGGCAGGAAGCGGGGCGACGGGGTGCGATCGGTCATGGGGCGGGACTCCCGGGCGGCGCGGATGAGAGACCGAACGCGGCCGCGGTGGGTCGGGCCGTCGGTGGATTGTTCCAGGGTCTGCGCCGGAGGCAACCGGTCTGGCGGCCCAGGGGGGACGTTGCTATCGTCCCCGCCTCCACGAACCACCGCCCCCCCCGATTCCGCCTGACATTCCGCCCAAGGAACCGTTCGCGTGAAACCGGCCACCCTCACGAGCGCCCGTCGCTGGCTCCCCGTGATCGCCTGCTTGCTCGCCGTCGCCGCCGACGACGCGTGCGGCCAGAGCAACTGGCTCCCGACCTCGTGGTTCACCCCTGCGGAGGTCGACAGCAAGGCGATGTACCCGCTGGCGGAGCGGGATGGGCCCTGGCTCGTCCTGGCCACGACCTTCCGCGGCGAGGGAGCGCGGGACGACGCCCGCCGGCTCGCCCAGGAACTGCGCCGCGTCCACAAACTGAAGGCCTACACCCACGAGAAGTCGTTCGACTACACCGGCACGCAACCCGGGCTGGGCCTCAATCCGGACGGCAGCCCGAAGAAGATGCGCTACGCGAACGCCGAGAACGTGGTCGAGGTCGCGGTGCTCGTGGGCGACTTCGCCACCGTCGACGACGCCCGCGGCCAGAAGATCCTCTCCAAGGTGAAGTCGTTGCGTCCCGAGGCGCTCACCGGCAACTCCGGCAAGAGCCAGTCGTTCTCCGACTTCCGCAAGATGGTCGGCCTCGAGCGGAACACCACCAAGCCGCCGATGCACCTCGCCTTCATGATCCCCAACCCGCTCCTCCCGGAGGAGTTCTTCTCACGGCAGCAGGTCGATCGTTTCGTGCTCGACATGAACGCCGACGTGTCCGACTCGCTCCTCGACTGCCCCGGGCTCTACTCCGTGCGCGTGGCGACGTTCACCGGTTCGGGGACCTTCGACCAGAAGGCGATCGCCGCCGGCGAGAAGGACGTGGAACTCGAGGGTCGGCTCGTCCAGGCGGCGGAGAAGGCCCACCGCCTGACGGTGGCGCTGCGGAAGGCGGGCTGGGAGGCCTGGGAGTACCACGACCGGGAATCGAGCATCGTCTGCGTCGGCAGCCTCGACACGAAGACGGTGCCCGGCCCCCAGGGGACCGCCACGGTGCACCCCGAGATCGTCCGCATCGTCCGCGAACTGGGCCCCGATCCGACGCGCCTCGCCACGGGGGTGGTGCTCCCGCGGACGATCGACGGCGTCATGCTCGACGTGCAACCGGCCCCCATCCAGGTGCCGCGGGCGCCGCAGGGGTGGCGGTGAGCGCCGGGCCCGGCGGCCCCGCGCGCGGCGCGGAGCTGGTCCTCGGGACGACGAACGCCGGCAAGGTGCGCGAGCTCGCGCTGCTCCTCGAGCCGCACGGCATCCGCGTCGTCTCGCTACGGGACTGCGGCGGCGGCACGACGATCGAGGAGACCGGGGCCACCTTCGCCGAGAACGCCTCGCTCAAGGCCGCCGGCCAGGCCGCCGTGCTCGGGCGCTGGGTCCTGGCGGAGGACAGCGGGCTGTGCGTCGCGGCGCTCGAGGGCGCGCCCGGCGTCCGCTCGGCGCGGTTCTCCGGCACCGGCGACGACGAGGCGAACAACGACCTGCTCCTGCAACGGATGGCCGGGGTGCCGGATGGGTCCCGGGGGGCGTGGTACGCGTGCCATGCGGCACTGGCCGATCCCGGGGGACGCGTGGTGGCCGTCGCGGAGGGGGTGTGCAGGGGCGTGATCGCCCGGTCACGCTCCGGCAGCGGCGGCTTCGGGTACGACCCGCTGTTCGTGGTCCCGGAGTACCACCGGACCTTCGGGGAACTGCCCGCGGAGGTGAAATCGCTCCTCAGCCACCGGGCGCGGGCGATGCGGGCGATGCTCCCCGCGGTGCTCCGTCACCTCGACGCCTGAACCGGACGCTCCGCCGGCGCGGCGAGACGGCGGCGGATCACCGAGAGCACGTCGGCGGTGCCGTCCATCCGCCCCGCCACCCGGGCGAGGGCCGGGCCGAAACCGTCGAGGCCGTCGACGAAGGCCCGGACACGGTCCACCGTGGCCTGCTCCAGGAGGCAGAAGTCGCCGCACTGCATGCCGGCGAGGAAATGGGCGTTCATGAGTTGCTCGGCATGCGCCGCCTCCGGCAGCACCAACAGCGGCTTCCCCAGATGGAGCGCCTCGCCGATGAGCTGGTTCCCGGCGGCGGCGACGAGGGCCCGGCAATCGACGAGATCGTCCATGAACCGCCGCTCGTCGACGTCGTGGAAGGAGAGCGCCCCGAACGGCTCACGCGCGCCGAGCCCGTAGACACGGACCGGAAGCCGGCAGTCGGCGAGCGCGGCGAGCGTGTCGAAGGGGGTGTGACGACGGAGGTAACTGACGAGGAAGCCGCGGTCGGCGGGCGACGCGTCGAGCAGTTCCCGGCGCAGGAGCGGACCGGTCTGGACGACGTGCTCCCAGCCCGGGCGCAGCGGCGGCCGGAAGAACGCCGACACGACGGTGTCGGTCGCGCCGACGGTGTACATGGTCACGGCGTGACCCATCGCCCAGGCATGGCACCGGAGCCGGAGCGGCAGCATGCCGAGGTCGTAGGCGACGAGGAAGTGCTGGTGATCGACGCTCACCAGCGGGATTCCCAGCCTCGCGGCCGCCCTGGGCAGGCTCGGTTCGAAGTCGACGATCGCGAGGTCGGCGTCGAAAGCCTCCAATTCGCCGAGCAGACGTTCGACGAGCGGACCGAGCACCCGGGCCTGGTAGCCGCAGGCCACGGTGATCGACTTGACGACGTCGAGCCTTCCGCCGGTGTACTGGAACACCAAGCCGGGAATCTCCCGGACCTCGACGCGGCCCGGCCACCGTTCCGCGACCCGGGAAAGGAAGACCAGGGCGTCGGCCGACGTGTAGACGAGCAGATCGTGCTCGGGGGCGAGACGGTCGAGGAGCGTCGCGATCCGGGTCGCGTGCCCGCGTCCCTCACCGCACAGGCTGATTGCGATCCTCGCCATCGAGCGCCGCCTCCCACGTGGGCATCCGCCGCGGGACCCTCACGACCCCTGGATTGTGACCGGCGCGGACGATCACCGCCAGACGCCGCACCCGACGGAGGGCTTCCGGCCGGGGGGCGACGCGCCGTACGATCGGGGAGGCATCCGGTCCACCCCGAATCCCCCGAATGGACGTCCCACCGATGACCGCGAGCGCCGACCGGCCGCGATCCCACGGTACGATCCAGCGCCGCGTGCCGGCCACGATCGTCATGATCGCCCTCCTGGCCACTCCGGCGGCGGCCCAGTCTCCCCCGGCGGCGACCGAATCCCCGCCGGCGGCGACCGTCGGCGACATCGTCATCACCCAGGCCGACCTCGCCGTCGCCATGCGCAGGCGCGGTGCCGGGAAGGGTGCGGGGGCCGAATCCCCCGCCCGTCTCCGCGCCCAGGCGCTCGCCGACCTGATTGACGAGGCGCTCCTGCGCACCGAACTGGAACGTCGGCAGCTCGCGGCCTCGGACGGCGAGATCGATGCCAGGATCGCCGGACTCACCCAGGACCTCGCCACGAGGAAGTCGAGCCTCGACGCGTTCCTCGCCGACCAGGGGCTCGATCGCGCCGCGCTCCGCCGCCGGATGGCGTTCGACATCGCCATGGGGAAGCTCGCCGCGTCGCTCGTGACCCCGGAATCGGTCGGCCGGGCCTACGAGGAGCACCACCGGGCGTTCGACGGGACCCGCGTGCGCGTCGCTCATCTGATCCTGCGGCCCGACGGCAGCGAGGGGACCGGGGCGGTCGCGGCGCTCACCGCGAAGGCGGAGCGGATCCGCCAGTCGATTCTCGCCGGGGAAGTCAGCTTCGCCGACGCCGTCGCCCGGCATTCCGCCGGCCCCAGCCGTCACCGCGGGGGCGACCTCGGTTTCATCCCGCGGCAGGGGCTGCTGGCGGAGGAGTTCACGCGCCCCTGCTACACGCTCGAACGGGGCGAAATCTCGCGACCGATCGAAAGCCCCTTCGGCGTCCACCTCGTCACCGTTCTCGACATCGACGCCGGCAACGTCGATCGGGAGCAGTTCCGCCCGCAGCTCGAGCGGCTCGCCGCCCAGCAGGGGATCCGCGACATCCTCGAAGCCAGCCGGGAACGCATCCCCGTCTCCCTCGAGCCGGGCATGGAGGCCGCGGAACGCGCCGGGCCGGCGACGGCGCCGTAGCCTGCCGCGGCGGCACCGTCCTTCGCCCGGTTTGCCGGGCTTGCGTCATCCCCCCCGGCGTCCTCCCCTTCAGGATTGCCGGAGGACCGACCGCCGGCTACCTTCCCCCGCCGCCCGTTGTCGGGTGGATCAGCCGCCGGGTGCCGCTCCATGAAGCTGCGTGCCGCTCTCCTTCTGACCTGCATGGTGACGGTGCCGGCGCTGGCGATGTTCTCGCACAAGCTCTCCGCCTCCACGCGGCAGGCGCTGCGACGCGGCGTGTGGGAATCGTTCCTGGACCCGGCGACCGACGCGACCGCCGGCATGGGCCCGGCCCCCGAGGCTTCCACCCCGCTCCCGGGCAACGCCATCACCCCGGTCGGTGGCGTGGCGGAGGTCCCCGTCGCGCCCCCGCCGGGGGTCGCTCCCCCCGCCACGGCACCGGTACCCGAGCCGCCGGTGACGCCGATGTTCGCCCCTCCGGCCCGCCCGGACCCCGCACCGCACCGCGGCGATCCGGCGACCGGCGCCTCCGCTGGCCCGGCGGCCGCGCTTCCCGCCACCGAGGCGACGCATGCGGCGACACTCGAGAGCCGGCTGCGTGCCCTCGGGGCCACGGGCATCGACTGGACTCCCGCGCAGGGTGGCGACGGCCTGCACCGCTGCCGGTGCCGCATCCCGGCCGACCCGAGCGGACAACTCCAGCGGGTCTTCCAGGCGTCGGCCGCCGATCCGGTGGCCGCGCTCGACAGCCTCGTGGGACAGGTGACCGCGTGGTCGATGCGGTCCAGGGACGCCGGTGGCGAGACCCGGCCGACGCCATGATCCGTCACCCCCCTCCTCCGCGGCGGGCGCGCGACCTGGCCAGGTTCTTCCGCGACCGTCGCGCCGCCGGGGCGGGCCCCCGGCCGGGTCCGGAGCGGCCCTCGCGCCCGTACCGAGCCGGGAGACCTCCGCTGCGGCCGTCGCCCCAGGGGATCGAGCCCGCCGGGACCTGTGTCCGCTCGGATGAACTGGCCCGACTCGAGGCGGCGCTCTTCCTGTCGCGCGAACCGCTCTCCACGCGAAAGCTCGCCAAGCTCGCCCGTCTCGCCGACGGCACCAGGGCGCGGACGCTCCTCCGTGACCTGGCGGCCCTGCAGGACGCCGCAGGCAGCGCTTTCCGGGTGGAGTCGATCGCGGGGGGATACCAGCTCCTCACCCGCGCTTCGTTCGGGCCCTGGGTGCGCCGCATCCTGACGAGCCCGGCGGAAAACCGTCTCTCGGCCGCGGCGATGGAGACGCTCGCCATCGTCGCCTACCGCCAGCCGGTCACCCGGGCCGAGGTCGAGTCGATCCGCGGGGTGGGGTGCGAAGAGATGCTCCGCCAGTTGATGGAGCGGGATCTGGTGGCGGTCGGCGGGCGAAGCGAGGACATCGGCCGTCCGAACGTCTACCAGACGACGCAGCGATTCCTCCGTGCGTTCGGGCTCTCCCGCATCGAGGATCTGCCTCCCATCGGACCGCCGGTCGACGCGGATCGGGGAGTCGCGACGGGCACCCCGGCCGGGGATCCGCCCGCCTGAAAGGCGCCCGCGACAAGACGGGATTGGGCGGAATCGGGCGGAAAACGGACATTCCAAGCGGCGCCGGCCCCCTTTACCGGATCGTCACCCGCCCGGGGCCGATACCGTCCCGAGGGGCCGTTCCGGGGGCCGCCGGGATTTTTCCCCGGACGATTGGATGATTCCGCACGATCGGGTACAGAATGTCCGATGTATCGTGTCGCCGCGCCGATATCGTACGGCAGGAGCCATCCAGCCTCGCGAACCGGCGGGATCCCGTCCCTCGGGCGTTTGCCGCGGCGTCGGGATGCCGGCACACTGGAAAGCCGTCCGCCGATGACCGCGACGATTGCCCCTTCTCCGTAGATCGTTTCCATTGCCCGACTCGCAGGACGGGCGACCAGACTCGAGGGAGGTTTCATCAGTGACCAGCGTTGTCAGCCCCAGGAGATTTCGAGGCGTGTCCACCACCGACGTGTTCTGCTGGGACGAACTTCCCGAGTTGCTCGCTGCGGAGGAACTTTTCGAGGTCGGTGGCGGTCGTGCGTCCGTGGCCCCGATCGTCGGCAAGCGTGACGACGACGAGGATGAGGACGACGACGAGGAGGATGACGACCTCGACGACGACGAAGACGAGGACCTCGACGACGACGAAGAGGACGAAGAGGACGAGGATGACGAGGACGACCTCGACGAGGACGACGACTGGGAAGAGGTCGACGACGAGGAGGACGAGGACGAGGAAGAGGACGAAGAAGAGGACGAGGAGGGCGACGACGACGAGTGGGACGATGACGACGAGGAATGGGACGACGACGAGGAGGACGAGGACGAGGAAGAGGACGATGACGACGACTGAACGTCGTCCCTTCCTGCGGCTCCGCGCCGACTGACCCTTCCGCACCCACGATCGAAAGACCCCCGGTGGAGCCGTCTCCACCGGGGTTTTTTCGTGCCCACATGCCGCCGGGGCGATCGGTCGCGGCTAGCAGGCTGTGGATAACGTGCTCCGCCGCTGGATGCGGCGGCCGACACCCACGAAAAACCCCGGCTTTTTCGGGGGTGTCTCGAGTGGAAAAAGGTCACGGATGACTTTTTCCACGGACAGCTAGCGCGGCGGCCCCGCGCCGCGGACGGTCAATCCGACCAGCCGACCCCGTCGATCGATCGAGATGCCGACGGCGTCACCCGCCGCCGCCATGCGGGCGAGGAGGTCTTCATGGTCGTGGACGGCGACGCCGTCGATGGCCAGGATGCGGTCGCCGACCATGAGCCCGGCCTCGGCGAGCGGAGTGCCGGGAACGACGCGCACCACCACCGGCGCCGACGGATCGCCATCGTCACGCCGGGTGCTCATCCCCCATCTCGGCTTCGGGGCGACCGGGTCGATCGGGAGCGCCGCCTCGAGCGCGGCCCGCGCCGCGTTGCCCTCGTCCCGGCAGGCCGCCCGGAAGACCGGCGGCCCCCCCTCGGCGTCGGCGACGGCCAGCAGGAGCGCCAGGGCGACCTCCGACACGGCCGCGATGCCCCCCGGATCGACGAGGTGGGCGTCGTCGCCCGGCCGGTGGTATTCGTCGTGCAGGCCGGTGTGGAGCATCACCGTCGGCACCGCGGAGGCGAGGAAAGGGAAGTGGTCGGAGTCGTCGACGACGTCCCAGTCGAAGTCGAGGTCCAACCCCGGCCCGCGATTGGCGTCCACGAGCAGACGCCGCAGGCCCAGCCCGGAACGGATGCCGTAGACCTCGACCCTGGACCCGCGGAGGCGGCCGATCATGTCGAGGTTGACAGAGAACACCGGTCGCATCGCGGCGAGCGGCGGCGGGCGCTCGCGGACGAAGTGCCACGATCCCAGCAATCCCTTCTCCTCGCCGTCCCAGAAGGCCAGGAGCACCGATCTCCGCGGCCGGACCGTCCCCGCCGCCAGGGCCTCGGCGATCTCCAGGACACCCGCCACCCCCGAGGCGTTGTCGTCGGCGCCGTTGTGGATGAAACCGGTGGGCCCGTTGCTCGTTGCGGGCGTCCCGTAGCCGACGTGGTCGTAGTGGGCACCCACCAGCACCAGTTCGTGCGCGCAGGCCGGATCATCCCCAGGAACGAGCGCGAGGATGTTGCGCATGGAGCCGAAGGGCTGGTAGTAGGTCCCCGCGTCACCGGCCGGTTGGAGCCCGAGACGCCGCAACTCCTCGACGACGTAGGCGCCGGCCGCGCGTCCGCCGCGTGACCCCGCTTCGCGCCCCTCGAGGGCGTCGGCCGCCAGCGCCGCCACGTGGCGACCGGCATCGGCCGCCTGCACGGCCCCCCGGGATGCCTCCGCCGCCGGAAGCGGCGTGGCGGCGAACACGACCATCGTGACGCCGAGGCAGAGGGCGGCGACGCGCGCGACGGCCCCGGGCGTCCGCGCCGGCATGTCGCTCCCCCTCCGCGCCGACGTCCGCCACCCACCGCTCGTCACCACGTCGACCCTCCACACGGGGCGTCCACGACAAACCACCCCACGGGGGGGGTTCCTTCCGACCGTCGCTGCGCTGACAATACGCTCCCCAGTGAACGTTTCCGTCGTGTCCGAGGCAAGGTCGTCCGCCATCCGGCAGGCCCCCACCGCTTCCGGTGACGCCCACGCGAACGACGAGCTGGCGAGGAGAGGTGGCAGAGCGGTCGAATGCGCGTCTTTGCTAAAGACGTGTCCGGTCAAAAGCTGGACCGCGGGTTCGAATCCCGCCCTCTCCGTTCCTGATCGGTTGGACGAACCCGGGGGACCGGCCGCGATGCATGCTCGACGCCGCGGCCATCGGTGCTCCGGGCCGACGGCGTTCGCCTGGCTGGCCGCGATCCTGGTGGTCGCGACCGTGCGAACCGCGGTGGCCGCGGACGGGGGCCCGGGCCTCACCGCCGCGGCGATCCTCGACGATACGCGCGTCGTGGCGATCTCGATCACGCTCCCGGACGAGGATTGGAAGACGCTCCGCGGCCAGTCCCGCGACATGGGGACGATGTTCCGCGGCGGCACCGAGAGCCCGTTCACCTGGTTCCGGGGCGACGTCGTCGTCGACGGCGTCGCGATCGGGTCGGTGGGGATCCGCAAGAAGGGCTTTCTCGGCTCGCTCGACAGCGCCTCCCCGTCGTTGCTGGTCGATTTCAATCGCCACGTCGACCAGTCGCCCGTCGACGGACTGGGCCGCCTGACGCTCAACAACAACAAGCAGGACAAGTCGCTCCTCAGCCAGTCGCTCGCCTACCGGGTGTTCCGCGCGGCGGGGCTGGCCGCGCCGCGCGTCGGCTTCGCCGACGTCACCGTCAACGGCGAACGGCTCGGCATCTACTCCAACGTGGAGGCGGTCCGCCGACCGTTCCTGGAGCGGGTGTTCGGCGCCGGGAAGGGGACGCTCTGGGAGGGAACGGTCTGCGACATCGTGCCGGAGTCGCTCGAGCGCCTCGAGGAGGATGTGCGGGGGGACCCCGAAGACAGGGAGCGACTGGCCGCGCTCGGTGCCATGCTCGCCAGCGACGAACCGCTCGACCTCGCGCGTCTCGGTGCGTTGGTCGACATCGACACCTTCCTGCGCTTCTGGAGCGTCGAGTCGATCCTCAACCTGTGGGACGGATACAGCGCGAACCAGAACAATTACTTCGTCTACGCCGATCCGGCCGACGGCCGGTTCCGATTCGTTCCCTGGGGCGCCGACGCCGCGCTGGGACCGGGGATGGGGGGCGGCCCCTTCTCCGGGCGGCAGACCGCCCCGGCGGTGTTCGCGCAGGCGGCGCTCCCCAACCGCCTCTACTTCACCCCTGGAGTCCCCGACCGTTACCGCGAGGCGCTGCGGTCGGTGATGGCCGAGGTCTGGCACGAGGACGAGCTCCTCGCCGAGATCGATCGGCTGGAGGAACTTCTCCGGCCGCATCTGCCGCCACGGCAGCGCGAGGCGCCCGCGGGGATGGAACGGATGCGGGAGTTCGTCCGCAATCGGCGCGGCGAGATCGACGCCGCCCTCGCCTCGTGGCCGGCGGCGGCGCCGTCGACCTGGAGGCGCCCGATGCGGAGCCGTCCCCTCGGCACCGCCACCGGCGACCTCGCCGCCACCTACCGGGAGGGCGCCGTGGACGACGTGCCCCCGAGCAGGGTGTCGCTCGAGGTGGTGTTCGACGGCGAGACGGTGGCGCTCCGCGACGTCGAGGCGTCGGTCTCGACGTTCGCCTTCCCAGGGTTCGGCGGCGGTCCGTCGGCCGATCCCCCCGTCAGCGTCGTCATCTCGGCGACACGGTGCGATGACGGGAAACCGCTGGCGTTCAACCTGTTTCTCGACCGCCGTCGGCTCGCCGAGGACGACACGGTGCCGGCGAACGGGCTGGTCACCGAGGGAACGGCCGGCTTCGGCATCCCGGGGCTGATGCCGGTGAAGGCTCTGGGGGGAACGTTCGAGCCGACCGAACGGGGCAGCGCTCCAGGTGCCACGCTGGCCGGCCGTTTCGTGCTGGATGTGACGCAGATGGAGGGGGGGCTGATGAACCGCGCCCCCATGCGACGCCCGGGAGAGGCCGCCGCGGAGCCGGTCGACCCGACTCCGTCCGCGACGCCCCCGTCCGACTGACCGGCACCGGGGGGGACGCCCTCGATCGGCCCGGCGCCGCGGCAATTCCCCTTTGGAAGGCCTGGCGCCCCTGCTATCGTCCCGCCCCCCCGCCAGGAGCAGGCCGATGCCACACGCCTCCCTTCACACCCGCCCCGTCGACGCTGCCCCCGAACGGTCGGGGGTCTGGGGCAGGATCATCGGTGCGGTCACCCGGGCGATGGCGCTCTTCCTCGCGACGGCGGTCCCCGTCCCGATCGCGGCGGCCGAAGGGGAGAAAGACGTCTTCCGCGTCGAGACCGACGTCTACGACGCCGACGACGGTCAACCGGTGGCCCACAGCCTGACGCTCTTCAGACGGGGGGTGGCGTGGGACTTCCTCGAGACGCTCCCGAAGAAGGGTGAGCAGGCCGCCGTGGAACCGGCGGAGTTCGTCCTCCACGACCCGGTGCGCGAGCGCGTGATCCTCGTCGACCCCGCCCGCAACGTGAAGACGAAGATCGACGCCATGCAACTGGAGAGACTGCGGTCGTCGCTGGCCTCCTGGGCCCGCAAGTCGGAGGACCCGCTCATGCGCTGGGCGGCGGGTCCCGATTTCTCCACCGCGCTCTCCGAGGAGGGGGGAAAGACGGTCCTGGCCGGCCCCCGCGTCCGTTACGAGGTCCGTCATGACCGGGCCCCGGCGGATGGTCTCGCGGAGGAGTACCGCCGCTTCGCCGATGCCGCGGTGCTCGTGAAGGCGCTCGTCCACCCCGGCGGACTGCCCCCCTTCCCGCGGCTCGCGATCAACCGGCAACTGGCCGCCGTCGGCGCGATTCCCGCCGCGGTGCGGCTGGAGATCGAGCCCCGTCTGGGTCGCCTCGGCGGCCGGCCGACGGTGATGCGCTCCGAACACCGGGCGTTGCCGTCGTGGGTGGCGTCCGACTTCAAGCGCGTCGCCGCCGCCGAGGAACGGCTGTCGTTGGCGGAGGAGGTCGATCTGGCCTCGTACGCCGGCACGCCGCGCGCGGCCGGCAAGGGGGCGGAGACGGTCAGCCGCTGAACGGCGTGTCGCCAGCGAAAGCGACTTTCTTGAAGCCTTCCTCCCGGCTTCCTCCCGACAGCCCTGCGCCGTCGTCACGGCACAACAGGCGCCAGTCATCCGCCCGGGGGAGACGGCAAGAATCGGCCGCCGGCCGGACGATGTTTCCTCTGCCGCACAGATTACCCAGGCCACTGCAACCCCCCGGTCTTCACGGATCGCCCGATCGGGCGAAGGAGAGGGGTGGTTGACGGGCGTACAGTGGCGATCGTACAGTGTCCGCCAATCCATCACACAGCCCAGGAACGGAGTCTCCCATGCTGGTTCTCTCCCGGAAGCAGAACGAACGGATTCGAGTCGGCGATTCGGTCGTCGTCACCATCGTGCGGGTGAGTGGCGACAAGGTGCGGATCGGGATCGAGGCACCGCCCGACGTGCGGGTGCTGCGTGACGAACTGCGTCCCTCCGACACGCTCCAGGTCGACACGCTCCAGGTCGAAGCGGTCGATGGAGACGTGTGCCTCGGGAATCTCGTCATCGCGGCCGAGCACGCCGACTGCCATCCCGTCCGACTGGCGGCGGCCGGCTGATCGAACGGGGCCCGATCGTGATGATCGCTCCATCCACCGACGGCACGGGACGGCGCGGAAGGCGCCGTCTCGTGACCGTCGGAGTGGCGGTCGCGGTGGCCATCCCCGTCGCCCTCGCGGCCTTGCACGCCACCCCGGGCGCCGCCCGGGCGGGGCGACCGAGCGGGCCGACGGCCGAGCGGGCGGCCGCGAGGCTGTTGACGAAGGCCTCGGGCATCGCCGCCGCCCTCGATCGGGCCGGTGATTGGGGGGAGGCGATCACCGAGGAGGAGGCGAACGCCTGGTTGGCGCTCGACCTTCCCCGGCTGGCGGCCGGACGTCTTCCCGGCTGGTCGCGATCCCTCGCCGTCCGCTTCCATCCGCGCCGCGTGGCCCTTTCCGGAGCGATCGGCCGGGGCCCCGCCTCCGCACGCTGGTGGACGATCCTGGCGGTCGCGCTCGAGGGGGGCAACCGACTCGTTTTCGAGGTCGAGTCGTCGGGACTCGGGCTCGTCCCTCTTCCTCCCGGGGTCGTGCTCTCGGCGATCGCCTCCGCGGCATCGGCCCGGGGATGCCGGGCGGAAATCGGTCTCCTGGAGGGTCGCCCGAGGCTCAACGTCACCCTCCCCGGCAGGTCGGAGGGCGCACCGACCGACGGGTCCGAGTACCATCTGGAGGGCCTGCGGATCGACGAGGGGGAACTGGTGATCGCCGGATCGACCCGCGGCCCCCGCGATGGCAAGACGCGATCCCGTCCGAAGAGCCCCACGGAACATCCATGACGAGTCTCCGTTTCCTGGGTGCCGCCGGCACCGTCTCCGGATCCCGTCACCTTCTCGAGCACGAAGGCCGCCGCGTGCTCGTCGACTGCGGACTCTTCCAGGGGGAGAAGCGGCTGCGCGAACGCAACTGGCAGCGCTTCGCCGTGCCGGCCGAGAGCGTCGACGCCGTCATCCTCACCCACGGCCACATCGACCACTCCGGCTGGCTCCCGCGCCTCGTGCGCGAGGGCTTCCGCGGACCGATCCACACCACCCGCCCCACGGCCGACCTCCTCGGTCTGCTGCTCTACGACTCCGCCAAGTGCCAGGCGGAGGACGCCGCGTATGCCAATCGCAAGGGCTACTCCAAGCACGCGCCGGCACTGCCGCTCTACGACGAGCGTGACGTCGAGCGGACGCTCCGTCTCCTCCACCCCGTCGATCGCGAGCACTGGTTCGCCCCCGTGACGGGATGCCGCACGCGGTTTCACGACGCCGGTCACATGCTCGGCAGCTCGTTCGTGGAGATGGAGATCGGCACGGGGCCGATCCGCGTCCTCTTCTCGGGCGACGTGGGGCGCTACGACGCACCGCTCTACAACGACCCGGTTCCCCCTCCCCCCTGCGACGTCCTCGTCTGCGAGAGCACGTACGGCGACCGCGATCATCCCCCCGCCCGTCCGCTCGACGAACTCGAGCACGCGACGCGCGAGGCGATCGACAGGGGCGGCATGATGCTCGTCGCCTCCTTCGCCATCGGTCGCTGCCAGCAGCTCGTCTACCTGCTGCGGACGCTGATGGCGGCGGGACGGTTGCCCGAGATCCCGGTCTGGATCGACTCGCCGATGGCGGTCGAGGCCACCGAGGTCTTCCGGCGCCATGTCGGGGAGCACGACTTCACCGAGGCCCGGATGGAGGGGGTCGCCGAGTCGCTCGTCTCGCCGTGGGTGCGGATGGCACGCACGGCGGAGGAGTCGAAGGCGATCAACGAGCATCGCGGGGCGGGGATCGTCATCGCCTCCAGCGGCATGATGACCGGCGGCCGGATCCTCCACCATCTCGCCCGTCGCCTGCCCGACCCCCGCACCACGGTCCTCGTGGCGGGCTTCCAGGCGATCGGCACGCGGGGCCGGTCGCTCGTCGAAGGCGCCCCGACGCTGCAGATCCACGGCCGCGAGATCCCCGTCCGGGCCGCGATCCGCAGGGTCGACGCGCTGTCGGGCCACGCCGATCGCCGCGAACTCTCCCGCTGGCTGGCGAGCATGCCCGCCCCCGGGCGGGTGTTCCTCGTGCATGGCGAGCCGCCCGCGGCCTCCGGCCTCGCCTCCCACCTCCGCACCACGCTCGGCTGGAACGCCACGGTGCCCGCCATCGGCGAATCGTTCGAACTGTCCCCCTCCTGACCCTCCCGCCACTCAGCAGGTCATGGCGAAAAAAACGAAGCCCACGTCCCCCACGCGGACCCCCGACCCGTCTCCCCCGCGACCGGCTTCCCCGGGTGCGGAGCCTCCGCCGAAGGCCTGCGAGATCCTGCCCGACACCACGCTCGGAGACGACGTGGCGCTCGTCGCCGAGAACATGGAGGCGATCCTCGCCAGCCCCTCCTACAGCCTCGCGCAGCACGACCGTCACCTCATGGACCGCCCCGAGACGCGCGGGGTGCGCATGCTGCTCGAGTTGCACAAGCCCGAGCTGGCGTTCCGCGAGCACCGCATCGAGTCGACCGTGATCGTGTTCGGCGGCACGCAGATCGTGGAACGCGGGGCCGCCCAGCGCCGCCTCTCCGAGGCGCGCCGCGCCGCCGCGGCCGATCCCGGGAATCCGCGGCTGCCGAGGGACGTGGCCCGCGCGGAGAAGCTCCTCGCACGGAGCCACTACTACGACAAGGCCCGGGAATTCGCCAGGCTCGTGTCGATCGACAACCAGTGCGCCGACGCCCGCAAGTTCGTCGTCGTCACCGGCGGCGGCCCCGGGATCATGGAGGCCGCGAACCGTGGCGCGTTCGACGTCGGCTGCCAGTCGATCGGCCTGAACATCAAGCTCCCGGCCGAGCAGCAGCCGAACCCGTTCATCACGCCCGATCTGTGCTTCCAATTCAAGTACTTCGCCCTGCGGAAGTTCCACTTCATCCTCCGGGCGGCCGCGGTCGTGCTCTTCCCCGGCGGGTTCGGCACGCTCGACGAGATGTTCGAGACGCTGACGCTCCGCCAGACGAACCGCATGCAGCCGGTGCCGATCATCCTCTTCGGCCGCGAGTACTGGTCGAAGATCGTCGACTTCGACCAACTGGCCGACGAGGGCGTGATCGGCGACGAGCACCTGCGGCTGTTCAGCTGGGCCGAGACGCCGGAAGAGGCCTGGGAGCAGATCGTGGCCTTCCACGGGCAGCGTCGGGCCGATTGACGGCCGTCGGGTCAGGAGCGCGGTGCCGGCAGCAGGATGCGGAAGGTGCTCCCCTGCCCCGGCGTGCTCTCCACCGTCACGCTCCCGCCGTGGGCCTGGGCGATGTGCTTCACGATCGCCAGGCCCAGCCCCGTGCCCCCGAGCTTGCGGCTGCGCCCCTTGTCGACGCGGTAGAAACGCTCGAAGAGACGGGGCAGGTGCTCCGGCTCGATTCCGGTTCCCTCGTCGCGCACGGCCAACTCGAGGCCCCCGTCCCGCGCCCTCCCCGAGACCCGCACCGGACGGCCCGGGTCGCTGTACTTGATGGCGTTGTCGACGAGGTTGATGAGCGCCTGCTCGAGGAGCGGAGCGTTGACCTGCGCGCGGAGATCGGACGGACACTCGGCCTCGAGCACGATCGACCTGCCCTCCGCCCGCGGCCGGCACTCCAGCACCACCGTCCCGAGCAGATCGGCGACGCGCACCGGGGCGGTGGGCAGGTTGCCCGCCTCCTCGGCCTGTTCGATGCGGGACAGCGCGAGCAGGTCGTCGATGATCGCGCCGAGACGGTCCGCCTGGCGGGCCACGATGCCGAGGAAGCGTTCCCGGTCGGCCGGATCCTCGGCACGTCCTTCGAGGAGCGTCTCCACGAATCCCTTGATCGACGCCACCGGCGTCTTGAGCTCGTGCGACACGTTGGCGACGAAGTCGCGGCGCACGTTCTCCAGTCGCCTGATGTCGGTGATGTCCTCCACGACGACCACCGCGCCACCCGCACCCGACGGATCGCGCAGCGGCATCCCGCGCACCCGCAGCACGCGGTCGCGGACAGCCCGCAGCACGATGTCGTCCTCCACCGGCCCGCCGCGCTGCAGTGCCTCGAGCGCGAAGCGCCGCAGGTCGGCGTTGCGGACCACCTCCTGGACCGGCTTGCCCAGGGCGCCCGCCGGATCGACGCCGAGCACCTCGCCGGCAGCGCGATTCAGGCTCACCACGCGCCGATTGGCGTCGACGGCCAGCACCCCCTCGATCATGCTTCCCAGCACCGCCTCCTGCTGCGTGTCCTGCCGCCCGATCGTCAGGCCGCGCTCGACCAACTGGCGCCGCAACCGGCCGAGCGAGTCGGCCAGCGTGGCGAGTTCCCCGACGTCGGAGGAGGGCAGCGGCGTGTCGAGGTCGCCCGAGGCGAGCCGCGCCGCCGCGGCGGCGACCTCCGCCACCGGTCGCGCGGCACGCCGAGCGATGACCCAACCGGCCGCGAGCATGGCGAGCGTGGTGGCCGCCGCCCCGGCGAGCAGGCGACGCTGGGGGCCGGCGAGGTTCGCCCCGGCGGCGGCGCCGCTGACGCGGACGATCGCGGCGGTACGGTCTTCGCGCACCACCGGAACGGAGACCGACACCACGCGCCGCCCCCGGTCGGCGTCGTACCGGGTCGCCGTGCCCGCCCGTCCTTCACGGATCGAGGCGAGTGCCGCCGGATCGAGGCCCGCCGCGACCGGACCACCGCCGCCCCCGCCGGGAGCGCCGATGCCGTCGGACCACGCCGTCGTCATCGGCTGCCCTTCGGGGTCGAGCAGGTCCACCGACAGCCCCCGCGCGGCGCCCGCCTCGCGGGCGACGGCGATGAACGCCGCCGGATCGGCGCCCTCGACGGGAAACACCCCCGCGAGCGTGCGGGCCGTCGAGGTGAGGAGGGCGTTCCCGTGCCGCTCCGTGAGCGCGGCGATCTCGCCCGCCGCCAGCCACTGGAGTGCCAGTGCCAGGCAGACGATCGCCACGCACCACCCCCCGAACAGATGCCAGTCGAGACGGTTCCGGGGCATGGGCGACGACCGGCGGAGCGGGCACGGCGGGCGGGGCCGTCGGCACGCGACGGCTTGCCGGAAGAGTCTCGCACGGCGCACGTTTCCGGGAAAGACGGTCCCGGACGCCGACCGCTCACCCGCGGAACCGGTATCCCACGCCGCGGACGGTCTCCACGTACCAGGCATGGTCGCCGAGCTTCTTCCGCAATCCGGCCACCTGGACGTCGACGCTGCGCTCCGTGACCGGGTAATCCTCCCCCTTCACGGCATCGACGATCTGGGTCCGCGTGAACGCCCATCCGGGCCGGCGCGCGAGGAAGTGGAGGAGGGCGAACTCGGTGTAGGTGAGATCGACGGGCCGGCCCGCCAGCGTCACCTCGTGGCGCCCC
>CAZMOU010000087.1:5304-19079 GCA_964567835.1 uncultured Chitinophaga sp. | reverse complement strand
GCGGAGCGTGGCCGACCTGCGATCGTTCGTGAGCCAGCGAGTGGAGGGGGGCTTCCGGGTGGTCGAATCCAACGGTCTCCCCGGCCACGAGGTGGGCGACTTCCCCAACCCCCACGACCCGCTGCCGGTCCGCGGGCAGGCGCATCGGCTCCGCATGCCGGCCGGACCGGTCGCGCTCGAGACGCCGATCCCGCTCGGCATGGATTGGTTCGGCGTGGCGGTCAACGGCGTCCCCTTCGATCCGTCGGGGCCCTTCTGGAAGGGGGATACCGAGAGCGGGTGGCAGTTCGAGGTCCTCCATCCGGGCAACGCGATCGCCCTGGGGATCGACCGCAACAATGCCCACACGCAGATCGGCGGCATGTACCACTATCACGGCCTCCCCGCGGGACTGCTCGCCCGCCTCGCCGCCGAGGCTCCGGCCGCCCCGATGACGCTCGTGGGCTGGGCGGCCGACGGATTCCCGGTCTACGGTCCGGAGTGCCCGGCCGATCCGACGGATCTGGCGAGCCCGACGCGCCGTTTGCGATCGGGCTACCGGCTCCGGGCCGGGCCGCGCCGTGACGGGCCACCGGGGACTGCCGACGGTCGATTCGTCGAGGATCACGTCTTCGAGGAGGGCTTCGGCGATCTCGACGCGTGCAACGGCCGCCGCGGTCCCACGCCCGAGTACCCCGAGGGGACCTACTACTACGTCCTCACCGACGCGTTCCCCTTCATCCCCAGGTTCCTCCGCGGCCAGCCCGATCGGAGCTTCGCGCACGGTCCGCCGCCGGGCGTGGCGGTGCCGATGCCCCCCGAACTGCGTTCGTTCGGCGGGGTCGACGAGGCCGTCGAGGCGGAGCGTGGCACCGTTTCGGCGCCGCACCACCGGCGAGGGCCCCCGCGGGGTTCGCGCGGGCCGGGCGAGGGGATTGCCGTCACCAGGGATCGCACCTAAAAATGGTGGGTTGCGAGACCCTCCAGCCACACGGACCCAGCCATGCCCGATGCGACGAGCCCCGGCGGCGAAGCGATGATCGAGGCCGACGGCCTCTGCAAGTACTACGGTCCCTTCATCGCCATCGAGGACATCTCCTTCCGCGTCCCCCGCGGGGAGGTGGTCGCCTTCCTCGGCCCCAACGGTGCCGGGAAGAGCACCACGATGAAGATCCTCACCGGCTATCTCGCCCCCTCCGCCGGCACCGCCCGCATCGCCGGGTTCGACATGTCGACCGACCGGCTCCGCGGGGCGGCGCGGCTCGGCTATCTCCCGGAGAACGGCCCCCTCTACCCCGACATGACCCCCCGGACGCTGCTCGAGTTCTTCGCCGACGCCCGGGGGATGTCGAAACGGCAGAAGGAGGAGCGGATCGAGGCGGTGGTGAAGCAGTGCCAACTCGGGAGCGTGATCGGCAAGGCGATCTCCAAGCTCTCCAAGGGCTACCGCCAGCGTGTGGGGATGGCCCAGGTACTGCTCCACGAACCCGACGTCCTGATCCTCGACGAGCCCACCAGCGGCCTCGATCCGAACCAGATCCGGGAGGTCCGCGAGACGATCCGCCGCCTCGGCGAGAAGAAGACGATCCTCCTCTCCACCCACATCCTCCAGGAGGTCGACGCCCTCGCCGACCGGGTGATCCTCATCGCCGAGGGGAGGAAACGCTTCGACGGCACGCCGGCGGAACTCGCCCGCGACGGCCGCGGCCTCGACGAGCACTTCTACGAGATGACCCGGTCGGCCTGACCGGGCGGCGGGAGCGAGACGACGGGCCGCGGGGCCCGGTCCGGCCGTTCCCGCCACGACGCACTTTCCGAGCCTGAGGGTAAGCATGAACTGGCACGTCCTCGACGCCGTCTTCAAGCGGAACTTCGTCTCCTACTTCTCGAGCCCCACCGGCTACGTCTTCATCTGCGTGTTCGTGCTGCTGGGGTCGCTGGCGGCCTTCTGGCCCCCCGAGTTCTTCAACTCGAACCTGGCGAACCTCGACCAGCTCAACCGCTATCTCCCCTACATCCTCCTCGTCTTCATCCCCGCGATCACGATGAGCGTGTGGGCGGACGAGCGCCGTCAGGGGACCGACGAGCTCCTCCTCACGATCCCGGCGAGCGACTGGGAGGTGGTGTTCGGGAAGTACCTGGCCACGGTCGGGATCTACACCGTGGCGCTGATGTTCTCCTGCATCTGCAATCTGATCATCCTCCTCCGTTGGGGCACCCCCGACGGCGGCCTGTTCTTCGCCAACTACCTCGGATACTGGTTCGTCGGTCTGGCGATGCTCGCCATCGGCATGGTGGCGAGCTTCCTCACGAGCAACCTCACGGTGGCCTTCATCCTCGGCCTGATCCTCAACGCACCCCTGGCCGTCGCCGACCAGGCCGCGGCGGTGATGGATCCGAAGCTGGCGGAGAGGGTGCGGGCCTGGAGCCTGGCGGAGAACTTCTCCGACTTCGGCCGAGGCATCGTCAGCCTCTCGAGCATCGCCTTCTTCCTGGGGATCGTGGCGGTCTCGCTCTACCTGGCGATGGTCCTCATCGGCCGCCGCCACTGGACCGGTCGACGCGACGGCGCCCGCCTCGGTGTCCACTACGTGATGCGGGCGCTGGGGCTCGCGGGGGTGGCGCTGGGGTCGGTGCTCGTCTGCCGGGCGATGGACGCCCGCCACGACCTCTCGGAGGAGCAGATCAGCTCGCTGTCGCGCGACACACGGAACCTGCTCGGGGAGTTCAAGCCGGCCCGGCCGGTCGAGATCACCGCCTACGTGAGCCCGAGCGTGCCCGAGGACTACACCCAGACCCGGCTCACGCTCCTCAACATGCTCCGGCAGTTCGAGCGGCTCGGTGCGGGCAAGGTGAAGGTGCAGGTCATCTCGACCGAGCCGAAGACCGACGCGGCGGCGCTGGCACGCCAGCAGTTCGGCATCGAGCCCGTGCGCGTGCTGTCCCGCGTCCGCGGGACCTACCGCGACGAGGACATCTTCCTCGGCTGCGCGTTCACGAGCGGACTCGAGAAGGTGGTGGTGCCGTTCTTCGACCGGGGCACGCCGGTGGAGTACGAGCTGATCCGCTCGATCGCCACCGTGGGGAACCAGGGGCGGAAGCGGCTCGGCGTGGTGACGACCGACGCCGACCTGTTCGGCGGCTTCGACATGATGTCGGGCCAGCAGCGGCAGCGGCAGGCGATCGTGGACGAGCTCGAGAAGCAGTACGACGTCGTCCAGGTCGACCCCGCTGCCCCGATCACGGAGAAGTACGACGTCCTCCTCGCCGTCCAGCCCTCGTCGTTGGGTCCGGAGCAGATGGCGAACTTCGTCGCGGCCGTCCGCTCCGGGATCCCCACCGCGATCTTCGAGGATCCGCTCCCGGTACTGATGACAGGGGTGCCGGGGACCGACCAGCCGCGGCGCGGCCCCGGTGGTCCGATGGCGATGTTCCAGCCGCAGGGTCAGCCGAAGGGGGAGCTCGCCCTGCTCTGGCAGACCCTCGGCGTGAAGCCGATGACGAAGGAAGGCCGTCCGGCGATGGGGCAGGCCGGTTCCTCGTCGCTCGTCATCTGGCAGGACTACAACCCCCACCCGAAGCTGCAGCTCCCGCACGAGTTCGTCTTCGTCGACAACGACATGGGTGCCGGGCCGGACGCGGCCGACGCCTTCTCGCAGGAGAGCGCCGTGACGGCCGGACTGCAGGAGGTGATCTTCCCCTTCCCGGGGGCGCTGGCGAAAGAGGACTCGGCGGACGTCGACTTCGCCCCGCTGGCGCGGACGAGCACCCGCTCCGGCACGATCGAGGTTGAGCAGGTGATGCGCAACCGCGACATGTCGCAGCTCCAGGTCTTCGAGAAGCAGGGGAAGCAGGCGATGACCCTCGCCGCCGCGATCTCGAGGAAGGCCCAGGGCGAGGGTGCGGGCGACGTCAAGGCGGTGGTCGTCGCCGACATCGATCTCCTCGACGGACGCATCTTCGGCCTGCGGAACCGGCCCGACGAGGTCTTCGGCCTCGACTTCGACAACGTCACCTTCGTCCTCAACATCCTCGATTCCCTCGCCGGAGACGACCGTTTCCTCGAGATCCGCAAGCGCAAGCCGAAGCACCGCACGCTCGAACGGATCGAGCAGACGGTGGCCGCGGCCCGCGAGGAGGCCGACGCGCAGCGGCAGGCGTTCATCGAGCAGTGCGACCTGGCCGAGAAGGAGGCCAACGCCGGGCTCGAGAAGGAGGTGGGCGAGTTCGAGCGGAAGATCAAGGAGCTCGAGAGCAGCGGCGACGCGGATCCCCAGGCCGCGATGCAGATGATGCAGCAGCTCGCCGCCCGCCGGGCCCTCGCGCAGCGTCGCCTGGAGACGAAGACCGAACAGCTGACGCGGCAGCGGGACATCGAGATGGAGAAGGTCGAGCGGCAGCTCGGCGCGAAGGTCCTGCAGGAGCAGGACAGGCAGAAGTGGCTCGCCGTCCTCCTGCCGCCGATCCCGCCGCTCGTCGTGGCCTTCTTCGTCTATTTCCGCCGCCGTGCCCAGGAACGCGAGGGGGTGGCGAAGTCCCGCCTTCGCTGACCCAGGCCGGTCCACGGCCGTCGCGGCCCCGCACCGACACGCATCGATCTCGGGAGAGAGAGCATCATGGCCAACCGATACGACTCGCACGCCGGATCCCGCGCCGGGGAGGACCGCCGCGGCGGTGGTTCCCGGCAATCACGCCTCGACGACCACCCGGTGCCGGCGCCCTGGGGGCGCACCGGCGCCTTCCTCCTCGCCGGGGCCGGCATGCTCCTCGTCGGCTGGCTCGTGCAGCCGCGGTACCGTCAGGCGGAGGTGAAGACGGAGAAGGAGCGGGTGCTCTTCCCGGATCTCACCGACGTGCAGAAGGCGGCGGCGCTCGAGATCGTCAAGTACGACGAGGAACTGGCGACGCTCCAGCCCTTCAAGGTGGTGCAGTCGGGGGGGGTGTGGGTGCTGCCGTCGCACCAGAACTATCCCGCCGACGCCCGCGAGCACCTCGCCGCGGCGGCGACGGAACTCGTCGATCTCGGCGCCCTCGACCTCGTCTCCGAGTCGGCCGCGGATCACGAGACCTACGGCGTCATCGAGCCCGATCCGGAGAAGATCAAGCCGGGGATGACCGGCGTCGGCGAGCTGGTCGAGATCCGTGACGCGGGAGGCACGAAGATCGCCAGGCTCGTCGTCGGCAAGGAGGACAAGCGCCCCGGCAGCGGCGCCGCCGCCGGCGGCAAGAAGCTCCGTTTCGTGCGCAAGGCCGGGCAGGATCCGGTCTACCGTGTCGAGATCGACACCTCCAAGTTCACGACGAAGTTCGACGACTGGATCGAGAAGGACCTCCTCAAGCTCTCGCCGTGGGACGTCCGTCGCGTCGTCCTCGACGATTACTCGCTCGGCGCGGTCGAGAACGCGGGGCGGATGCAGGTCGTGCAGGATCGCAAGGACCGCATCGACGTCGCCTACGACGACAAGGGGGCGAAGTGGTCGCTCGTGAAACTGGAGGCCTTCGGTGGAGGCGCCGAGGCGAAGGAGGAGACGCTCGGCGAAGGGGAGGAACTCGCGTCGGCGAAGCTCAACGACCTCCGCAACGCCCTCGGCGACCTGAAGATCGTCGACGTCGTGCGCAAGCCGGCGGGCCTCTCGGCCGACCTCAAGGCGGAGGAGAAGTTCACCGGTGACGAGGAGGCGGTGCGGTCGATGCGGCAGCGCGGCTTCCTCCCGCTCAAGTCGGGGGACATCCTCTCCACCGACGGCGAGACGATCGTGGGGATGAAGGACGGCGTGGAGTACGTCCTGCGTTTCGGCGCCGGCACCTCGATCGGCACCGGGACGGCCGACGCCGCCGCCTCCGAGGAGGAGAGGGCGGATGCCGACTCCACCGGCCGTTACCTGCTCGTGATGGCGCGATTCAACGAGGCGCTGCTGCCCAAGCCGGTCCTCGATCCGGTGCCGGAGGCGCCGGCGGAGCCGGCCAAGCCGGAGGGCGCGGAGACCAAGGAGGGTGACGGCGCGGCGGAGGGGGGAGCGGCCGATCTCCTCAAGGCGGCCGACGAGGCGGAGGCCAAGGCCCAGGCGGCGATCGAGGAACGCCGGCGCGTCGAGCGTGAGAATCGCCGCCGTCAGGACGAGTACGACGACAAGGTCAAGGCGGCGCAGCGCCGCGTCCGCGAACTCAACGCCCGGTTCGCCGACTGGTACTACGTCGTGCCCACCAAGGAATACGCCAAGATCCATCTCGCGCGGGCGGCGATCGTCCAGCCCAAGGGATCCGACGCGGCGGGCGATGGCCCCCCGGGTTCGGGAGCCCCGCGAGGGGTGTTCCCGCCGCAGCCACCTGTCCCCCCGGCCGCACCACCGCCGCAGACCGACGCTCCGGCGGTGCCGGAAGCCCCGCCCGGTGAGCCCGCGTCGGCCGCTCCCCCGGCCCCCGTCGACGCGCCGGCCCCGCCCGCCGCGGACGCCACGGCGCCGGCCCCCCCGGGGGAGGCTCCAGCGGCCCCGACGGAGCCGCCGGCGGCCGAACCCGCGCCCGGCGGTGCGGCGGAGACACCGCCGCCGCCCCCCGATCCCGCTCCCCAGCCCTCCGCGCCGGCGGGGGCGTGATGGCCGATCGTTTCACGACGCTGCGGCCGTCGCGCTACGGGGCAGCCACCGGGTTCGCGCTCGTCGGCGTGGCCGGCTACGCCCCCGACGAGGTCGTCACGAACGCCGACCTCGCCCGCCTCGGGTGCGACGCCGACTGGATCCTCGAGCGCAGCGGCATCCGCGAGCGGCGTCATGCGCCCGCCGGGATGGCCACGAGCGATCTGGCGATCGCCGCCGGCCGCGAGCTCTTCCGTCGCACCGGGCGCGCTCCGGCCGACGTGGATCTCCTCGTCCTTGGCACCTTCACGCCGGACACGTCGATCCCATCGACGGCGTGCGTCGTCCAGGAGGGGCTCGGCCTCGACGCCCCCGCGATGGACGTCACCGCGGCGTGCGCCGGGTTCGCCTACGCGCTCGTCACGGCGTCCCAGTTCGTCGCTTGCGGGTCGAGCCGGCTGGCGCTCGTGATCGGCGCCGACACCAACTCGCGCGTCGTCGACCCCGACGACGTCAAGACGTGGCCCCTGTTCGGTGACGGTGCGGGCGCGGTGCTCCTCGAACGCTGCGACGATCCCGCCGACGGAGCGGATCGCGGGCTGCTCTCCTTCGCCCTCGGATCGGACGGCCGCGGGGCCGATCTGCTCGTCTGCCCGATGAGCGGCACGCGCCGGCCCGTGTCGGCGGAGGGGCTCGCGCGGCGCGAGCAGTACATGCGCATGGAGGGGCGGACGGTCTTCAAGTGGGCGGTGCGACACGTGGCGGAGAACGTGGCCGCGGTCGTCGGACGGGCCGGCCTCCGGCTCGAGGACATCGAGTGTTTCGTCCTCCATCAGGCGAACCTGCGGATCGTCGAGGCGGTGCGCGAGTCGCTCGGCCTTCCGGCCGACCGCTTCGTCGTCAACATCGACCGCTACGGCAACACCTCGAGCGGCTCGATCCCGCTGGCACTCGACGAGGCCTGGGGCGAGGGACGCGTCGGGCCGGGAAGCACGATCGTGATCTGCGGGTTCGGCGGGGGACTCGCCTGGGGGAGCGCGGTGTGGCGGCTGTGACATCCCCGCCCCCCACTCCCCGGGCGACACGCCCCGACCGCGGCCCCGCCCGGCGCGATCCTCCCTCCACCCACCTTCCACCGGAGACCTGCCGCGATGGCCGACGACACGACGATCGAGAAACCCCCCGCCCGCGGCGAGGTGCCACCAGGCGACACCTGGGACCTGACGAGCCTCTATGACTGCGACGCGTCGTGGGAGAGGGCGCTGGCTGCGTGGGAGGCACGGATCCCGGCGTTCGCCGCGCTCGCCGGGACGCTCGGCCGGTCGGCGGAGTCGCTCGCCGCGGCCCTCGATCTGGAGATCGAGGTGGAACGGGAGGGTGACCGGCTGGGGACCTACGCCTTCCTCCGTGCGAGCGAGGACCAGACGGCGCCGCCGGCGCAGCGCATGACCGGGCGCTTCCGTCATGTCGCCACCGCCTTCGCGGAGAAGGCGAGCTTCATGCGGCCGGAGATCCTCGCCATCCCCGCCGCCGATCTCGACTCGTGGATGCGGCTCCCGGCCCTCGCCCCGCATCGGATCACCCTCGAACGGATCGTGCGCACCCGGCCGCACGTCCTCTCGGCAGCCGAGGAACGGCTCCTCGCGATGCAGGGGACCTTCGCCGGGACGGCGGGCAAGGTCTTCCGGCAGCTGACCGACGCCGACATGCGGTTCGGCACGGTCGTCGACGGCCGGGGAAGGAGCGTCGAGCTCTCCAACGCGACCTTCACCACGATCCTGCTCGACGCCGATCCCGGCGTCCGCCGCGCCGCCTTCCATCGCTTCTACGAACAGTACGAGGGACACGCCAACACGCTCGCCGCCACGCTGTCCGGTTCGGTGGAACGCGACGTGTACGAGGCCCGGGTCCGCAACCATCCCTCGGCGGTCGAGGCGGCGCTGTTCGCCGACAACGTCCCGCTCGCCGTCTATGACCAGCTCGTGGCGGCCGTCCGGGCCGATCTGCCGGCCGTCCACCGCTACTACGATCTCCGCCGCCGCCTCCTCGGGCTCGACGAGATCCACCACTACGATTGTTACGTGCCGCTCGGCGAGGACGAGCCGACGCGTCACTCGTGGCAGGAGGCCGTGGATCTGGTCGTCGGGTCGCTCGCGCCGCTGGGTGACGATTACTGCCGGCGACTGCGGTCCGGTCTCCAGGGCCGCTGGTGCGACCGCTACCCGAACGCCGGCAAGCAGTCGGGGGCCTTCAGCTCCGGCACCTACGACTCCGACCCCTACATCCTCATGAACTATCAGGGGGAGGGGGTCGAGCACGTCTTCACGCTCGCCCACGAGGCCGGGCACTCGATGCACACCCGCCTCTCGGCGGAGTCGCAGCCCTACCAGCTCGCCGGCTACACGATCTTCGTCGCCGAGGTGGCGAGCACCTTCAACGAGCAGCTGCTCGCCCGGACGCTGCTCGCCCGCGCCAGGACGAGACGGGAGCGGGCCGCGATCCTCGCCCGGGAGATCGACGGCATCCGCGCCACCATCGTGCGACAGACGATGTTCGCCGAGTTCGAGCGCCTCGCGCACGCGTCGGCCGAGGAGGGGCAGCCGCTCACGCTCGAGCGCATCCGCGGCCTCTACCGCGGGCTCCTCGACGCCTACTTCGGCCCCGGCTTCGTCGTCGATCCACAGCTCGAGCTCGAATGCCTGCGCATCCCCCACTTCTACAACGCCTTCTACGTCTACAAGTACGCCACCGGCCTCGCCGCGGCGATCGCGCTGGCGGAACGCGTCGTCGGGGGCGGCCGGCCCGAGCTCGACGCCTACGTGGGTTTCCTGCGCGGGGGGTGCTCGAAGTGGCCGCTCGAGCTCCTCCGCGACGCCGGCGTCGATCTCGAGCGCCCCGAGCCGGTCGCCACGGCGCTCGCCCGGTTCTCCCGCCTGGTCGACGAGCTCGAGGAGACGCTCGTTCCCTGAACCGCCGGCTGCCGCGACGGGGCGTGGTATGATCGCGGCCCGTCGGACGCGAGTCGTGTCCCTGATGCCCAGCCGAGTCCGCGATGCCAGCCGCCGACGTCATTCCCAGGGTCGTGATCGTCGGCCGCCCCAACGTCGGCAAGTCGAGCCTGTTCAACTGGCTCGTCGAGAAGCGGATCGCCATCGAGGATCCCACCGCGGGCGTGACGCGCGACCGGCTCGTGCAGCGGGTGGAGCTCGACGGCCGGATCGTCGACCTGATCGACACCGGCGGGATGGGGTTCGACGATCCCGACGGCCTCACGGCGGAGATCGACGCCCAGATCGTGGCGGGAATCCGCTCGGCGGCGCTCGTCGTGCTCGTCGTCGAGGTGCGGGGGGGGCTCCTGCCGGCGGATCGTGACGTCGCCCGTCGGGTGCGCGAAACCGGGGCCCCGGTCCTCCTGGTCGCCAACAAGGCCGACGACCCGAAGTACGACCTCCTCGCCCACGATTTCGACGAACTCGGCTTCGGTGCGCCGCTGGTGGTGAGCGTGCGGCAGAACCGCAACCGCGACGAGCTGGTGGAGGCGATCGTCGAGCGGCTGCCCGAGGCCTGGCCGGAGGAGGAGGGGACGGGGACGGCGCTGCCGGAGATGAAGCTGGCGATCGTCGGCCGGCGCAACGTCGGCAAGAGCACCTTCACCAACGCCCTCGCCCGCGAGGAGCGCGTGATCACGAGCCCCGTCGCCGGCACGACCCGCGACAGCGTCGACGTGCGTTTCGAGGTGGACGGCCGCGCCTTCCTGGCCATCGACACCCCGGGGCTGCGGCGCACGAAGAGTCGGACCACCGACCTCGACTTCTACTCCACGCACCGTGCCGAGCGCGCCATCCGCCGTGCCGACGTGGTCCTGCTGTTCCTCGACGCCGCCGAGCCGATCGGACGGGTCGACAAGCAGCTCGCCGAGACGATCGTCGAGGAGGCGAAGCCGGTCGTGTTCGTGGTGAACAAGTGGGACCTCTACGCCGGCGAGGTGCCGCGGAAGGAATGGGTGGACTACCTGCGCGAGACCTTCCGCAGCATGCCGTGGGCGCCGGTGGAGTTCACCACCGCGAGGTCGGGCCGCCACGTGAAGACCGTCATCGACACGGCACAGCGGCTCTACAGGCAGGCCAGCACGCGGATCCCGACCGCGCGGCTGAACTCCATCGTCCGCGCCGCCGTCGAGGCCAACCATCCCCCGGCCGACGGCCGGGGCCGTCCCGTGCGCGTCTACTACGCCACGCAGGTGGAGGTGAATCCTCCCACGGTGGTCCTCTCGACGAGCGCGCCGCGCAGCGTCTCCGAGCCCTACAAGCGCTATCTGGTGAACACGCTGCGCGAGTCGACGCCGCTTTCCGAGGTGCCGATCCGGTTGCTCGTCCGCGGCCGCGGGTCGGAGGAGGAGCAGGGGGGCTGACGCGGGCCCGGGGGTGCTGCCCGGACCGGTTTTCTCCCCGGCGCCGGCAGGGTATCCTCTGGGGAGTCTTTGGACGGTTTTCCCCCTCGGCCAGGAGCCTTTTCGATGAGCGCGTCCGCACGCACCGACAGCCCCTTCTCCCTCTCCCGCCGCGACCTGGTGAAGGTGGCAGGGGCCGTCGGAGGCGCGCTTGTGGCGCCCGCCGTCCACGGTCAGAACCCGTCGAGCGACGTGATCCGCGTCGGTCTGATCGGGGCCGGCGGCCGCGGCACCGGGGCTCTGCAGCAGTCGCTCTCGGTGCCCGGCTCGAACGTCAAGTTGACGGCGATCGGCGACGCCTTCGGCGACCGCATCGAAGGCGCGCTGCGGGCGGTGGAGGAGATGAAGGACAAGATCGACTGCCCCGAGGACCGGCGCTTCCAGGGTCTCGACGCCTACAAGAAGGTCCTCGACCACTGCGATCTGGTGATCCTCGCCACGCCCCCGGGCTTCCGCCCCTTCCACTTCGAGGAGGCTGTGAAGGCGGGCAAGCACGTCTTCATGGAGAAGCCGGTCTGCGTCGACAGCTTCGGCGCCGAGTTGTGCCTCAAGGCGGCGAAGCTGGCCGACGAGAAGAAGCTCAAGGTGGTCGTCGGCCTCCAGCGGCGCTACGAGAACCGCTACCGGGAGACGGTGAAGCGGATCCGCGAGGGGCTCGCCGGCGACATCATCGGCGGGCAGGTCTACTGGAACGGCTCCGGCATCTGGTACCGCAACCGCCAGCCGAACCAGACCGAGATGCAGTTCCAGGTGAACAACTGGTACCACTTCAACTGGCTCTGCGGCGACCACATCTGCGAACAGCACGTCCACAACATCGACGTGGCCAACTGGTTCCTCGACAAGATCCCCGAGTCGGCCTACGGCAACGGCGGCAAGCAGAACCGCATCCCCGGCCAGCCGAGCGAGATCTACGACCACCACTGCGTCAACTTCGTCTACCCCGGCGGCGTGCGGATCGCCAGCCAATGCCGGCAGTTCCCCGGTGGCGACGGCCGCGTCGACGAGTTCTTCCAGGGCACCAAGGCGCAGGTGCGCATCGGCGAGATCGCCGACTACAGCGGCAAGGTGCTGTGGAAGTTCGAAGGGGAGAATCCGAACCCCTACCAGGTCGAGCACGACGAGTTGCAGGCGGCGATCCGCAACAACACGCCCCTCAACAACGCCTACTACGGCACGACGTCGAGCTTCTCGGCATGCCTGGCCCGCTATGCCACCTACTCGGGCAAGGAGGTGGGCTACAAGGAGATGATGGACCGTGCCATCCGCACCATGCCGGAGAACATCTCCTGGGACGCCCAGCCGCCGGTGATGCCCGACAAGGATGGCAACTACAAGATCCCGATGCCGGCCGACTACAAGCTGGCGTGAGGGGCGGGAGTGACGGCAGGCTGACGATCCGGCCGCCGACCATCCAAGGGGGGGCGGGCGCCCGACGGTGGCGCCCGCCCTTGCCGTTGATGGGTGGCCGAGGACGGGCCTGAGGCACGGCGTTCGAGCACGGGGCGTTTCCGGGTCGCCTGGTTGGAGGAGAGGACATGATCGTCGGTGTGCCGAAGGAGACGAAGCGGGACGAATACCGGGTGGCGCTGCTGCCGGTCGGTGTCGAGGAACTCGTCCGGGGCGGGCACACGGTGCTCGTGCAGCGGTCCGCCGGGGCCGGGTCGGGGCTCGTCGACGAGGCGTACGCCGCCTGCGGAGCGCGGCTGGTGGATACGGCGGCGGAACTCTTCGCCGAGGCCGAACTCGTCGTGAAGGTCAAGGAGCCGCAGCGTCCGGAACTCGCGCTCCTTCGTCCCGGCCAGACGCTGTTCACCTATCTCCATTTCGCCGCCGATCGCGCCCTGACGGAGGCCTTCCTCGACACCGGTGCCACGGGACTGGCCTACGAGACGCTCCGGGACGACCACGGCCGTCTCCCCCTGCTCGTGCCGATGAGCGAGGTGGCGGGGCGGATGAGCATCCAGGAGGGGGCGAAGTACCTGGAGAAGCCGCAGATGGGCCGGGGGATCCTCCTCGGCGGCGTGCCCGGGGTCGCTCCCGCCAACGTCCTCGTCCTCGGCGCCGGGACGGTGGGGGCGAATGCCGCCAAGGTGGCGGCGGGCTTCGGGGCGAACATCGCGCTCCTCGACACGAATCTCGAGCGTCTCCGCTACCTCGACGACGTCACCGCCCCCAACATCGACTGCCTCTACTCCGACCGGCACACGATCCGGGAGCGCCTCGGCTGGGCCGACCTCGTCATCGGCAGCGTGCTCATTCCCGGCGCCCGCGCTCCGCACCTCGTGGAACGGGCCGACCTGGGCCTGATGAAGCCGGGCGCCGTCGTGATCGACGTGGCCATCGACCAGGGCGGGTGCATCGCCACGAGCCGTCCGACGACCCATGCCGAGCCCACCTACGTCGTCGACGACGTGGTCCACTATTGCGTCACGAACATGCCCGGGGCCGTCGGTCGCACCAGCACCTACGCCCTCTGCAACGCCACGCTGCCGTGGGTGATCCGGCTGGCCGGCGCCGGGATCGAGACCGCCGCCCGCGAGAGCGCGGCGGTCCGTTCCGCGGTGAACGTGTGGCGCGGGTCGCTCGTGCAACCGGCGGTGGCGGCCGCGTTCGGTCTGCGTTGCGACAAGGCTCCCTTCTAGCGTTTTTCCGACGGGGCCCGCGGGTTCCCCGTCCCGCCTCGCTCCCGCGGGGCACGCGCGGCGGCGGGTGTGGACTGGCGCGCGGACGTGGGCGCAGCGGAGCGGGAGGTGCTCACAAAGGCGCCG
>CAZMOU010000087.1:0-5294 GCA_964567835.1 uncultured Chitinophaga sp. | reverse complement strand
CGTCCTCGCGGCACCGATCCCGTCCACGTCCCGCCGGCCGGCGGCGGACCGGTCCGACGACACAGGAGAGGAATCACGATGGCTGGAGGCGAGGTGCCGGTGTCGGTGCGCTGGATCGGCGGGGCCGACGGGCACCTGGAACTCCTCGACCAGACCCGTCTCCCGGGGGCGATCGAGTGGCGCGAGTGCCGCGACGTGGCCTCGGTCATCGAGGCGATCCGCTCCCTGCGCGTGCGGGGGGCGCCGGCCATCGGCATCGCCGGGGCCTACGGGGTCGTGGTGGCCGCCGGCGAGGCGCTGCGTGCGGCGCAGCGGCCGGAGGAGGCACGCGTGCGGTTGCTGGCCTCCGCCGAGGAGATCGCCGCGGCCCGCCCCACCGCGGTCAATCTCCGCTGGGCGGTGGAACGCGTCCTCGCCACGCTTCCCGTGGCCCCGGCCGATACCGCCACGCTCCGTGCGACGGCGCTCCGCGAGGCCGTGGCGATCCACGAGGAGGATCGGCGGCTCTGTGCGGCCATCGGTCGCCACGGCGCCGACATCCTCCCCGCGGGGGACGTGCTCACCCACTGCAACACCGGGGCGCTCGCCACCGGCGGCGACGGGACGGCGCTGGCGGTGATCACCACCGCCTGGGCCGACGGGCGGCGTTTCGGTGTGTGGGCCGACGAGACACGGCCGCTGTTCCAGGGGGCCCGGCTCACCGCCTGGGAACTCGTCGAAAGGGGCATTCCCGTGACGGTGCTCGTCGATTCCGCCGCGGGCCACCTCCTCGCCACCGGCCGCATCGGGTCGTGCATCGTCGGCGCCGACCGCATCGCCGCCAACGGCGACACGGCCAACAAGATCGGCACCTACGCCCTGGCGGTGCTCGCCGCCGCCCATGGCGTCCCCTTCTTCGTCGCCGCCCCGTCGAGCACCTTCGATCTCACGATCGCCGACGGCTCCGCGATCCCGATCGAGGAGCGCGCCGCCGCCGAGGTGACGAGCCCCTGGGGAGTGACGGTGGCTCCGGCGGGGGCCGCCGCCTTCAATCCCGCCTTCGACGTCACGCCCGCGCGCCTCATCCGCGGCATCGTCACCGAACGCGGCGTGATCGCGCCGGTGACGGCCGCGGAGGTCGGACGCGTCCTCGGGCGAGGGTGATCCGCGTCGGCCCGGTCAGTCATTCCCGCCCCGGACCAACTCGACGATCGTCCGCACCAGGGCTCCGGTTCCGCCGCCGTCGATCCAGGGGCGCGGCTTCTCGGCGAACGCGGGACCGGCGATGTCCACGTGCGTCCAGGGAATGCCGCCGACGAACCGCTCCAGGAACTTGGCGGCGGTGATGGCGCCACCCCAGCGGCCCTCGCCCACGTTCTTGATGTCGGCCACCTCGCTGCGGATCTGCTCGTCGTACTCGGGATACATCGGCAGTTGCCACACCGGCTCGCCGACGGTGCGCGCCGCGGTGGCGATCGAGTCGCACCAGGCCTGGTCGTTGGTGAAGAGTCCGGCGACGTCGTGCCCCAGGGCGACCATGCAGGCACCGGTGAGCGTGGCGGCGTCGAGGACCCGCTTCGGACCCATCTCCCGCACCACGTCGAGGACGTCGGCGAGGACGACGCGGCCCTCGGCGTCGGTGTTGTGGATCTCGATGGTGGTGCCGCTGCGGGCGGTGATCACGTCGCCGAGCTTGTAGGCCGAGGGGCCGGTCATGTTCTCCACCAACCCGCAGACCGCCACGATGTTCACCGGGAGGCGCAGCGCCGCGATCGTCGCCGCGGCGGCCACCATCGCCGCGGCGCCCGCCATGTCGCACTTCATCGTCAGCATGCCGTCCGGCGGCTTGAGGGACAGCCCACCGGAATCGAACGTCACCCCCTTGCCCACGAGGGCCAATTCGGGGGCGCCGGTCGCCTTGCCGGGGCCGCGGTAGGAGAGTTTCACGAGTCTGGGCGGCCGCGAACTGCCACGGCCGACGGCGAGGATGGCGTTGCACCGCTCCCGGGCGAGTTCGTGCTCGTCCCAGATGTCGATGTCCATCCCGGTCCGCCCCGCCACCGCGGCGGCCGCCTCCGAGAACGTCTGGGGATAGAGGTCGTCGGGCGCCATGTTCACCAGTCGCCGGGCGAGATTGACGCCCTCGGCGATCGTCGTGCCGGTGGCCACCGCCTCGGCCGGGGCGTGGGCCCAGACGGTGTGCGAGAACGGTGTGCGTTTCCTCTCGGCGCGGTAGAGATCCTGGCCCACCATCCCGGTGGCCGACCCGGCGATCGCCTGCTCGAGTTGCCGCGTCGTCCAGGAGCCGTCGGCGACCAGCACGACCCTCTCGCGCGGCCGGCTGGAGAGGTGCCGCGTCGCCGTGGCCGCCGCGCGGAACAGCGTTCCCTGGTCGAGCGACGAGCGGGGGCCGAGTCCGACGACGAGGAGTTGGCCGGCGGCGATGCCCGGAGGCGCGAGGATCGGCACGCACTCGTGGCGTTTGCCCGAGATCTCGCCCGCGGCCGACAGCCGCGCGATCAGGCCACCGGTGGCCTTGTCGATCTCCGCGGCCGCCCCCCCGGGGGCGCCGTCGTCGTGGACGAAGACCACGAGGGCGTCGGCGGGAATCGCCTCGGGTCGCGTGGAGGAGTCGCCGCGGAAGTCGTTGCGTGGGGAGTTGGCGGAGAACTCGGCGGTCATGCGTCATCCCTCGGGGGCTCGTGCCGATGTCGGTCGTCGACGGCATGTTGTAGCGGTTTTTCCACCACGCGGCATCCCGTCGCGATCCATGGCTCGAGGAGGGCGAGCATCACGGGCAGGACGACGAGGTTGCCCGCGAGCCCCCCGAGGAGCGTCAGGCAGGTCAGCGCGCCGAAGGAGACGGTGGGGATGAAGCCACTCGAGGTGAGCGCGAGGAAGCCGACGACCAGCGCCATGGTCGCGAACACCATGGCCCGTCCGGCGGTCCGGTGGGCGACGTCGAGGGCGGCGGGGAGCGCGTGGCCCCCGGCGAGTCGGCGCCGGAACGCCACCAGCCAGTGGATCGAGCTGTCGACCGAGAGCCCCATCGACACCGCGGCGATCATCGCCGTGCCCATGTTGATCCGCTGGCCGCACCAACCCATCAGGCCGAGGACCACGAAGATCGGCAGGGCGTTGGGGACGAGGGCCACGGCGGCGAGGAGGACGCTGCGGAAGGAGAGCGTGAGGAGCAGGAAGATCCCGGCGGCGGCCACCAGGAACGTCCACCATTGGTCGCCGAGCATCCGGTCGACCAGCTTGGAGAGGAGCACGAAGAACCCCGTCACCTCGCCCCGTTCGGGGAACTCGTCGGCCACGATCCTCCGCACGCCCTCGACGATGCTTCGTTTCGACTCCGCCGGCTGACGTTCGCGGGAACGGAGCATGACGCGGAGCCACGTCGAGCCGTCCTCGGGGTCGACTCCGACGAGCGAGCGGTCGAGCTGCGGGATCTTCTGTCGCAGCACCGCCACGGCGCTCCCCACGGCCCAGTTGCCGAGGGGGGAATCCGCCGCGGTGCCCAGCGGCACCGGGGAGACCGCGTCGAGGACGTCGGCGAGCGAGAGGACCTTCGACAGCCCCGGCGCCGGCGCGCCATCTTCCCCGGGGGCGACGACCTCCGCGCGCAGGCGTTCCCCCAGGCGCGCGAGACGCCGGATCGCGACGGCGTCGAGGGGCCCCTCGAGCGGCACGAGGACGTCCCATACGCCCGCCCCGCCGAGCCTCGATTCGATCATCTCGTAGGAGCGGACGATCGGACTCGTGCGCCGGAAATTGCGGGTGAAGTCGGTCTCCACCTCGAGCCGCGCCATGCCCGCCGTCGCCAGGGCGACGAGGAGCGTCACCCCCGCGAGGATCGCTCCCGGATGGCGGACGATGCGGCGCACGAGCCCGTCGAGACCGAGGTCGAGCAGGCCCTCGCCCCACGCCCTGCGCGGATCGGCGTCGAAGCGTCCCGCGAGCGAGAGAAAAGGGACGACGAGCGCTCCCGCCACCAGCACCATCGCCGCACCGATCGCCGTCATGATCCCGAAATCGTGGACCGGTCCCACGTCGCTCGTGACGAGCGACCCGAAGCCGATGATGTCCGTGGCGATCGCGCCGAGGACCGGCCAAGCGAGGACCGCGATCGATTCCTCGAGCGCCCTCCGCGGCGGCACGCCTTCCTCGCGGAGTCTCCGGAACTCGACGATCACGTGGACCACGGTGGCGATCCCCACGACCGTGATCATCGCCGAGAGCATCGTCGAGACCATCGTGAGCCGCATGCCGGCGAGCGCGCGCGTGCCCCGCGTCATCCACAGGGCAAGGAGCACCACCGCCAGCGGCACGATCACCCAGCGGATGCTGCGGAAGCTCGCCAGCAGGACCAGTCCGGCGAGCAGGCCCGCCGCGGAGCCGAGCAGGTTGCCGTCCCGTTCGAGCATGGCGAAGCCGTCGCGGAGCATCGCCGGTTCGCCCGCCACGGTGCCGCCGGGGAGTTCGGCGACCGCGCTGCGGACGGCGTCGATTGCGTCGGCACGGGTCACGCCGGCGACGGCACCGGCCGGCGCCAGGACGCACACGACCGCGGCGGTGCGGTGGTCGGCCGACACGGCGAAGCCCTCGAGCAAGCCCACGAGGCGCCGCGCGGCGGGATTCGTGTCGACGGCGATGATGTCGCGGCCGAGCGGCGTCCCGGCCAGGCTGGTCGCCGACTTCACCCCCGGCACCGCCTCCAGTCGGTCGGTGACCTCGGCGAGCCGCGCGATCCCCGCCGGCGTGAGCAGGTCGGGGGCGTCGTAGGCGGCGAGGACCACCTCGCTCGAACCGAACGTGCGTTGCAGACGTCGGTAGGGGGGGAGCGCCGGATCGCGCCTGTCGAACATCGTGTCGATCGAGCGCTCGAAGCCGAGGTGCCTCGACCGCTCCACCGCCACCGCGCCGAGGACGACCGCGAGGAGGAAGAGGGGCAGCCGACGGCGTACCAGCCACGCCGCCAGGCGGCGGGCCACGGTGGTGCGGGGGGCCCCGGTGTCACCGGTCGCGGCGGCGTCGGTGGGCTGGGTCATGCGGCGTCAGGGGGGCGGCGTGCGGGCGTTCGGGTGTCCCTTCCGGGGGAGGGAAGGGGGCGGGCGACCGATCCAGCGATTCTAGTTCGGCACCGCCTGCCGCCCTAGGTCAGAAGAAAACTCGAAAACCGCCGACCCGGCGGTGATCGCCCCGGGCCGCCGCAGGGACCGGAGCCATCCGGCATCACTCAGGCGAGCGCCTCCCGGACGACCTCGCCGTGCACGTTGGTGAGCCGGCGGCGGATGCCGTTGTGGTAATAG
>CAZMOU010000086.1:0-19347 GCA_964567835.1 uncultured Chitinophaga sp. | reverse complement strand
CCGGCTTGCGGACGACGCTCACCTGCTGCTGCATCACCGTCTCGGTGACCGGCTTCATGACGGTGAAGCGCTCCTCGCGCGACGACGTCTCCACCACGTCGCGGACCTGGTCGTAGCTCCGGTCCTGGACCACCGTCTCCCACACCGGCTTCATCACGGTGGTGCGCTCCTCGCGCGACTGCGTCTCCCACACGGGGCGCTGGACGGTGTACTTGCGGACCGTGGTCTGCGTCTCCCACACCGGCTTGGTGACGGTGTAGGTCTTCGTGTCGTAGACGGTCTCGTAGCTGACGCGCACCGCCTCGACCTTCCGCTCGTCGTAGACGGTCTGGAAGTCGAGTCGCCACGACTGCGTCACCGTCGGCGTGGCGCGGAGCGGGGCCTCGCCGCAGCCGCAGGCGGCGTCGGCCACCGGCTGGAGATTCGGCAGCGGAATCACCTGCGCCATGAGCGCGAGCATGGCGGCGAGCGTGCCGCGGCGGCGCCGCGGGCGACGGGCCGCGTCGGAGGTCGGGGCGGGCGAGGGCATGGCGACGACCATTCGGAAGTTCCTCCGGAAAAAAGGCACCCCGAGACTAATTCCACGAACGCGGTGTTCAACCGGTTTGTTCAGTTTTTTTCCGCGGAATTCGCGGAAAAACAGCCATCCTGAACCGCATGGACGGTGCAACCGTTCCAGCTTACGGGCCCGGGCAAGGGGGCCGCGCCCGCCCGCGCCCGACCGGGGGGACGGCGGGGAATGGGGACCGTGGCGCCGGAGGCGGCCGGTCACTCCATGGTGCGGTCGAGGAGGCGCCGGCTGTGGGCGTCGAGCGCGCCTGTGTCGGGGATCCGGTAGCGGACCCCGGCGGTGTCGACGACGAAGGCGCTGCCGTCCGGCAGCCGCTCGACGTCCTCCGGGCTGGCGACGGCGAAGCGGCGCGGGCCCCGATCGGTGGCCACCGTCCACTCCGCCGGATCGCTGTCGGCGATCGCCTCGATCCGTTCGATGACCGGGAGGAACTCGCGCGCGGACAGTTCCCCGAGGAGGCGGGCCCGGAACGCCTCCGGCAGCGTGGCGAGCGTGTCGATCCAGGCCAGTTCCACGCCGTCGGCGGCGACGACCGCGACCGGCCCCAGCGGGGCCGACACCGGGAACGCCCGGAGCACGTCGACGTCGGGATGGACGGTGCCGTCGGCCGCGACGAAGTCGAGCCTACCGTGGGGGCGGCGCAGGAGGCGCCACCCGTCGGGAGCGCTGTCGGAGGAGGATGGGTCCATGGCGAAGGGGAGGGGTCAGGACGAGGTGGCCGCGGAGGCCGCCGCCTGCGTCTGGGCGTGATAGAGGCGCGAGTAGGCGCCGTCCCGGGCGAGGAGTTCGTCGTGCGTGCCGATCTCCACGATCCGCCCGGCATCGAGGACCACGAGCCGGTCGGCGCGGCGGAGGGTGGACAGCCGGTGCGCGATGGCGATCGTGGTCCGTCCGGCGACGAGTCGGTCGATCGCCGCCTGGATCACCACCTCGGTCTCGGCGTCGACCGCTGAGGTGGCCTCGTCGAGGATGAGGATCCGCGGATCGACGAGGAGCGCCCGGGCGATCGAGATCCGCTGTCGTTCGCCGCCGGAGAGCGATCCGCCGCGCTCGCCGACGCGCGAGTCGTAGGCGTCGGGACGGGCGAGGATGAACTCGTGGGCCCCGGCGGCGCGTGCCGCGGCGACGATCCGCTCCGGGCCGGCGTCGGGGCAGCCGTAGGCGATGTTCTCGGCGATGCTCCCGAAGAACAGGAGCGGTTCCTGGAGGACGCACCCGAGGTTCCTGCGGTAGGCGGGCAGGCTCAAGCGCCGCAGGTCGACCCCGTCGATCGCCACCGTGCCGCTCGAGGGGTCGAAGAACCGGCAGACGAGATTGGCGAGCGTGGTCTTTCCGGAGCCGCTCGAGCCGACCAGGCCGATCATCTCCCCCGGCTCGATCACCAGATCGATGCCGTGGAGGATCTCGCGGGTGCCGTAGCGGAAATGGACGCCGGCGAGCTCGATCCGCCCCCGGACGCGCCCCGGGTCGAGGGGACGCGGGTCCTCGGCCACGGTGGGGCGGCAGTCGAGGATCTCGAACAGACGCTGGGCGCTCGCCGATGCCCGCTGCGCCGCCGGAACCATGCGCACCATCGACTCCACCCGGGCGTAGAAGCGGGCGATGTAGGCCAGGAACGCGGTCAGGCCCCCCACGGTGGTGTTCCCCGCGAACACCATCCAGGCCCCGGCCGCCCACACCACGAGCAGCCCCATCTCGCTGAACAGGCTGACCAGCGGACCGAAGAAGGCCCACACCGTGTTCACCCGGTCGTTGGCCTCGAGGACGTGGTCGTTGGCGGTGCGGAAGCGGTCGATCTCGCGCGCTTCCTGGGCGAACGCCTTCACCACGCGGATCCCGGGGATGGTGTCTGCGAGGACGCTCGCCACCTCGGCCCAGGCGATGTTGGAGCGGGAGAAGCCGCGGTGGAGCCGTTCGCGCACCGCGTACACGAGCCACACCACGAGCGGAAAGGGGGCGAGCGTGACCAGCGCCAGGGGCGGATTCATCCACACGAGCACCGCCGCCGTGAGGAGGACGAGGAGGGCGTCGGAGAGGAAGCTGATCAGGTTCAGCGAGAGGAAGTTGTTGATCTGATCGGTGTCGTTGCTGATCCGCGACATCAGGTCGCCGGTGCGCTTGCCGGCGAAGAAGTCGAGCGACAGCATCTGCATGTGGGAGTAGGTGCGGACGCGCAGGTCGGCGGCCACGCGCTCGCTCACCCAGGCGAGGACCCACGTCTGTGCCCAGGAGAGGAGCCAGGCGACGAGGGCCGCCGCCACCAGACCGCCGAGGTACCACCACACGAGCGAGAAGGGGACCTGTTCGCCCGCCTGTCTGGGGATCAGCACGCCATCCACCAGCGGCATCGTCAGGTAGGGGGGCACGAGCGCCGCCACCGTGCCGGCCAGGGACAGCCCGCACCCCAGCAGGGCCATCGCCGCGTGGGGGCGGACGAAGGCGAGCAGTCGGAGCAGGGCACGCCACGACGTCCTCTCCCCGCCCACTCCCTCGTCGTCGTCCGGGGCGTCGCGGTGGCGGAGGGGGGCCGGCGCCGGTTCGGGGGGCGTCGCGTCGGCGGCCTCGCCGGTGTCGGCCCGCGTGCCCGCGCCGGCGTGGTGACGCTGGTCGAAGGCGTCCTCGAGCGCATGGATCGCCTTGGCCTGCGCCGCGGTGAACAGCCAGCGTGCCGCCACGGCTCCGTCGCGGGACACCTCCAGTCGTCCGACGCCCCCCCGGATGCGGACGTCGACGCGCGTGCGCGCGTCGAGCGGCCAGGAGCGGATCCCGTCGGCGGTCGCTTCCGTGCCGTCGCTCGAGGCGGGCCGATCACCGACGAGGCGCCGGTCGGTGAGGGCGAGCCAGCCGTCGGTGAACCGCATGCGCTCGTCGAGATCGAACCGCGCCGTGGCCCTGACCACCTCGCCCGGCTCGGGCACGAAGCGTTCGACGATCGGCGTCAGGGGGGCCACCGACCCCGTCCCGGTGCCGACGGTCCGACGGGAGGCGGAGGGATCGCTGGGGGGCATGGAGACGCTGGAAGCGGTGACGGACCGGGGGGCGGCCCGGGTGCCGGGAACGGGGGTGGTACCGATTCGGACGGCCGCCGGGGGGCACGGACAAGATTCGTCCCGCGGCCGTCCGAATCAACCGTACGTTACCGGAGGGAAGAAAAGGGGTCCGCAGGGAGGAGATTTTTTCAAGTTCGAGGCGGGCACGGGCCGGGGGCCGGGACGCTCCCCGGTTGCCGCCGGAAGGGGGAGCGACGTCCGGAACGCGGGGTTTGCCGCGGTGCGCCCCGAGGCGTCCCGCGAGCGTGCCGTCCACCGACCCCCACCGGGGATGGTTGGCACGAAAACTGCACCCCGTTCCGAATGTCATCCGAGGATTCGCATTCGTGTCGGCGAAGCGTAGACTTGCTCACCGTGCACGCCGCGGGCCGCTGATTCCGGCACGCGGCGGGCACCCGAAATCGTCCGCAGGTTTCGTCGGTTGATTCGTTCCGAGGTGCCGGAAGGAACGGGCATCGCGCTCAAGCGTGCGTCCGTGAGACGCGCGGCGATGTCGGTCGGTCTCCCGGCTGGGGAAAACTTCGACCCATGGCCATCACGGCCGGTTCGTCGTCGGTTTCGCGTTCTGGACCAGGGAAGACATCGGACCCGCTTTCCGGTCCCGACGCCTCCGACTCCACGGCAGACGACAGTCCTTCACCGGACGGTCCGAAAGCCTGGAGACCCGCCCCCCAGGGCGTGTCTCCTCCCCGCGCGAGTCGCGGGCTTTCCCACCGGCGACGATGCCTCGGGGGACGCCGCTCCCCGCCGTCGCCCTCCCGGTCGCCGTCCTCCGCGGGAGCCATCCCCGGGGCCGTCCGGAATCCCGCCCGCCTCTTCGGGCCGGTGCGGTTGACGGGGGTCGTTCCCCGCCGGCGCGAACACACCCGGGTATCGGGGTCCCACTCGCCGCCCTGACGGCGCCATCCCCTCCACCCATGCCCACCGCTACCAACCGCGCTTGCCGGGCGACGCGCCCGGCAGGCAGCCCTCGATCGGTGCAGGTTCGTGTCCCCCAAGCCTCCGGATCGTCCGGCGGCAGGGGCCCGACGCACCCCCTCCCGGCCGCCGCACGCGTCTGCGCTCCGGCCTGAAGACACCAACTCCCATGGAGATCAAGTCGATCCGTGCCCTGCGCGGTCCCAATCAGTGGACGCGGTTCCCGGTCCTCGAGGCCCTCGTCGACCTCGGGCACCTCGAGCAGTATCCCTCCGATACGCTCCCGGGGTTCAACGATCGGATCATGGAGTGGCTCCCCTCGATGATCGAGCACCGCTGCTCGATCGGGGCGCGGGGCGGCTTCTTCCAGAGGCTGCGGACCGGGACCTGGATGGGCCACGTCCTCGAGCACGTCACGATCGAGTTGCAGTCGCTCGCCGGCAGCGTGGTCGGATACGGTCGGGCGCGTGAGACGTCGACGCCGGGGGTCTACAGGGTCGTGGTGGAATACAACGAGGAGCCGTTCGCCATCGAGTGCATGCACACCGCCCACCGGCTGGTCATGTGCGCGATCTCGGGCGAACCGTTCGACGTCCAGGCGGAGATCCGCCGGCTGCGCGGCGTGCTCCTCGACGTGCAGCTCGGCCCCAGCACGCGCTCGATCGTCGAGGCGGCGGCCGCCCGCGGCATCCCGCACCGGCGCCTCACCGAGGGCTCGATGGTGCGCCTGGGGATCGGCGCCAAGCAGCGGCGCATCGTGGCCGCCGAGACCGACCGCACCAGCGCCATCGCCGAGTCGATCGCGCAGGACAAGGAGCTGACGCGCACGCTGCTCGCCGAGTCCGGCATCCCGGTGCCCGAGGGGCGGCCTGTGGCCGACGCCGCCGAGGCCTGGGCGGTCGCCGAGGAGATCGGCGCCCCGGTCGTCGTCAAGCCGCGCTACGGCAACCAGGGACGCGGCGTGTCGGTGAACCTCACCACCCGCGAGGAAGTGGAGAAGGCGTACGAGGTGGCGCGGGCGGAGGAGTCGACGGTGGTCGTCGAGCGTTCCTGCGCCGGCGACGATTACCGGCTCCTCGTCGTCGGTGGGGCGCTCGTGGCGGCGGCGCGGAGGCGGCCCCCCGAGGTCACCGGGGACGGCACGTCCACCGTCCGCGCGCTGGTGGCGAAGGTCAACGAGGATCCGCGCCGTTGCGGCGATCATGCCGGGAGCCTGAGCCCGGTGCCGCTCGACGACGTGGCGCTCGGGGTGCTCGCCGAGCAGGGGCTCGATCCCGACTCGGTGCCCGCCGCCGGCGTCACCGTGCTCCTGCGGCGCAACGCCAATCTGAGCACCGGCGGCACGGCCGAGGACGTCACCGACGTCGTCCATCCCGACGTCGCGGCCAGGGCCGTGGAGGCGGCGCGGATCGTCGGCCTCGACGTGGCCGGTATCGACTGCATGGCCACCGACATCTCCCGGCCGCTCGAGGCGCAGGGAGGCGTGTTCATCGAGGTCAACGCCGGACCGGGGCTGCGCATGCACCTCGAGCCCGCGGTGGGCAAGCCGCGCGACGTGGGCGCGAGCATCGTCGACACGCTCTTCGCCCCGGGGGACGACGGCCGTATCCCCGTCGCCGCCGTCACCGGCACCAACGGCAAGACGACCGTCGTCCGCCTCCTCTCGCATCTCGCCGCCGTGGGGGGCGCCACCGTCGGCACCACCTGCACCGAGGGCATCTGGGTGGGCGGCAGGAAGATCGATTCCGGCGACTGCAGCGGCCCGCAGAGCGCCCGCCGCGTCCTCGCCAACCCCTCCGTCACCACGGCCGTCCTCGAGACCGCGCGCGGGGGCATCCTCCGGGAGGGGTGCGGCTTCGATCTCTGCGACGTCGCGGTGGTGACGAACATCGGCACGGGCGACCATCTCGGCATGGCGGACATCGACACCCCCGAGAAGCTCGCCTGGGTGAAGGGGGCGATCGTGTGCGCCGTGCGCGAGTCGGGGGCCGCGGTCCTCAACGCCGCCGATCCGCTCGTGGTCGACATGCAGCAGTGGTGCCGCGGGCAGGTGGTCTACTTCTCGCGCGATCCCGAGGCCCCGCTCGTGGTCGAGCACCTGGCCAAGGGGGGGCTGGCGGCCACCGTGCGCGACGGCTGGATCGTCCTCTGCGACGGACCGCGCGAGACCAGGCTCGCGCACCTCGACCGGGTGCCGCTGGTGCACCGCGGGGCGATCGGCTTCCAGGTCGACAACGTCCTCGCCGCCGCCGCCGCCGCCTGGCGGCTGGGGGTGCCGCTGGAACTCGTCCGCCTCGGTCTGGAGACCTTCCCCGCCGGCATGACCGGATCACCCGGCCGCTTCAATCTCCTCTCGCTCGACGGCGTGGGCATCGTCTGCGACTACGGCCACAACCCCGCCTCGCTCGAGCAGATCTGCGCGGCGATGGAGCGACTGCCCCACGAGCGGCTCACCGCTGTCTATTCGGCCGCCGGCGACCGTCGCGACGACGACATCCTCGACCAGGGGCGGATGCTCGGGCGCCTCTTCGGCAGGGTGGTCGTGTACGAGGACGCCTACATGCGTGGCCGGAAGCCGGGTGAGATCACGGCGCTGATCACGCGCGGCGTGCAGGAGGGGATGCCGGCCGACCGGCCGGTGGAGGTGGCGTTCGGAGGCACGTGGGCCGAGGCCGCGGCGCTCGTCCTCGACGCGGCACGCGTCGGGGAACTGGTCCTCCTCCAGCCCGACACGATCGAGCAGACGATCCCCTGGCTCCATGCCCGCTACGGCGGCCGGCTCAAGGAGACGACCTTCGACGAACTCGCCGGCTGTTCGATCGCGGGGCCGCACGACCGCCAGGCCGGCCCCGGCGAGCCGGTGGAGGTGCGGACGGGCCGCCTCGGACGGGGCATCCACGCCGTGCGCGAGATCGCCGTCGGCGAGGCGGTGCTCCGGTCGTGGGGGCCGCTCTCCCCCACGCGGACCCGCTACACGATGCAGGTCGATTCGGCCACCCACGTCATGCCCGACGGTCCGATCATCCACACCAACCACTCCTGCGATCCCAACTGCATGGTCCGGGTGCGCGTGGCGGAGCGCGAGATCGTCATCGAGGCCATCCGGCGGATCGCCGCCGGGGAGGAGATCACCATCGACTACGACACCTTCGAGTACGAGGTGGAGCACCTCGGGGGACCGTGCCGCTGCGGATCGGCGAAGTGCCGCGGCCGGGTCACGGGGTACAAGAACCTCTCCGCCGACGTGAAGGCCCGCTTCGGCGAGATGGTGGCCGAGTACCTCCGGGCGATGGACACCGAGGTGCCGATCCACTCCGGCGTCTGACCGACGCCGGGGGGTCATTTGATGCCGGGAGGGCGGCGGTCGAGGGCGCCGCGGACGCCGAGCTGCTCCGGATGGCGGGCGATCTTGTCGGTGAACACGCGCACGTCGTCGACGATCGGGCGCAGTTCGCGCGTCAGGTGATTGACGTTGCACACCGCCTCGGTGAGCTCGTCGTAGACCTTCGGGTCGCGGACGAGCTTGCCGAGGGTGCCCTGCGACTCCCCCAGGGCGCGGGTGAACATGGCCGCCTGCTGGAGGACCTCGTCGAGCCGGCCGATCGTCTTGTCGATCTGGGCCACCATGTCGGCCCCCCGGTCGCCGAGGGGCTTGGTGAGCCCCTCGAGGTTGCGGAGGTTGCGGTCGGCGGCCTCGACGGTCGTCCCGATCCCCTTGACGGTGCTCCGCAGGTCGGCGATCACCTCGGGCAGGGCACCGATGGTGTCGAGGATCTCCTCGCGCGCCGCGGCGTTGCCCACCACGGCGTTGATGTTGTTCATCGCCATGGAGAACTCGTCGAGCGCGGTCTCGGTCTTGCGCACCAGCTGCTGGAAGCGGTCGTTGTTCTCCGGGGCTAGGAGCGTGCGATCGAGGTTGGCGGAGAGGCGCGAGACGGAATCGCTCGCCTGGACGAGCGAGTCGAGCGCGGCGCCGAGCTTGGGCTCGAGGGAGGCGAAGACCTCGAAGGGATTCCGCGACGTGGCCCCGCGGACGACGTCCTGGGCGCCGATCTTCTCGCGCTGCGGCAGGATCACGCCGGGGACGAGCGAGATCTCCGCGTCGCCGAGCAGCGATCCGGAGATCCTCGCCTCCTCGTCCTTGTAGATCGGCACGGTGGAGTCGATGTCGGCGATGACGTTCACCCCCCCCTTTTCGTCGAGGGCCACGGTGGCGACGCGGCCGACGAGGATGCCGTTCTTGCGCACCGGGGTGCCCGGGGCCACGCCGCGGGCGTCGGAGAAGTTCATCCGCAGGGGGTAGGTCCGCTGCACGAGCGAGGGCAGGTCGCCGAAGAGGACGACGAGGATCCCGGCGATGATCGCGGTGGCGAGCACCATCACGCCGACGCGGAACTGCATGACGCGGTCGTTCACGTTTCCCCCCCTCCGGTGACGTCTTCCCCCGCCCCTTCGCCCTGCCGGACGGCGTGCGCCGCGGCCCCCCGGTCGTGCCGCTCCTGCTCGTCGCGCAGCTCCGTGAGCCGGTTGCCCGCACGACCCTCGACGAACTGGCGGACACGCGGGTCACGGCTGCGGTCGAGATCGGCGGGCGTCCCCTCGAAGACGATCTGCGGGTCGTCGGGCCGCAGCCGGAAGAGGGGATAGAGCATCACGATCCGGTCGGCGACCTTCCGCGCGGTGTGCATGTCGTGCGTCACCACGATGCTGGTCACGCCCCCGCGGTGGCCGACTTTCAGGATCAACTCGGCGATCACGTCGGTCATGATGGGATCGAGGCCTGTGGTCGGCTCGTCGTAGAGGACGACCGGGGGCTCGAGCGCGAGCGCCCGGGCCAGCCCGGCCCGCTTCCGCATCCCGCCGGAGAGCTGCACCGGCTTCTTCGCCGCCGCCGACCGCGGCAGCCCCACCTCGGCGAGGAGATCGTCGACGATCTCGGCGATCTGCCCCTCCGGCAGGCGTGTGTGCTCGCGGAGCGGGAAGGCGATGTTGTCGAAGATCGAGAGACTGTCGAACAGCGCCGCACCCTGGAACACGAACCCGTAGCGCGTGCGGAGGTGGGCGATCTGGCGTTCGCCGAGTCGGGCGATCGGCTGGCCCTCGAAACGCACCGCCCCGGTCGAGGGCCGCACCAGGCCGATGAGGGTCTTGAGGAGCACCGTCTTGCCGCAGCCGCTCTCCCCGAGGATGACGAGCGTCTCGCCCGCGCCGATCGTGAGACTGACGTCGCGGAGCACCTCCTGGGCGCCGAAGCGCACGCCGAGACGGTCGACCTCGAGGACGGGGCCGGTCGCGGGATCGGCGGTCGGCGTCGCGGCGGAGGGCATCTAGAGGAGCCTCCGCGGGCCTTCGGGACGGAGCAGATCGTGGACGCCGTTGAGCCCCATTCCCAGGAACAGGTCGAGGACGAGGATCAGCACGAAGGAGTGGACGAAGGCGTTGGTGGCAGCGCGACCCACCCCCTCGGCGCCCGACTCGCTGTGGAAGCCGTGATGGCAGCTCACCAGCGCGATCGCCGCCCCGAAGAACAGGCTCTTGAAGATTCCCATCAGGAAATCGAAGGCGTCGACGTACTCGCGGGAGTTGTTCCAGTAGTGGTGGGAGTCGATGCCGAGGACGAGGTTCGAGTAGAGGTAGCCGCCGAGCACCCCCATGAAGTCGGCCATCACCGTCAGCGTGGGGATGAGGACCAGGCAGCCGAGGAAGCGGGGGACGACGAGGTAGTAGATCGGGTTGGCACCCATGCTCTCCAGGGCGTCGATCTGCTCGGTGACGCGCATCGTCCCCAGTTCCGCGGCCATGGCGCTCCCCACGCGGCCGGCGAGCATGGTGGCGGCGAGGACGGGGCCGAGTTCGCGCACCAGCGACAGGTTGATGACGGAGCCGAGTCGCGTCTGCAGGCCGAGGGCCTTGAACTGCGCGAAGCTCTGGACGGCGAGCACCATGCCGATGAACAGCCCCGTCAGCGCCACCACCGGCAGCGACAGCACGCCGATCTGGTAGAAGGCGGGGAGGAGGACGTCGCGCCGCTGCCGGCGGGCGAAGATCCAGAGGAGCGTGCGCAGCGAGAACATCGTCACGTCGCCGATCCCCGCGATCCGGTCGAGGACGAAGGCGCCGAGGTTCGCGATCTGGCCGGCGAACCAGTCGGCGATCCCCTCGGGGTGGACCGGGGCGGGCGCGGGTGCGAGATCGGTGGGGGCGGATGCCATGGCGCGACGGACCGCGCGGGGACGCGGCTCTCCATGGCGGGTGGCATCGGATCGAACGGCTCGGCAACTTGAGCCGGTCGTGCGGGCGGTCGTCAGGCCCGGGGGTCTGGGGAGGACGGGGGGGGTGTCAGGCCCTGCGTCTACGGGCGAGAGACGCGGCGAGGGCGATTCCCGAGGCGGCGGCGACCCAGGTGGATGGCTCGGGGACGACGACGAGGTCTCCGGTGACGGGGCTGAACTTGAGGTACTGGTGTGCGGCGGTGTCGGTCGAGTACCAGGAGCCGTCGGGATTCAGGGAGAACGCGAGCGCCGCGTAGGGGCCGCTCCCGGCGAGGGTGATGGCGCTCAAGTCGCCGGTGGCCGCTCCGCCGAACTGGAAGAGGTGGAAACGGGTGCCGTCGGCGAAGGGACTGGAGCTCGAGAACGAGATGGCGAGGGTGCCACCGTACGTGGGGCCGCTCGAACCGGTGACGACGATCGTGTCGTAGTCGGTCCCGGCCGTGCCGCCGCCGGCGATCTCCATGAGGGTGGTCGAGCCGGCCTGGAGTGACAGCGATCCCGCGGTGACGGTGCCGGGGCTGTTTCCCGGGGAGAGCGTGCCGGAGACGGAGAGGCTCGAGCCGAGGAAAGCGTTGCCTTGCAGGGTTCCGCCGGCTTGGACCGTCACGGCGCTGCTCGACAGCGTGCCGTCGAGCGCGAGCGTGCCGGCGTGGACGGTGGTGGGGCCGGTGTAGCCGTGGGAGCCGGTGAGGGTGAGCGTGCCGGCGCCGAGCTTCGTCAACGTCCCCCCGGCGCTCGCGAGTCCGGTGCCGAGCGTGACGTTCTGGCCGCTGGTGTCGAGTTTGTAGGCCTGGCTAGCGGCTGACGAAAAGCGACTCGAGTAATCGGTGGTGTTGCTCGCGGAGAACTGGAGCGTGCCGCCGCCGAATGAGATCGTGCCGGAGGTGCCGATTGCATTGGCATCGCCCAGGACGAGGGTGCCGGCGTGGACATTCGTGCCGCCGGAGTAGGTATTGGGCCCGGTGAGCGTAAGGCGGCCCGCACCCAACTTCGTGACGGAACCAGTACCAGCGATCGTGCCGGAGTGGGTGAGGGCGTCGGAGCGGTTGAATGTGAGGGTGGCGTTGTTCGTGACATTGCCGCCGATCGAGCCGTTGGTCCCACCGTTTCCGATCTGGAGCGTGCCGGAGGAGATCGTCGTTCCGCCGGTGTACGCGTTCGAGCCGGTGAACGTGAGCGTCGACGCCCCGGCCTGGATGAGCGACCCGCTGCCGGAGACAGCGCCGCCGTACGTCAGGTTGGACGTGCGGCTGAAGGTGAGACTCGCTCCGCTTCCGACGATCACGTCTCCGGCGATCGATCCGGTCGCGCCGCTGATGGCGATCGCACCGCTGGAGACCGTTGTCAGGCCCGTGTAGCTGTTCGATCCGGTCAGGGTAAGTATCGACGACGCCGTCTTGGTCAAGCTACCGGAGCCGGAGATGATTCCTTCATAGGTGAACTTCGAGCTGCGATTGAAGGCGAGGGTCGCACCGGCAGCGACGGCCACGTCGCCGGTCAAATAACCGGCGGGCCCGACGACCATGGTTCCGGCTTCAATGATCGTGCCGCCTGTGTAGCTGTTGCCCCCATTCATGGCGAGCATTCCCGGGCCGGACTTCGTGAGCGTCCTGCCGCTGCCTTCCTCGCGGAGGGTGTCGCTGATGACGAGATTGGAGCCTGTCGAATCGACGGTGAACGTTCCATTCGCTCCGAGAACGAGTGGGATCGCGATCGTCTGGGTACCCGACGTGGCTTGGTTCCACACCTCGCCGTTCGCGAGCGTGAGCGTGACGGCTCCGGCTGAATGATCCGGATTGAGTTGGTAGCCCGTGCTGCCGATGAAACGGATTCCCGCGGCCGTGCCCGATGTCGCGCGAAGGACGATGTTCGCCGCCCACGCCGTGCTCGTGCCGCTATCGAAAATCGCGGTTTGTCCGGAGTTCGGCACGGCGGCAAGCGACCAATTGCCGGGCGTGTTCCAGTACAGATTCGAGGCGCCGGTCCAGTAATCTGCCGCCACCGTCGATTTCGCTTTTCCTATGGAGCCGAAGCAGAGCACGGCGGCCAGGACGACACGAAGCCATGACGAGCCGGGGATGTACCGGTAGGCTTCGGGTTCGTGGTCCAAACAGGATCGCGACATCGGAATCCTCGAGGAGGCCGTTCGGTCACTGGAACCCGGTGACGTGAAAACAGGACCTAAACATTTGGCGTGGTTCCCCGACGCATCGCGTCAAAAAAATCCATTGCGATCCGGCAAGTGTTCCAGGAAGCCTGGGGTCAACCGGAAAACGACTGTTTTCCCGGGCGTTCGGGCCGTTCCCTTACGGAATCTTGCGGATGGGGTGACCGCCCCTAGGATGGAGGCCTGCCGGGTCGGAGCCCGGCGGCCAGGAGGCCCCCCATGTCGACCGTCGGTGAGGCGTTCCCCGCGACCGACGGCGCCGCGCTCGCGACGGTGACGCCGCACGGCCCGGCCGACGACGGCGGGCAGGTCAAAACGCTCTCCACCGCCCGGCTCGTGCCGCTGTTCTACGACGAGTTGCGGAAGATCGCCGCGGGGCGGCTCGCCTCCGAGCGCGCCGGCCACTCCCTCCAGGTGACGGCCCTCACGCACGAGGCGGTGGTGCGGATCATGGGCGGGGTCGCCGGCGAGCGCTGGGCCTCCCCCGCCGACTTCTTCGCCGCCGCCTCCGAGGCGATGCGGCGGATCCTCATCGACGCCGCGCGGCGGCGGAACGCGACGAAGCGCGGCGGCGGCAGGGGGGTACGGTTCGAGATCTCGGCCCTCGGCCTCGCCGTCCCGGACGTCGGGCTGGAGATCGTGATGGTGAACGACCTCCTCGATTCGCTCGCCGCCGCCGACCGCCTCGCCGCCGACGTCGTGCGCCTCCGCTACTTCGGCGGCCTCACGGTGCCCGAGGTGGCAACCCTCCTCGGCGTGCCGCGGCGCACGGTCGATCGGCGCTGGGCCTACGCCCGCGCCTGGTTCGGTCGCCATTTCCGCAGGGCGGGGGAAGGGGGCGTCGCCGCCGGGGAAGCGCCCGCGGAGACGTGATGCGCGAGGTCGAGATCTTCGAGGCCGCCCTCGCGATCGCCGACCGCGGTCAGCGAGACGCCTATCTCGACCTTGCCTGCGCCGGCGACGACGTGCTGCGACGCGCGGTCGCGGAACTGCTCGACGTCCACGAGACCGACGGCGGACTCCCCGACCGGCCCGCCGCCGACGGTTGGCGGGAGGCGGACATCCCCGAGGCCCGGGTCGCGGCGGGCGACGACGAGCCGACCGCCCCCGATCCGTTCCTCGGGACGACGTTCGGCGGCATCACGATCACCCGACTGGTCGGGGAGGGGGGCTTCGGGAAGGTCTACGAGGGATGGCAGGCGGGCGTGGGGAGGTGGGTCGCGGTCAAGGTGATCCGGCGCGAACTCGCCGGGCCCTCCACGGTCTCCCGCTTCCAGCGCGAGTCACGCCTTCTCGCGCGGCTTTCCCATCCGGGGATCGCGGCCGTCCACGCCGTGGGCACGCGCGTCGTCGACGGCCGGGAGACGCCCTACCTCGTCACCGAGTTCATCGAGGGGGCGGGGAGGATCACCGACGCGGTCGCCGGCCTCGGCACGCGGGCCCGCGTGGAACTGCTGCGGGGCGTCTGCGAGGCGATGGCCCATGCCCACACTCGCGGCGTCGTCCACCGCGATCTCAAGCCGGCGAACATCCTCGTCGACGCCGCCGGCGCACCGAGGATCATCGACTTCGGCTGGGCACGCGGCGTCGATGCCGAGGGCACGCAGGCCACGGCGCTCACCGAGGCCGGGCAGATCGTCGGCACCTGGCAGTACATGAGCCCGGAGCAATTCGGCGGCATGGGACAGGTCGGGGCGGCGGCCGACGTCTACGCGCTCGGACTCGTGGCCTACGAGGTCCTCGCCGGCCGGCCGCCGTACGACGTGCGTGGCCGGCTCCTCCCGGAGATCGTGGCCCTGGTGCAGGGTGCCGACCCCGCGCCGCTCGTGTCGTGCGACCGGACGATCCCCCCGCCGGTGTCGCGCGTCGTCGACCGCTGCCTGCGGAAGGATCCCGCCCAGCGCTATCCGACGGCGCGCGAACTCGCCGACGATCTGGGGCGATTCCTCGCGGGGGCGCCGGTGCTGGCGACGGCGCCGGGCCTTTCCGAGAGCCTCGCGGCGCTCGCGCGACGGCACCGGGTGGTGGCGGCTTCGATCGCCGGCGTGTTCCTCGGGCTCGTCGTGGCGGTGGCCGGGATCGCGCGGTACGCCTGGCTCGCCGAGGCCGCCCGCCGGTCGGAGGCGATCGCCTCCGACGAGCTGCGCATCGAGCGCGACGCGGCCCGGCGGCGGCTCTACGTGGCCGACGTGCAGCGTCTCGCCTCGGCGGTCGAGCGCAACGACGTGGCGCGGGCCTCGGATCTCTTCGGCGAGGCCGCGGGGCTGTTCCGGGAGCGGCATCCGCAGGGTCCGCTCCCCATCGAGCTCGAATGCCTGCGGGCCCGACTCGACCGGTCGCTGGCCATGCTCCCCGGCCACGAGGGATCGGTGGTCGCCGCCGCCCACAGCCCGGACGGGCGCCTGCTCGTCTCCGCCGGCAGGGATCGGACCGCACGGGTGTGGGACGCCGGGACGGGAGCGGCGCTCGCCACCCTCTCCGGGCACTGGGCGGCGATCAACGCCGTGGCGTTCCTTCCCGGAGGCGACCTCCTCGCCACCGCGTCGGCCGACGGCAACGTGCGGCTGTGGGACATGGCGACCTGGGGCCTCCGGGCCTCGATCCGGGGGAGCGAGGGGGCGATCCTGGCGATCGCCGCGAGCCCCGACGGCCGCCGGATCGCCACCGCCGCCGCGCGCGGCGAAGTGCGGCTCTGGAACATCCCCGACGGCAGTCCCGCGGGCGACCTCGTCGGGCATCGCAAGGCGGTCCACGCGATCGCGTGGAGCCCGGACGGCTCGCGCATCGCGACCGGGGGTGACGACTTCACCGTCCGGTTGTGGGACGCCGCCGACGGCCGGCTCGTCTCGCCGCGGCGGATGCACCGGTCCGCCGTGAGGACGATCGCCTTCGCGCCCGACTCGAGTCTCGTCGTGACCGGGGCGGCCGGCGGCCGGGGGGTGATCTGGTCGCATCGCACCTCGACCGACGTGGCGGTCCTGCTCGGGCATCGGGACGGCATCGCGTGCCTCGCGGTGAGTCCCGACGGCCGGTTCGTCGCCACGGCCTCCCTCGACCGCACGGTGAGGCTGTGGGAGACGGCCAGCGGCAGGCTCGTCCACGAACTATCGGGCCACGACGCCGCGCTCTCGGCGCTCGCGTTCTCGCCCGATGCGGCGATCGTGGCCGCCGCCGACGGGGAGGGGGCGATCCGCTGCTGGGACGTCGGCACGGGCGCGCTCGGGTCGACGCTCGTCGGTCACCGGGGCGTGGTCGGCTGGATCGGTTTCCGGCCCGGCAGCATGCGCATGGCCAGTGCCGGCGGAGACGGCACCCTCCGGCTGTGGGATCCGGCGCTCGTGGCCTCGGTGGAACGTCTCCACGACGGGCCCGCACCGCTCGGGTTCGTGGCCTTCGCCCGCGACGGGGAACGAGTCGTCGTCGGGTCGCAGCGCGGCGGCGTGGAAGTGATCGACGCGGTCGCCGGGCGGACGGCCGGATCCTCGTCCGCGCGTGCCCGCGGCAGGTGGTCGTTCGCGGTCAGTCCCGACGGCACCCGTGTCGCCGCGGGGAGCCAGGATGGCGACCTGCTCCTCCGGGATTGGCGGGGGGGGACCGAGCGGGACCTGCGGCGGGTCCACGACGACCGCATCACGTGCCTCGCCTTCATGCCGGACGGCGAACGGGTCGTCAGCGGGTCGCGCGACGACACGGCCCGGTTGTGGAGCGTGGCCGGTGGCGGGTGCATCGCCACGTTCACCGGTCATACCGCCGGGATCGTCGGCGTGGTGGCGAGCCCGGACGGCTCGACGGTCGTCACGGCGTCGACCGACGGCACGGCGCGGATGTGGGATCCCGCGGACGGCTCGTGCCGGGCGGTCCTCGGCGGCGGCGACGGGGCGCTCGTCGATCTCGCCATCAGCCCCGACGGCGAGGTGATCGCCACCGGTGCCGCGGATGGCACCACGCGGCTGTGGGACCGGCGCAGCGGAGCCGAGCGCGCATGCCTGCGCGGTCCGGCCGGCAAGCATGCACGCCGCGTGTTCAGCCCCGACGGCCGCCGTCTCGTGGTGACGGCGGGCAGGGAGCCGATCACCATCCGCGACGTCGCGACGGGGGAACCGCTCCTCGAACTCGCCGGCGCGTCGGCGGGCGTCACCGACGCCGTCTTCGGCCCCGACGGGAGCCGGTTGGTGACGGCGTGCATGGACGGCTCGGTCCGGATCTGGGACGTCGACGACGGCTCGGAAGTGCTCCTCCTCCAGCCCCACACCGCGGAAGTGACGAAGGTCGCCGTCAGCCCCGACGGCCGTCTCCTCGCGTCGGCCTCGGTGGACGGCACGGCGCGGATCCAGGGCGTGTCGGTCGCCGAGTCCCATGCCGCACGCCTCGCCGATGCCGCCCCATCGCCCCCCTCGGGGCCCTGACGCCGGGGATGTATCCGGAAACGACGCCGGGCCGGCGCGTGGCGCCGGCCCGGGTCGGAAGCCGCGGGCGATCGTCGTCCCGGGAGCCCGTCACTCCGCCGCGTCGGGGGCCGATCCGCCGGCGGTCACCGGCTCGGCCGTGACGAGGCCCGTGAACTTGAGCTGCTTCTTGTCCGCCACCTCGACGCAATCGACCTGGATCGTGTCCTTGCCGGCGAACTCCCCCTTGAGGAGCTCCTCGGAGACCGGGTCCTCGATGTAGTTCTCGAGCGCCCGACGGAGCGGACGGGCACCGAAATCGGTGTCCGAGCCCTTCTTGATGAGGAACTTCTTCGCCTCGTCGGTGAGCTCGAGCTTGAGACCGCGCTCGCCGAGGCGCTCGCGGACCTTCGAGAGCTCGATGTCGATCACCTGCTTGAGATCCTCGACCGTGAGGTGGTGGAACACGATCACGTCGTCGACGCGGTTGAGGAACTCGGGGCGGAAGAACTTCTCGATCCGTTCGTTGACGCGTCCCTTCATGCTGTCGTAGCCGGAGTCGTCGTCGGGCTTCTGGAACCCGAACGCCGACTCGTTCTTGATCGCCTCGGCGCCGGCGTTCGTCGTCATGATCAGGATCGTGTTCCGGAAGTCGACGTTGCGGCCGAAGCTGTCGGTGAGCCGCCCCTCCTCCATCACCTGCAGCAGCATGTTGAAGACGTCGGGATGGGCCTTCTCGATCTCGTCGAGGAGCACCACGGAGTAGGGACGGCGGCGGATCTTCTCGGTGAGCTGCCCCCCCTCCTCGAAGCCGACGTAGCCCGGCGGCGCGCCGATCAGGCGGCTGACGTTGTGCTTCTCCATGTACTCGCTCATGTCGATCTGGATGAGCGCGTCGGCGTCGCCGAACATGAACTGGGCGAGCGCCTTGGCCAGGAGCGTCTTCCCCACGCCGGTGGGGCCGGCGAAGATGAAGCAGCCGGTGGGCCGCTTCGGATCCTTGAGCCCGGAACGGCTGCGCCGCACCGCCTTCGAGACGCTCTTGATCGCCTCGTTCTGGCCGATGACCTTCCGGTGGAGCTCGTCCTCCATCGCCATCAGGCGCTTGCTGTCCTCGGTCGACATGCGCGTGAGCGGGATGCCGGTCATCTTGGAGACGACCTCGGCCACCACCTCCTCGTCGACGACGCCGTCGGCCTCGCGCGACTTGTCGCGCCAGTCGCGGGTCATGTTCTGCTTCTTCTTCTTCAGCTTGTCGGCCTGGTCGCGCAGCGCCGCCGCCTTCTCGAAGTCCTGGTTGGCGACCGCCTCCTCCTTCTCCTTGTTGAGGCGGTCCACCTCCTCGTCGATCTCCTTCAGATCCGGCGGCTTGGTCATCGCCTTGAGGCGGACGCGGGCCCCGGCCTCGTCGACGACGTCGATCGCCTTGTCGGGGAGACAGCGGCCGGTGATGTAGCGGCTGGAGAGCTCGACGGCGCTCTCGAGCGCGGCGTCGGAGATCTGCACGCGATGGTGGCTCTCGTAGCGGTCGCGCAGTCCTTTGAGGATCTCGACCGCCTCCGACTTCGTCGCCGGCTCAACCATGATGATCTGGAAGCGCCGGTCGAGGGCCGAGTCCTTCTCGATGTACTTGCGGTACTCGTCGAGCGTGGTGGCCCCGATGCACTGGATCTCGCCACGGGCGAGCGCCGGCTTGAGGACGTTCGAGGCGTCGATGGCCCCCTCGGCACCGCCGGCACCGACGAGGGTGTGGAGCTCGTCGATGAAGAGGATCGTGTTCTTCGCCCGGCGGACTTCGTTCATCACCGCCTTGATCCGCTCCTCGAACTGGCCGCGGTACTTCGTGCCGGCGACCATCATCGCCAGGTCGAGGACCACGATCCGCCGGTCGGCGAGGAGCTCCGGGACGTGCCCGTCGACGACGCGCTGCGCGAGGCCCTCGACGATCGCCGTCTTGCCCACGCCCGCCTCGCCGAGGAGGACG